>NZ_JBEXXX010000031.1:0-94818 GCF_040630635.1 Streptomyces sp. NPDC005761 | reverse complement strand
CCCGGAGGGGCACCACCCCCACCCACCGGACAACAGCGCCCCGCGGGGACCCCGCACACAAGCCCGTCCGGCGATTGAGGACGGAACCCCGCACCCAGAGGGGCGCACACTGGGCGGGTACGCGTAACCGGACCACGGACGAGGGAGTCACGGCGGCATGAATGCGACCGAGGGGGCCGACCCGTTCGGAACCGCGCGCCTGCGACGCGGCGTGCTCGACGCCTGGGGCGCCGGCCCCGCCCGCTTCCGCGAGGATGCCAACGCCGAGGAGGACCTCGCGCTCGGCGGCTACCGCGACCGCCTCGTCGTCGAGCTGGCGCAGAACGCCGCCGACGCCGCAGCCCGTGCCCGTGTGCCCGGCCGGCTCCGGCTGACCCTGCACCCGGCGACCGGGGTCGCCCCGGCCGTCCTCGCCGCCGCGAACACCGGCGCGCCCCTGGACGCCACCGGCGTGGAGTCGTTGTCCACCCTTCGGGCCTCCGCCAAGCGCGAGGGCCACGAGGGGGCCGTCGGCAGGTTCGGTGTCGGGTTCGCCGCCGTGCTCGCGGTGAGTGACGAGCCGGCCGTCGTCGGCCGGCACGGCGGCGTGCGCTGGTCCCTCGCCGAGGCCCGTGACCTCGCCCGTGAGGCGGCGCTCGGCAGCCCCGGCCTCGGCGACGAACTGCGCCGCCGCGACGGCCACGTACCGCTGCTGCGCCTCCCGCTGCCCGCCGAGGGCACCGCTCCCGACGGCTACGACACGGTGGTCGTCCTCCCGCTGCGCGACGGCGTCGCCGAGGACCTCGTCGGCCGGCTGCTCGACGCCGTCGACGACGCCCTGCTCCTCACCCTGGCCGGCCTCGACGAGATCGTCGTCGAAACCCCGGACACCGTAAGGACGTTGCGCCGCTCGCAGCACGGCCCGTACACGCACATCGAGGACTCCGCGCACGGTACGAACCGCTGGCGGACCGTCAACCACCACGGACCCGTCGAGCCTGCCCTGCTCGCCGACCGCCCGCTGGAGGAACGGCTGCGCCCGCACTGGTCGGTGACCTGGGCCGTCCCCGTGGACGCGGAGGGCGCCCCGGTCCACCCCCGTACCGCCCCCGTCGTGCACGCCCCGACCCCCACCGACGAACCGCTCGGCTTTCCCGCGCTGCTCATCGCCTCCCTTCCGCTGGACACCACCCGCCGGCACCCCGCGCCCGGTCCGCTCACCGACTTCCTCGTGCAGCGCGCGGCCGACGCGTACGCGGAACTGCTGGCCGACTGGCAGCCGGTGACCGTCGCCACCATCGGGCTCGTGCCGGGGCCGCTCGGCAGGAGCGAGTTGGACGGCGCGCTGCGGGCCGCCGTGCTGGAACGGCTGCCCCGGGTCGCGTTCCTGGAACCGGCGGCCCCGCGCGATCCCGCCGCCGAGCCGGACCGGTGGGACAGCTGGGACGCGGGGACCGAGAGCGCCCGCAAGGCCACCACCGCGCTGCGGCCGATCGAGGCCGAGGTGCTGGAGGGGGTCGGCGCCGAGACCGTCTCGGTGCTGGCCGAGGTGCTGCCCTGCCTGCTGCCCGCGGGACTTGAGCGCCGCAGCGAACTGCGGACGCTCGGTGTCGCCCGCGTACCGCTGACCGAGGCGATCGACCGGCTCGCGGGTCTGGAGCGCGACCCCGGCTGGTGGCGGCGGCTGTACGACAGCCTGGCCGGTGTCGAGCCGGACCGGCTGACGGGCCTTCCGGTGCCGCTCGCCGGGACGGAGTCCCGCGGGCCCGACCCCGAGACGCCGCCCGTCCCGCGGACGACGATCGGCCCCCGGCAGATCCTGCTCCCGCTGCCCGACGCGCTGACCGGGCCGGTCCTGGAACGGCTCGGGCGGCTCGGGCTGAAGGTCGCGCACCCGGACGCCGCGCATCCGCTCCTGGAGAAGCTCGGAGCCCTGCCCGCCACGCCCCGCGCCGTGCTGACGACCCCGCAGGTGCGGGCCGCCGTCGCCGGTTCGCTGGACGCGGGCGAGATCTGGGACGAGGACGCGCTGGACGGCGACGAGCTCGTGGAGACCGTCCTCACCCTGGTCAGGGACGCCGACCTGACGCCCGGCGAGGAGCCCTGGCTCGGGGCGCTCGCGCTGCCCGACGAGGACGGCGAGCTCACACCGGCCGGGGAACTGGTGCTGCCCGGCAGCCCGTTCGCCGCCGTCATGCGCGAGGGCGAACTCGCCCACTGCGATGCGGACCTGGCCGACCGCTGGGGTGAACAGCCCCTCACCGCCTGCGGAGTGCTGGCCACGTTCGCGCTCGTGCGTGCCACCGACGTGGTCCTGGACCCGGACGAACTGGAGCCGCGCGACAGCGACTACGCCGAGCCCGACGACGCCGGGCTGCTCGACGCCGTCGACGTCTGGTGCGAGGACATCCTCGACCAGCTCCCGGACACGCCCGTACCGCCGGTCGCCACCGAGATCGTCGCCGTCCGCGATCTCGACCTCGTCGACGACGACGCCTGGCCCCAGGCCCTCGCCCTCCTGGCCAGGCCGCCTCTGCGGGACGCGCTGACCCAGCCGGTGCGCGTGCTGCTCCCGGACGGTACGACGCAGTCCGTACGCCCGTACACAGCCTGGTGGCTGCGCGACCACCCGGTACTGGACGGCCGCCGCCCCGCAGGTCTGCGCGCCCATGGCAGCGACCCCCGGCTGGCAGGCCTGTACGACGCCGCCGACGCGACCGGCTTCGACGACGCGCAGGTGCTGCGCGCCCTCGGCGTGCGGACCTCGGTCGCGGCCCTGCTGGACGAGCCCGGCGGTGCGGCCGAACTCCTCGGCCGGCTCGCGGACGAGGACCGCCCGGTCGGCCCCGTACAGCTGCATTCCCTGTACACCGCACTCGCCGACCTGGACCCGGAACAGGTGACGCTGCCGGACGAGCTGCGGGCCGTCGTCGACGGTGAGGTGCGGGTCGTCGACGCGGCGGACGCGGTGATCGCCGACGCCCCGGACCTGCTGCCGCTGACCAGGGGTGTGGCGCTGCTGCCCGTCGCGCCGGCGAGCGCGGCGGAGCTGGCCGAACTGTTCCAGGTGCGGCGGCTCGGCGAGAGCGTCGAGGCGGAGGTGACGTCCGAGGGCGAGGAACACCAGGTCCCCGACCCGGTCCGGATCCTGCTCGGCCCCGGCACCCCGGACACGTACGTCGAGCACGGCGAACTGCTTGCGGGAGGCGCCGAACTGGACTGGCGCCGCACGCCGGACGGTGTCGTCCACGCCGCGACCCTGGAGGGCGTCGCGGCGGGCCTGGCCTGGGCGGCGGGCCAGTGGCCGCGCCGCTTCGAGGTCGCGGCCCTGCTGGAGGACCCGTCCCGCACGGACGAACTGGCCCGGGACCGCTGGTTCGACTGAGCGCGGGGGCCGCCGCTACACCGGGAAGCGGCGGCCCACCAGGCGCCAGGCGTACTCCAGGGCGGCCGAGGCCACCACTGCGATGCCCACCGCTGTCCACGGCATCGTCGTCCCCACCAGCTTCAGGGCGAAGAAGTCCTGGAGCCAGGGCACCACGAGGACGATCAGGAACGCCAGGCCCATCGCCGCCACCAGGCAGATCCGCCACCAGGTGTAGGGGCGCGCGATGATCGCGAGGACCCACATCGAGACCAGGAACAGGGTGAGCGTCGCCGCGCTCGTCTCCGCGTCCAGTGCGCCCGTACCGGAGTAGTGGCTCCGGGCGATCAGGTACATCGCGAACGTGGCGGCGGCCGCGATGGTGCCCGACGGGATCGCGTACCGCATGACGCGGCGCACGAAGTGCGGATGGGCCCGCTCCTTGTTCGGCGCGAGGGCCAGGAAGAAGGCCGGGACGCCGATCGTCAGCGTCGACAGCAGGGTCAGGTGGCGGGGCAGGAACGGGTACTCCACCTGGAAGCAGACGACCAGGACGGCAAGGAGGACCGAGTAGACGGTCTTCGTCAGGAACAGCGTGGCGACGCGGGTGATGTTGCCGATGACGCGACGGCCCTCGGCGACGACGGACGGCAGGGTCGCGAAGCTGTTGTTCAGCAGCACGATCTGGGCGACCGCGCGGGTCGCCTCCGAGCCCGAGCCCATCGAGACGCCGATGTCGGCGTCCTTGAGCGCGAGGACGTCGTTGACGCCGTCGCCCGTCATCGCGACGGTGTGGCCGCGGGACTGGAGGGCTGCGACCATCTCCCGCTTCTGCTGCGGGGTGACGCGGCCGAAGACCGTGTTCTCCTCCATCGCGGTGGCCATCGCGTCGGGATCGGTCGGCAGCTTGCGCGCGTCCAGGGTGTGCTCGGCGCCCGGCAGCCCCAGCTTCGCTGCGACGGCGCCGACCGAGACGGCGTTGTCCCCGGAGATCACCTTCGTGGCGACCCGCTGGTCGGCGAAGTAGGCGAGCGTCTCCCCGGCGTCGGGCCGCAGCCGTTGCTCCAGGACGACCAGTGCGCTCGGTACGGCCCCGTCGGCCAGGTCCGGGGCGTCGAGTCCGCCCCGCGCGCGGGCCAGCAGCAGCACCCGTAGGCCCTGCTCGTTGAGCTGCTCGATCTCGGCGAGCGCCGGGTCCGCCTCGGGCAGCAGTACATCGGGGGCGCCGAGCAGCCAGGACGACTCACGCCCCTCGCCCTCGTCGAACGCCGCGCCGCTGTACTTGCGGGCCGAGGAGAACGGCAGCGCCTGTGTGACGCGCCAGCCCGTGCCGTCCGGGGACGGGGCCGGGTAGGTGTCGATGATGGCCTGGAGGCTGGCGTTGGGGCGCGGGTCCGAGGCGCCGAAGGCCCCGAGGACGCGGCGCAGGTAGGGGTCCTCGGCCCCGTTCAGCGCGCGGACCTCGGTGACGTCCATGCCGCCCTCGGTGAGGGTGCCGGTCTTGTCCAGGCAGACGACGTCGACCCGGGCCAGCCCCTCGATCGCGGGGAGCTCCTGCACCAGGCACTGCTTGCGGCCCAGCCGTACGACACCGATCGCGAAGGCGACCGAGGTGAGCAGGACCAGGCCCTCGGGGATCATCGGGACGATGCCGCCGACGGTGCGGGCGACCGAGTCCTTGAAGTTGTTGTCCTTGACGACGAGCTGGCTGATGATCAGGCCGATCGCGGTCGGGATCATCATCCAGGTGACGTACTTGAGGATGGTGGAGATGCCGCTGCGCAGCTCGGACTGGACGAGCGTGAAGCGGGAGGCCTCCTCGGCGAGCTGTGCGGCGTAGGCCTCGCGGCCGACCTTGGTGGCGGCGAAGGCGCCGCCGCCGGCGACGACGAAGCTGCCGGACATGACGGCGTCCCCGGCCCGTTTCAGCACCGGGTCGGCCTCGCCGGTGAGCAGGGACTCGTCGACCTCCAGGCTGTCGGCCTCGGTGACCGTGCCGTCCACGATGACCTTGTCGCCGGGGCCGAGCTCGACGAGGTCGCCGAGGACGATCTCGGAGACGGAGACCTCGGCCGCCACCCCGTCCCGCCGCACCGTGGGTTTCGCCTCGCCGATGACCGCGAGGCTGTCCAGGGTCTTCTTGGCCCGCCACTCCTGCACGATGCCGATGCCGGTGTTGGCGATGATCACGAAGCCGAAGAGGCTGTCCTGGATGGGCGCGACGAACAGCATGATCACCCAGAGCACGCCGATGATCAGGTTGAACCGGGTGAGGACGTTGGCGCGGACGATCTCGGTCACGGACCGGGAGGAGCGCACGGGTACGTCGTTGACCTCGCCCCGGGCGATCCGCTCGGCGACCTCGGCCGCGGTCAGCCCGCGCGCGGCGGTTGCCGGGGCGGGCAGGTCCGCCGGGTGGACCGGGTCGAGCTCGGAACCGGCGTCGATCTTCACCGGCCGGCCGGCGCCGGGGGGTCCGGAGGAACCGTTCGGCTGTTCCCCGGAGGGATCGAGTGCCCGCTGAGTCATGGTTCCGACGGTACGGGCGGAACGTCCGGTTCACCCACCGAGGGGTAGGAAGATCAGACCGGGGGAGGAGGGGAATCGTCCCGTGGCAGTACGGGCCCGGCCCGGCCGCCCGGTCTCAGGCGGTGGCGCCCGGCGTGTCCGTCGGTTCGCCGTGCGCCGCAGCGGCGCGCTTGAGTGCCGCGTCGCGGCCCCGTACGTACCAGATGCCGATCAGTCCGAGGCCGGCACCGGCCAGGCAGGTCCACACCCACCACAGGTGGCCGTGGTCGTCGAACCAGCCGTAGAACGGGAGCTGGACCAGGAAGAGGACGAACCAGAGGATCGTGCCGCCGGTGATGGTCGCGACGACCGGTCCCTCCAGGGGCTCGGGTGCCTCGTGCTTCGGTGTCCACTTCGCCATGCGGCCAGTGTATGCGGGGCTCACACAAAGATGGCCGGGCCAGTCGGCGCAAGGGTCTACGCGCGGAGATAGCGATCTTCGCCTTATGTATTCATACTGAATCTGCTTACGACTGTCTCAATTTATTCGTGTGAAAGTCCAAAGCTGACTGGTTTTAACCCCCCTCTACGCACGACTGAGGTCATACATGTCCCCCTCGGCCACCGCTCAGGTCGACCCCACTCCGCCCCCGTCCCCGCAGCCCACCGGCGGCCTGGACGGTTTCTTCAAGATCTCCGAGCGGGGGTCGTCGGTCGCGCGTGAGATCCGCGGTGGTTTCGCCACGTTCTTCGCGATGGCGTACATCATCGTGCTGAACCCGATCATCCTGGGCAGCGCGAAGGACATGTACGGCCACCAACTCGACAGTGGCCAGCTGGTCACCGCGACGGTGCTGACCGCGGCGTTCTCCACCCTGCTCATGGGCGTCATCGGCAACGTGCCGATCGCGCTGGCCGCGGGCCTCGGCGTCAACACCGTCGTCGCCCTCCAGCTCGCCCCCCGGATGAGCTGGCCCGACGCGATGGGCATGGTCGTCCTCGCGGGCATCGTGGTCATGCTGCTCGTCGCGACCGGCCTGCGGGAACGCGTGATGAACGCCGTACCGACCTCGCTCCGCAAGGGCATCGCGATCGGTATCGGTCTCTTCATCCTGCTGATCGGTCTGGTCGACTCGGGCTTCGTCTCCCGCATCCCGGACATCGCGCACACCACCGTCCCGCTCCAGCTGGGCAATGACGGTCACCTCAACGGCTGGCCGGTCCTGGTCTTCGTCCTCGGCGCGCTGCTCACCCTCGCGCTGATCGTCCGCAAGGTGCCGGGCGCGATCCTGATCTCCATCGTGACGATGACGGTCGTCGCGCTGATCATCGACGCGGTCGCCGACCTGCCGGGCGAGGCCTGGGGCCTGACCGTGCCGGAATGGCCGGGCAACCCGGTCGCCTCGCCCGACTTCGGGCTGATCGGCGACGTCAGCCTGTTCGGGGGCTTCGACAAGGTCGGTGTCCTCACCGGCGTCCTGTTCGTCTTCACCGTGCTGCTGTCCTGCTTCTTCGACGCGATGGGCACCATCCTCGGCGTCGGCGACGAGGCCAGGCTGACCGACAAGGACGGCAACTTCCCGGGCATCAACAAGGTGCTGTTCGTCGACGGCATCGCGGTCGCCGCGGGCGGTGCGAGCTCCGCCTCGGCGGGTACCTGCTTCGTGGAGTCCACGGCGGGTGTCGGGGAGGGGGCCCGCACCGGCTTCGCGAGCATCGTCACGGGTCTGCTGTTCACGGCGGCGCTGTTCCTCACACCGCTGGCGACCATGGTCCCCTCGCAGGCGGCCACTCCGGCCCTGCTGGCGGTCGGCTTCCTGATCATCGCGGGCTCGGTGCGGGATATCGACTGGAGCGACTACACGCTCGCGATCCCGGCCTTCCTCGCCATGGTCATGATGCCGTTCACGTACTCGATCACCAACGGCATCGGGATCGGCTTCATCACGTTCTGCGTGCTGCGGCTGGCCGTCGGCCGAGGTCGTGAGGTGCCGGTGGCCATGTATGTGGTGTCGGCGGTCTTCGTCTTCTACTACGCGATGCCGGCGCTCGGCCTCACGTGATCCCGGGAGGGTCGCGGAAGAGGGCCCACGGCCCGGGAGGTCTCCGTCAGGTGACCTCCCGGGCCGTGACCTCCTCCGCTCCGTAGAACTTCTCCGTCTCGTCGACGGCCGCCTGGAAGCGCTCGTCGAAATCGTCGCGAATGAGCGTCCGGACCACATAGTCCTGGACGCTCATTCCGCGTTTGGCCGCGTGCTGCTTGAGCCGGTCGAGCAGCTCACCGTCTATCCGCAGGCTGAGCACTGTCGATCCCATGGCAAGCAGGGTTACGTCCCGCGGGCCCGACGCGCGTGACTTTCCGGAATCGACTCACTCGTTTGGGTGATCGATTGGTGATCTGGCCCTCGCGCGTGTACCACCGAGTGGTCTTTAGGGTAGGTAATGAGTTACGCTAACAAACATGCCTGACCTGATCCACGACAGCGACAGTGCCGCCGCCGTGAGCTCCCTTCGTTCCGCCGTCATGCTGCTCGGCCGGCGCCTCAAGCACCAGCGCGTCGACGAGTCGCTGAGCCCCACCGAGATGTCGGTGCTCGGCACCCTCGCGCGTTGCGGCTCGGCCACCCCCGGTGAGCTGGCCCGCAAGGAGCATGTGCAGCCGCCGTCGATGACCCGCATCGTCGCGCTGCTCGAAGCCAAGGGACTGGTCAGACTGGAACCGCACCCCGATGACCGTCGCCAGAAGATGGTCAGCCAGACCGAGCAGGCCGAAGCCATGCTCGCCGAGAGCCGCTCCAAGCGGAACGCCTGGCTGACCACCCTCGCCGAAGGCCTGGACGAGGACGAGTGGGAGACGCTGCGCAACGCGGCGCCCGTGCTGGAGAAGCTCGCCCACCTGTAGCGGAGCGGGCCGCGCCGGACAGAAACCGGAGCACCGCCCCACCGCCGCATCCCCGTCAGTCAGCACAATGCCCACGCCCGAGGAGGCGAACCCTTTTGAGTACGGGATCCGGAGCAGACTCCGCCCCCGCACCGACTTCCACCCACGAGAGCAAGCCCGGCGGGACCTTCTCGTCGCTGAAGATCCGCAACTACCGCCTGTTCGCCACGGGCGCCGTGATCTCCAACACCGGCACCTGGATGTCCCGCATCACGCAGGACTGGCTCGTTCTGAGCCTCACCGGGTCCGCCACCGCCGTCGGTATCACCACGGCACTCCAGTTCCTCCCCATGCTGCTCTTCGGCCTGTACGGCGGCGTCATCGCCGACCGTCTCCCGAAGCGCAAGCTCCTCCTCTTCAGTCAGGCGGCACTCGGCCTGTGCGGGATCGCGCTCGCCGTCCTCACGCTCTCCGGCGTGGTGCAGGTGTGGCACGTCTACCTGATCGCCTTCCTGCTCGGCATGGTCACGGTCGTGGACAACCCGGCCCGCCAGGCGTTCGTCTCCGAGATGGTCGGCCCCGCCCAGCTGCGGAACGCCGTCAGCCTGAACTCGGCGAACTTCCAGTCCGCCCGGCTCGTCGGTCCCGCCGTCGCGGGTGTGCTGATCACCTCGGTCGGCAGCGGCTGGGCGTTCATGTTCAACGGCCTGTCGTTCCTCGCGCCGCTCGTCGGCCTGCTGATGATGCGTACGAGCGAGCTGCACAAGGCCGTCGTCATCCCGCGCGCCAAGGGGCAGCTCCGTGAGGGGCTCCGTTACGTCTCCGGACGCCCCGAACTGATCTGGCCCATCGTCCTCGTCGGCTTCGTCGGCACGTTCGGGTTCAACTTCCCGATCTGGCTGACGGCCTTCGCGGACGAGATCTTCCACGGCGGCGCCGGGATGTACTCGTTCTTCAACATCCTCATGGCGGCCGGCTCCCTCGCCGGCGCGCTCCTCGCCGCCCGCCGCCGCTCCTCGCGGCTGCGGATGCTGGTCGCGGCCGGTACGGCGTTCGGCGTGCTGGAGATCGTCGCGTCCATGGCGCCGTCCGTCTGGCTCTTCGCGCTGCTGCTCGTCCCGATCGGCATGATCGGCCTGACGACCAACATCAGTGCGAACACCAGCGTGCAGATGGCGTCCGACCCCGCCATGCGGGGCCGGGTGATGAGCCTGTACATGATGGTGTTCGCCGGTGGTACGCCGGTGGGCGCCCCGATCGTCGGCTGGATCAGCGACGCGTACGGCGTCCGCACCGGCATGGCGGTCGGCGGGGTGTTCTCCCTGGTGGCCGCGCTCGGTGTCGGCTTCATGCTGGCCCGCGTCGGCGGCCTGCGCCTCAAGGTCGATCTGCGGCCGGGCCGCCCGCACGTGCGGTTCGTCCCGCGCGAACAGCTGGCGACGGCGGCCTGAGAGCCGTCGGTACGGACGCGATACGGCCCCACCCGAGGAATCGGGCGGGGCCGTACGCGCAGGACGGCGCGCCGGGGGCTGCCAGACTCGCCGCATGAGACTCTTCGCCGCCGTCCTGCCACCGGCCCCCGCGGTCGAGGAGCTGCGCCGTGCCGTGGTCCCTCTGCGCTCCCTGCCGGGCGCCGACACCCTGCGCTGGACCGGGGCCCCGGGCTGGCACTACACGCTGGCCTTCCTCGGGGAGGTCGACGAGGAGCTGCTGCCGGACCTGTACAGCCGGCTGGAGCGGGCCGCGCACCGGACCGAGACGTTCGCGCTGCGCGTCCACGGGGGCGGGCGGTTCGGCGGGCGGGCGCTGTGGGCGGGGGCCGCGGGCGGGCTGGACACCTTGCGGCTGCTGGCCGAGCGCGCCCACGCCGCCGCTCGCCGGGCCGGGGTGCCGATGGAGGAGCACCGCCGCTACACCCCGCACCTGACCCTGGCGCGCAGCCGCGTCCCGGCGGACCTGGCCCCGTTCACCGAGGCCCTGGAAGGCTTCGAGGGGCAGATCTGGGAGGCCGGTGAGCTCAGCCTCGTACACAGTCATCTGCCGGTGGACGGGGTCCCGGGGGAGCAGCCACGGTACCGCGTGGTGCGGGCCTGGCCGCTGGGTCGGTGAGCGGGGCGGTTACGCTCGTCGGGTGGACCCGAAGACCAGAAACCGCATCATGGCGGCCGTGCTCGTGCTGATGTTCGCTGCTGTCGCCGTGGCGGCCGCGGTCGGCTGATGGCGGCCTTCCTCAGCTGAAACCCCGCGCGGTCTCCTTCGCGAACGCCTCGGGGTTGTCGAGCATGATGTTGTGCCCGCAGTCCGGGACCGCGACCACGTGCACCCCGCCCGCCGTGAGCGCGTCCTCGCCGGGCAGCGGCCCGTCGTGCTCCGGCCGCAGGTACGTCACCGGGACCGGCAGCTCCAGCAGCAGCGCACGCATCGTCGGTGTCGTCCCGCGCGCCAGGTGGACCGCGCTGCGGTGCAGGGCCTCGGGTCC
Source organism: Streptomyces sp. NPDC005761 (assembly GCF_040630635.1). Classification (NCBI taxonomy): domain Bacteria; kingdom Bacillati; phylum Actinomycetota; class Actinomycetes; order Kitasatosporales; family Streptomycetaceae; genus Streptomyces; species Streptomyces sp. NPDC005761. Next base: position 83,607 of record NZ_JBEXXX010000031.1, on the reverse strand, counting down.
GGCGAGCCGCATGGTCGACCACCAGTGCGCGCCCACCCGCTCGCGTACCTCGTCCCGGCCGTGGGCCAGGAACTCCTCCTCCGTGTACGCGGCGATGCCGCTGCTGCCGGCCGGCGGCACCGGCGACGGGACGACCGGGTCGAGATTCGCGTCCACCAGGACCAGCCGTGCCACCAGGTGCGGGTGGCGGGCAGCGAGGACGATCGCCACCGCGCCGCCCATGCTGTGCGCGACCACCTCCGCGTCCCGGACCCCGGCCGTCTCCAGCGCGTCCGCGACGGCGTCCGCGTGCTCCTCCAGGGTGTAGCCGAAGTCCGTGGGGCGGTCGCTGATGCCGAAGCCCAGGAGGTCCATCAGCAGGGCGCGCCCGCCGGCGAGCAGTGGATGGGTGGCGCTCGCCGTGAAGTAGGGGCCGCTGGAGGCGCCGAGTCCGTGCAGATAGAGCCGGGGCGGTGCGGCGGCGTCGTGGCCCGCGATCTCCACCCACCGGATACGCGCGCCGCCGGCCGTCACCTGGGCGTCCTGCATGTCTCCTCCTGGGATCCGGGTGTCATGCGGTCCGGGGTGCCCGGAACGGGCCGAGGACCGCAACCATCGGCGCGACTATACATCGGTGGCGATGTATAAGGCCATGGGGGAGGATACGGTCATGCTGGAACTGGCCATCCTGGGATTTCTGTACGAGCAGCCGCTGCACGGGTACGAACTGAAGCGGCGGGTCGCCCACCTCACCGGCCATGTCCGGCCGATCGCCGACGGCACCCTGTACCCGGCGATCAAGCGGCTGGAGCGGGCGGGCTGGCTGGGCCGCCGGACCGAACCGGGCAGCAGGGCCGCGCCCCGCCACACCCTCACCCTCACCGACGAGGGCCGCGAGGAACTGCGCCGCCGCCTGCGGGATGCCGACCAGGTGGACATCAGCGACGAGAACCGCTGGTTCACCGTCCTCGCCTTCCTGCGTCACCTGCCGTCCCCGGCGGAGCAGGCGGCCGTGCTGCGCCGGCGCCTCGCGTTCCTGGAGGAGCCGAGCAGCTTCTTCTACGAGGGGGAGCGGCCGCTGGACGCCGAGTCGTTCGACGACCCGTTCCGCCGCGGTCTGCTGGTGATCGCCCGCGCGACCGGCGAGGCGGAGCTGGCCTGGCTGGCGGGGACGCTGGCGGCACTCGAGAACTGATGTCCGCGCCCGCACGGACGGGTGCTTGCTTCGAGCGGACTCGAAGGCGTTGGCTTGGTACCCATGAAGTACACACATCTGGGACGCACGGGACTCGAAGTCAGCCGCCTCGTACTGGGCACGATGAACTTCGGTCCGCAGACCAACGAGGCCGACAGCCACACCATCATGGATGCCGCGCTCGACGCGGGCGTCAACTTCTTCGACACGGCGAACGTCTACGGCTGGGGCGAGAACAAGGGCCGCACCGAGGAGATCCTCGGCACCTGGTTCGCCCAGGGCGGCGAGCGCCGGGACAAGGTGGTCCTGGCCACGAAGGTGTACGGGAACATGGCCGCCGACGGCGACGCCTGGCCCAACCACCACAAGCTCTCCGCGCTGAACATCCGGCGGGCCGTCGACGCGAGCCTCAAGCGGCTCCAGACGGACCACATCGACCTGTACCAGTTCCACCACATCGACCGGGACACCCCGGTCGACGAGATCTGGCAGGCCGTCGACGTCCTGATCCAGCAGGGCAAGATCCTCTACGCGGGCTCGTCCAACTTCGCCGGCTGGAAGATCGCCCAGACCAACGAGACGGCACGGCGCCGGGGCTCGTACGGTCTGGTCAGTGAGCAGTGCCTCTACAACCTCGCGGAGCGCCGCGCGGAGATGGAGGTCATCCCGGCCGCGCAGGAGTACGGCCTCGGCGTCATCCCCTGGTCGCCGCTGCACGGCGGCGTGCTCGGCGGGGCGATCCGCAAGGAGAGCGCGGGCGGCTCGACCCGCTCGACCACGGGCCGGGCCGCGGAGACGCTCGCCGACCCCGCGGCGCGGGCTCGGATCCAGGCGTATGAGGACCTGCTCGACAAGCACGGCCTGGAGCCGGGCGAGGTGGGCCTGGCCTGGCTGCTGACCCGTCCGGGCGTCACGGGTCCGATCAGCGGCCCGCGCACGCTGGAGCAGTTGGAGTCCGCGGTGCGCGCGGTCGACCTGGAGCTCTCGGACGAGCTGCTCTCCGCACTCGACGAGATCTTCCCGGGCCCGGGCCCGTCCCCGGAGGCCTTCGCCTGGTGAACCGAGCCGGCCGGGCGGCCCCGGGTGCCACGTGCGCTCAGGCCGTCCGGCCGTTCCGGCGAACGGGCGCCAGGATCCGGCCCAGCACCGCGGCGGTGACGAGCCACACGCAGCAGGCGACCGGCACCGCGCCGACGGTCTGGAGCGGGCTGCGGTAGGCAAGCACCGCCCAGGCGGCGACGCCGTTGATCCAGCCGCTCATGGAGAGGATCAGCGCCGCGCGCGGCGACAGCCGGAGGCGGGTGACGAGCTGGTCCGCGATCAGTACCCCCACCGTCAGCGCGGCGACGCAGGCCGCGAACGCGATGACGACGAAGCGCCCGGAGATCTCGTCCGTGGCCGCGTTGTCGATGGCCGCGCCGCCCGCGCCGAGGGGGAGGGCGAGCAGCAGCGCGGAGACGAGCCGGGTGAAGAGCGACTTGTCCTGCGGGTCGAACATGTTGGTGAACCCCTGGGCCCCCGCCATGCCCAACAGCGCGCCGAGGACGGCCCCGGCGAGCGCCCCTTCCGTGCCGGCCGGTGAGCAGAACGCCACGAGGAGGGCCGTGACCAGGGCGGTTCCGGCCCCGGCGAGCCAGGTGGCCGCCACGGTCCGGGTGGAGACCACCCCGCCGCGCGACGCCCGCCCGGTGATGCGTAGCCGCTGGGGCGGACTCGCGGGCTGTGGCCCCTCCGGCAGCGGGAAGGGGTACGCCGGCATGTGCGGCTGGAAGGGGAGGGTGGGCGGAGCCGGTGGGTACGGGACCGGAGGGGCGGGGGCGGCGGCCGTCGGGGCCGCGGAATGGGGAACCGAGCCCAGGACGGTGGGGGCGCGCTCCGGCGGGACGGGTCCGGCTGCCGGCGCTGCGTCCGGTCCCGCGGCGATCGCGGCACGTAACAGGTCGGCGGTCTCCGCCGCGCCCTCCGGACGCTCGCCCGGCTCCTTGGCGAGCAACCGCAGCACGACCGCGTCGAGTCGGCCGAATCCGGCAAGGTCCATGCGCCGGGCACTCGGCGGCTCGGGGAGGTCGCCCAGGTGCTGCGCGAGGACGGCCGTACCGGCACCGGTGAACGGCGGCCCGCCCGTGAGCAGCGTATGGAGCAGGCAGCCGAGGGAGTACAGATCGCTGCGGCTGTCCAGGACGTCGGGAGCCCGTATCTGCTCCGGCGACATGTAGAGCGGGGTGCCGATCACGAAACCGACGGCGGTCAGATCGGTGCGGGTCATCGCCGCGGCCGTCGACAGCATCCGCGCGATCCCGAAGTCGAGGATCTTGATGGTTCCGTCCGAGGTGAGCAGGACGTTGGCCGGCTTGATGTCGCGGTGCACGATGCCCGCCCGGTGCGCCGTCTCCAGCCCCGCGCAGATGTCGATGCCCCATCCCATCACCTCTTCGGGCGAGGGGAGTTCCGGCCTGCGGCTCTCCATCACGGCCCCGAGGTCCCGCCCCTGGAGGTGTTCCATGACGAGGTAGAGCACGCGTTCCCCCGCCACCTGCGCCTCGCCGAAGTCGTGCAGGGTGACGATGTGCGGGCTCGACAACCCGCCGACGACACGGGCCTCACGAGCGAAGCGGGTCGCCGAGGTGTCCTCGTCGATACGGGAGAGGACCTTGACCGCGACCTTCCGCCCGATGCGTTCGTCCTCGGCCAGCCACACCCGGCCCATTCCGCCGGAACCCACCGGCTCCGTCAGCCGGTACCGTCCGTCGAGAATCTCACCACGCATCGGTCGCCCCCCGCTCAACTCGCTTCGTCCGCCCCGTACATGATGTCCTGACAGACGGTACGCGGCCCAGCCCGTCCCGGTAACGACGCGGGGAGCGCGAGCCCGCGATACCGGCGACGCTGTGCGACGGCCTTCCCCCTGGACGGCCACGGGTGCTGTGCGGCCGGCGGAGTTCCGCAGGTCGCAGGTACCCGGTGACCTGTCGGTCCGCGGCGTAGCCTGGGACCGTGAACGCCACTCCCGAGGTACTGACCGTACTCGGCGGCCTGCTCGCCGCCGCGGCTCCCGACGACCGCGGAGCGCTCTGGCAGCTCGACAAGCAGGGCAGGGAGTTGGACGCCAACCTGGTGCGGCTGCCGGCGGGTGCGGAGGTGGGGGAGCATCAGGAGGACGTACTGGACGTCCTCCTCGTGGTGCTCGAAGGCGACGGCCGTCTCACACCGGGCGACGGCGGCGAGCCCCTCGCCCTCACCCCCACCACGGTCACCTGGCTCCCGCGCACCTCGCGCCGCTCCCTGACCGCGGGCCCGGACGGCCTCGCCTACCTCACGGTGCACCGCCGCCGCCCGGGACTCGCGATCGGGAGCGCGCCGGCTTCCGCGGTGACCTACGAGGGGGGCGAGGCGCCCTGCGCGCTGGACCGGGTCTGCCCCGAGTGCGGCCGGATGTCACAGGAGTCCGCACCGAAGTACTGCGGCGAGTGCGGGGAGCGCTTCCCGGGCCGCTGACCCGGGAAGCCTGTCCGCTCACGGTGCTGCCGTGGTTGCCGCTGCTCCGGTGCCCCTCGGTCGTCGAAGCCGCTGTTCGGCCCGGTCCGGTCCGCGGGCCGGCGATCAGTGCTTCGGCCGACGGCGGCGCCCCACGAGTACGAGGCCCAGGGCGACGAGGAGAAGGCTTCCGCTCGCCGCGAAGAGGGTGGTGGACGGGCCGGTGTCGGCGAGCCCGCCGCCCGGCCCGTGATGGTCTCCGCCGTGGTGCGGGGTGGGGCGGCCGTGCGTCTGCGTCGGCACCGGCTCGGTGGGGGTGGGCGCGGGGATCGACCCGGTGGGTGTCGGTGTGGGCTCGGTGGGGGTGGGTGTCGGTTCCGTCGGCGTCGGAGTGGGATCCGTGGGGGTCGGCGAGGGGGACCCGCCCCCGGTGCAGTCGATCTCGGCGGCGAACGGGAACTGGTGGATCTCGCCCGCGCCGACGGCCGTGCCGTCGGCGGAGAGCGGTCCGGCCGTCAGCTCCTTCACCACGATCGTGCCCTCGATGTTGGAGGGGGCGATGTCCGTGAGGTGGGCGCGGGGCGCGAAGGCGGTGCCTTCCAGGGAGTCGCCGTCCGCCATGGTGATGTCGGTGGCGTCGGGGAAGTTCCACAGCATGTACGGGGCCTGCTCGCCGGACGCCCCGGCGAGGTTCGGCATGTGCCAGACGTACGTACCGTTCGTCCCCGTCGTGTCGACGTCGACCACGAACGGTGTCCTCGCCGTCGGAGGTGTGTCGAAAGTGATCTCGGAGAGGTTGTTCAACTGCTCGCCCGTCAGCCGGAGCACGTTCGTCTCCCCCTCGGTGAGGGTGACATGGGCACTGGTCCCGGCCGGGAAGCCGGTCTGGTCGGGCAGCGGGGCTCCGGCGGCATCGCGCAGGACGACGTTCGTGTCGCAGGTGTCGATCGCGTCGGAGCGGTCGCGGTAGGTCGAGAAGAGCGCGTCGAGGTCGGGCAGCCCCGTGGTGTCGGTGACCGACCCGACGGGCTGGCGGACGGTCGTCTCGATCCGCGGAGTGGAGTTGTGCGCGGCCCCGGCCGCGACGACCTGGGTGCTGACGTCAGCGTTGTTGACGTCCTTGTCCAGGACGGACGAACCCGTCCCGTCACCGATCTTCACGTAGCCGTCGCTGAGGACCTTCAGCACGCCCTGCGGGGAGCTGTTCGCGTGGTCCGCCCTGCCCTCCACGAGCAGGGCCGTCGGGCGGTCGTCTCCGGGTGCGGTGAACGTGCCGGGGGTGTGCAGCGCGACGTTGTAACCGGGGCCGTAGGTCAGGTCTCCGCCGATGGCCACCGAACCCTCGGTCTCGGTGCTGCCCAGGGTGGCGTCGTCCTGGACGAGCACACCGAAGCCGTTGTCCCCGGCCAGCGGATTGCCCGAGTAGTCGGCCGCGGCGGGGACGGCGGATGCCAGGCACAGGACACAGACGGTTGCGGCGGCGAGACTGATGCGTTTCATGCCGGGGACCGTAAGTGTGATGGTCTGCCCGCATGGAACGGCAAGGCCGCAGGGTCACCCACACGGCCGCCACACTCCTTCCACTGGCGGTCGGTCAGGCTCCTTGCCCGCGCCGGGCTCTGTGAGCGGCGCAAGCCGCGCGGGAGGGCGGTGCACCCCTCCGGCGGTCCTGCCCGGGTCCGATCCGGCACGGCGTCGCCGGGAACTGCCCGGCCGGGCAGCCCGTCCTGAAAAGCGAGGTCAACAAGCGGACGGGGTGTACGGAACATCATGGTGGAGCGGACGGACAGCGGAGCGGCCCCGGCGGACACCGGAGCGGCCCCGGCGGCGAAGGCCGGTGTCTCCCGGTGGGTGTGGGAGCGCCGGGGGCGGTGGACGCGGGGCCGGGTGATCGCCGTACTCGCCCTCCTCACCGCACTCCTGCTCGCGTTCCCCGGGGTGGTGCCCAACCGGCCCGGCCACCTGGGGAGCCTGCTGGAGGCGTTCGCGCCCTGGCTCGGCCTCGCGGTCGTCCCGCTGTTCGTCTCGGCCCTGCTGCGCCGATCGGCCACGGCGCTCCTGTCCCTGCTCCTGCCGCTGGTGGCCTGGGCGTTCGCGTTCGGCGGCCTGTTCCTCGCCGCGCCGGAGCCGGGCGGGCGCGATCTGGTCGTGGTGCAGCACAACGTGAGCGACGTGAACACGGACCCGGCGGGCACGGCCCGCACCCTGGCCGGGGCCGGGCCGGACCTGATCGCGCTGGAGGAACTGGTCCCGGCCGCCCTGCCGGAGTACGAGAAGGCCCTCGCCCCGGACTTCCGGTTCCACGAGGTCCGGGGAACGGTCGGCCTGTGGTCGAGGCACCCGCTCTCCGACACACGCGTGGTGGACATCAGGCCCGAGGGGATCGCGGAGGGCTGGAGCCGCGGTCTGCGCACCGTGGTCCACACCCCGCAGGGCGAAGTCGCGGCCTACGTGGCCCATCTGCCCTCGGTCCGCGTCGGAACGAGCGGCTTCGCCTCGTCCTGGCGGGACGAGAGCGCTCATCTGCTGGGCAGGGCCGTCGCCGCCGAGACAGTGGCGAAGGTGATCGTGCTGGGCGACCTCAACGGCACGGTCGACGACCGCGGCCTGTCCCCGCTGACCTCTCAGCTCAACACCTCGGAGCGCGGATTCGCGTTCAGCTTCCCCGCGTCCTTCCCACTGGCCCGGATCGACCAGGTCCTGGCCCGCTCGGCGACGGTCGGCCGTATCCGCACGCTGCCTGCGACGGGCAGCGACCATCTGCCGGTCACCGCCCGGGTCACGCTGGGCTGAGCGGGGCGACAGCCCGGTCGCCGGCCCCGTCCGCGTGACGATGCGCCGACAACCCGACCGCTCCTGGGGAGGGGGCGGGCCACGAGGTCAGATCCGGTCTCCGTCCGGCCCCTCAAGGCTGAGACCCAGGATGAACGCGCTCGGCTCCTCCACGAGTTGCTCGAACCCCAGGTGCCGGTAGAAGCCGACCGCACCCGCGTTCGCCTTGCCCACGCCGAGGTGAACGCCGCGAACGCCCCGGGTGCGCAAGGCGCCGAGCAAGGTGTGGATCAGGCGGGACCCGTGGCCGCCGCCCTGGGCCTCGGGCAGCAGATCGATGTGCAGATGGGCGGGGTACGCGGCGGCCACCTCGGCCGGAGCGGTGGGGGGACGGTCGATCCACTTCCGGGCGAAGGCGTCGGCGGAGCCTTCGCGGACCGGCTTCCCGCTGTGCCGGGCGCGGAGCGCGGGCCACCATTCCCGTTCGAGGGTCTGCTCGAAGGAGGCGGTGTCGGCGACCCCGAGGACGTACCCGGAGGCGGGCCGGCCCGGGCGGGCGAGGACCCAGGCGAGGTCGGGGGCGTACCGGAGGTGGGGAGCCAGGAAGATGTCGCCCGGGAGGCGCGGGTCCTCGAACGAGCCCGTCGCGTCCTTGCCCGATGCGGCGGTGCGCAGGCAGATGTCGTGGAGCCGGTCGGTCTCCGCCGCGTCGTCCGTGCGGGCGGCGCGAATCCCGAACTCTGCGGCTGGTCGCGGGTGGTCGTTCACGGGCACCTCTCGGGGAACGGACGGGATCGGGGGCGGGCCCCCGCGGCCAAACCTCTCGCAACTCGACTCCGGACACCAACGCCCCGGCCCGCGGGCCGCACCACGGCACCCCTTGCGTGAGGGGCGACGACGCCATGCGAGTCGCAGGCGGTGTGGGCGTTCCACCGGGCACGCGCGGGTTCAGGCGAGGCCGCCGTTCGCGTACAGGACCTGCCCGTTGATCCAGCGGCCGGGGCCGGCGAGGAACGCGACGGCTTCGGCGATGTCGGCGGGGGAGCCGAGGCGGTCGAGCGGGGTGCGGGACGCGATCGCGTCGATGACCTCCTGCGGCTTTCCGTCCAGGAAGAGCGGTGTGGCCGTCGGACCGGGTGCGACGGCGTTCACCGTCACGTCGCGGCCCGTCAGCTCGCGGGCGAGGATCAGGGTCATCGCCTCGACCGCACCCTTCGTGGCGGCGTAGGCCCCGTACGTGGGCTGCTGCAGCCGGGTCACCGAGGTCGAGAAGTTGATCAGCGCACCGCCGGCCCGGAGCGTACGGGCGGCGAGCCGGGAGACGACGAACGTGCCGCGCACGTTGGTGCGGTGCATGCGGTCGAAGTCGGCGAGGTCGAGCTCGGCGATCGGCGAGAGGAGCATGATCCCGGCCGTGTTCACGACCACGTCGACGCCGCCGTACAGCTGCTCGGCCGTGGCGAACAGCGCGGCCATCGCCTCCTCGTCGGCCACGTCGCCCCCGATCGCGGTCGCGACCCCGCCGGCCGACTCGACGGCTGCCACGACCTCCTCGGCGCGGGCCCTGTCCCTCCCGTAGTGCACGACGACGGCGATGCCGTCGGAGGCCAGGCGTTCGGCGACGGCGCGGCCGATGCCGCCGGAGGCGCCGGTGACGATCGCTACGCGGGACACGGATTCCGCGGTGGGGTTCGTGGCGTCGGTGGTGGTCGTGGGGTTCATGGCTCCGGCCTCCCTCTACTTTATGGACGACTCGTCCATAAAATAAATGTAGACTGATCGTCCATATACGGCAAGCCCGAAAGGCTGAGGACGCGTGGACGAGCCGAAGGGACCCGGCAGGCGGGGCCGCGGGCGCCGCCCGGCAGCGGAAGTGCGGCAGGCCGTGCTGGAGTCGGCCGGTGCGATGCTGTTCGAGGCGGGCCTGGCCGGGATCACCTTCGAGAAGGTGGCCGCCCGCGCCGGAGCGAGCAAGATGACGCTCTACAAGTGGTGGCCCTCGCCGGGGGCGCTCGCCTTCGAGGCCTATTTCGCGGCGGTCGAGGACACCCTCGCGTTCGCTGACACCGGCGACATCGAGCGGGACCTCACGGCCCAGCTCCACTCCTTCGTCGGCCTACTCACGGGGCTCCCCGCGGGCCCCGTGATCGCCCAGTTCGTCGGCGCGGCGCAGACCGACCCCGCGCTGGCCGATGCCCTCGCGCGGCACTACACGCACCCGCGCCGCCGACTCGCGGTGGACCGGCTCACGCGCGCGCAGCGCGCAGGGCAGATTCGCGCCGAGGTCGATCCCCAAGTGGTCGTGGACCAGCTCTGGGGCGCCTGCTACCACCGCCTCATGCTGCCGAACGAGCCACTCGACACCGCCTTCGCCGACGCCCTGATAGGCAACCTTCTGCGCGGCATCCGGGGGTAAGCGGTCCCGGCGCGCGATGAGTCCCGCCCCGATGGTCAGTCTCTATTCACAGAGCGACTCGCAGCACGCGATCTGCCCCACGTGAGGAGAGCATCATGACCGCCACATACACGTTCGACGTCTTCTCCAGCCTCGACGGCTTCGGCGGCGCGGGCGGTGACTGGACCGGCTACTGGGGCAAGCAGGGCCCCGAGCTCCTCGACCACCGCCTCGGCCTGTACCGGGAGGAGCAGCGGATGGTCTTCGGGGCGCACACGTATCAGCTGTTCGCGCAGATGCTGGCCGCCGCCACGGAGGACTCCGAGGTGCGCGACCCCTGGGTGACCCGGATGAGGAGCCTGCCGGCCACGGTGGTGTCGACCACGCTCGAAGGCCCACTCGACTGGCCGGACGCGACCGTCGCCGACGGGGACGCCGTCGACGTCGTCGCCCGGCTGAAGGAGGAGTCCGACATCCCGTTGCGCTCGCACGGCAGCCTGTCGATGAACCGGGCGCTGATGGCGGCCGGTCTGGTGGACCGTGTCCAGGTGACACTGTTCCCCGTGATCACCGGGCGGACCGGGCTGGACCCGATCTTCAAGGGTGCGGCGGACTTCGACCTCGAACTGACCGGCCACCGGACGCTCGACGGGCACATCCAGGAGCTCACCTACCGGCCCACCCTGCATGCCTGAGCCGCGTGCGTCGGTGAACTCCCCTCTGCGGGCTGCCACGTGGGGGCTGTCCGGCCGATCATGGGACCGTCAGCCGGTCTGCTCGTCGTGCCCGGGCGTGCCGACGGATCATGGCGGGTTCAAAGGAGAGGCGCGGGTCACGCGCTGAGCAGACCGGCCGCCGCATCCGCGGCCTGAGCGACGCACACTGCCTGGAGGAAGACGGGTTGTCCGCCCGCTCGGACATCTGCTGCTGGAGCCCGCCGGAACCGTGGACGGCGATCGCCAGGACAGCTCCCGGTGCCACCGGAAAACCGGTGGAACGGCACCGCTCCGCGCCGCTACGGTGCTGCCGAATCACGTCGTCCAGGCAAGGACACACCGTTGTACACCCTGTGAGACCTCCCAAGCGCTGAATCGTCGCGCGTCGCGCCCTGCGCGCCGCGCTCCTTCCTGCTGCGGTCTTCTCACTGAAACCGGTGTGCTGCTGTGCTCACAACCTGGGTGGTCGCTCCCACCTGCCTTCCTCTCGTCGTCCGTCGTTGCCACGCGTGCGCGTCCGAGCGCTTCCGGGCCGACGGAAAGTTCCGGGTCAACGCGAACCACAAGCTCCTGGACGCGTGGTTGCTCGCTCTCTGCGCAGCCTGTGGGGCAACGATGAAGCTCACGGTCCTGGAACGGGCTCACGTACGTTCCATACGACCTGAACTGCTGGACCGTCTCCATGGCAACGACCCCGCCCTCGCTGCCGAGTTGCTGCAGGATCCGGTCGTACGCCGTCGCAATCGCGTCGCCCTCGACTGGAACAACGCCTGGCGCCTCGACACCGGCGGCCCGGTTCATCTCGATGGCGGGGTGCTCGACGTCTCGGTCCGTTTCACGGAGCGGATCCCCGTCCGGCCGGTGCGCCTCATCGCGGAGGGCTGCGGTCTTTCGCGGGGCGAGGTCGAGAGACTGGGTGCGGAGCGGAAGCTCGTATCGGCCGTCCGGCTGAGCGGCAGGCGTACCGGCGACTTCACCTTCCTGCTCAAGCGCTGAATCAGTTTCGGGGCCGGGGCCTGTCAGGCGCTGTCCGTCCGGCAGGCTCCGGTCCCGGCTGCCCCCACCCACGGCCTCAGCTTCTCCGGATTGCGGACCACCCAGATCCGGGTGACGCAGCCGTCGACGACCTCGAAGGACGCCACGGTCATGACGACGCCGTCCCGCCGGGCCACCAGGCCCGGCATGCCGCTGACCGACCGCTCCAGCAGTTCGAGCCCGGGGGCCTTGTCGGCGATGGCGACCATGTACCGGGCGATGAGCGCGCCGCCCTCGATCGGGCGCAGCGCGGTGCCGACCAGACCGCCGCCGTCGGCAGTCATCACGGCGGCCGGGTCCAGGAGGTCGACGAGGGCCGCGATGTTCTTGGTCTCCCACGCCTCCTTGACGTGCCGCACCGCCGCCGCCTGCCCGGCCGCCGTCACCGGGGTCTCGGCGACGCGCACCCGCCGCCGGGCGGAGGCCGCGAGCTGCTTGCAGGCGGCGGGGGTCCGGCCGAGGATGCCGGCGATCTCGGCGAAGGGGTAGCGGAAGACGTCGTGCAGGACGAACGCCACCCGCTCGGCGGGCGTCATCGACTCCAGGACGACGAGGAAGGCCATGGTCACCGATTCGTCCAGGACCATCTGGTCGGCGGGATCGGTGTGGTCGGCGCCCCGGCCGCGGTCCCACTCGGTGCGGTCGGGCAACGGCTCGGGCAGCCACGCGCCGACGTACCGTTCCCGACGGGCGCGCGCCGAGCCGAGCACATCCAGGCAGACGCGGCCGGTCACGGTCGACAGCCAGGCGCCGGGTGACACGATCTCTTCCTGCCGGGCGGCCGGCAGCGCGTACCAGCGCGCGTACGCCTCCTGTACGGCGTCCTCCGCCTCGGCCAGTGAACCGAGCAGCCGATAGGCGACGTTGAGCAGTTGGCGACGCTCGCCGGCCATCGCGTCGGTGCTCCTCCCCGCAGCCCCCGCCGTCCCCATGTCCCGAACGCCCCCTCGTCTTACCTTTCGCGGGCCCGCGTCGTCGGGCTGGTGAAGAACCTATCGACCTACTGCCCAGCGGGCGGAACAGGGGACCGTGGCATGGCGACCCAGACAACCCAGGTGACTCGGGCAACCCGGGCGACGAGACGGCACGACTTCACGTTTCTGCAGATCGCGATCGCCCTGCAGACCTTGACCATCTTCCTTCAAGCGGTCTCCGCCGGACTGCTCCTGACCTCGTCCTACGGAGAGACGCTGCACAGCGCCGGCGCCCGCGTCATGTACGGGGCCTCGATGCTGTACGTACTCGCGGCGGTCCTGGCCTGGAAGCCGGGCGGTGGCTCGCCCCGGCCCGTCTGGCACGCGTCGGGCTTTCTCGTCCTTGCCTCGGCCCAGGTCGTGCTCGGGATCGCCCACGTGCCGTCGGTCCATCTGCCCCTGGGGGTCCTGATGTTCGGACTGAGCCTGCTGGCGCTGGTGCGGCGCCGCTGAAAGGCATCAGGAAGCGATGACGGCAGTGGCCGGGCCGCCGGTGCGGGGGCGGGCCAGGGGGGCGAGGCCCGCCATGAGGGCGAGGGCGGCGACCGGGAGCAGATCAAGGTTCACGGCGATGAGCACGAAGGCGACGAGGACGAGTACGGGACTCCACACGGGAAGCCGCCGGGGCCGGGCCGTGACGAGCATGACCAGCAGGGTGAGGAGGCCGAGCTGGAAGGCCAGGGGGCCCGCGAGCTCCAAGGGCTCGGGCAGCGGCGCGGCATCGTCGAAGCGGGGGAACAGGTCACCGACGATCACCCACAGGAAGCACGCGGCGCCGAACACCCCGGCGACCATGGCCACCCCGGCGGCCGCCCGTCTCCGCGCCGTGTCGGCGGGGATCAGCGCACGCAGCTCCACGACCAGGGCGCCGAGCAGGAGGAAGGCGGCGAAGAAGAAGGTGTGGCCGATGTTCCAGGCAAGCCCGGGCCCGTGGTCCCCGTCCCTGCCGTCGATGAGGCGGAACACCCCGTAGAGGAGCATGAACACGGGAACGAGCAGTGCGAACAGTCGAGTTGTGCGCGTCGTTTCGGTCATGCGACCACGGTCCCTGAGGGGTGGGGGTGCGGTCCATCGGGACAACCCCCCATACAGTCTTGAGGTGTTCCCCCTACAGGTGTCCGACGGTCCGCCGCGCGGCATACGGCAGATGATGCCACGTGCCCGGCCAAACCCCCGGGGGACTTCGGCCGGGGCCAGGGTATTCACTCGCGCGTGCGGGACGCACGGCTACGCTCGTCGGCATGCTGAACCGTGTTCCCTTCAATGAGGCGCTGCTCTCCACCGTGGGCATTCCCCAGCACGCCGAACTCCTGGACAGCAGTCCGCGGTCACGTGTGTGGCGGGTGCGGCTGGCCGACCAGCGGCTGGTGATCGTCAAGCAGATCACCGACGGCGGTGACACGGGCGCCGACGCCGGCACGCGCTTCGCACGGGAGGTCGCCGGGCTGCGGCTGGCGGGGCGGGCCTCCGGGCCCGCCGTGGCCCCCGCAGTGCTCGCCACGGACCCGTCCTCGCGGGTGATGGTCCTGGAACACGTGGACGACCTCGGCAGGACGGACGACTGGATGCCGGGGTACGCCGAGTCGCTCGCCCGGCTGCACGCCCTGACGGGTCCCGCCGACGCGGACGCGCTGCCGGTCTGGTCGGGGCCCACGGCCGCCGACGCGGAGTCCTTCCTCTCCCTGGCCCGGACGCTCGACGTGCCCGTACCGTCCACGGTTCCCGATGAACTCGGCGGTCTCCTGGAGCGGTTGGACCCCACCCCGTACCACGCGCTGCTGCACGGCGACCCCTGCCCCGGCAACGATCTGCGCACCGCCGAGGGCGTCCGCTTCGTCGACTTCGAGCGTGCCTCGCTCGGCAACGGCCTGCTCGAACTCGCCTACTTCCGCATCGGCTTCCCCACCTGCTGGTGTGCCATGTCGGTTGCCGTGGCCCCGCTCACGGAGGTCGAGGAGATCTACCGGACCACCTGGCGCGGCCTCACCGGGAGGGACGTGCCGGGTGACCTCGCCGACGCTTGTGCAGGCTGGCTCATCCAGGGGGACGCGCTCGTCGAGAGGGCCCATCGCGGGACAGCCGACCAGCTCGCCCGGGTGCCCGTCGAGGACTTCGAGTGGGGCTACGTCTCCGCCCGCGAGCGCCTCGTCCACCGCCTGGGCGTGGTCGCCGACATGACCCGGGACCACGATCACCTGCACGCCGTCGGCCGCCTCAGCTCCGCGCTGGCCGGCCGCCTGCTCGAACGCTGGCCGAATCTGCGCCCGCTGCCCACGCATGACGCCCGCCCTTGGTACTAGGCGGTGCGTCGAGTCGGTCCGGGGCCGGCCCTCTGTACGCCATCAGCTCGATGCTCCGCGGCGGGCGCCCCACCAGCGCTCCGAAGTCGGCCGGGTGAGGACCTGGGGCAGCTCGTCGAACCAGGTCATGGGGCTAGAACACCGTGTGCTCGAGGAAGGCCGTCCAGGCGGCGGGGGAGAGGGTGAGGGCGGGGAGGGTGACGTCCTTGGAGTCGCGGACGTGGACGGTGTGGGGGCGGGTGGCGACCTCGACGCAGTTGCCACCCTCATCGGTGCTGTGGCTGCTTTTGAGCCACTGGAGGTCACTGCTCATAGTTCCTCTGCTGCCTCTTCGATCAGCTTTCGGGACTCTTCTGGCCCGAGAGCCTGGGTCCGCAGAATGCCATATCTGGCGAACAGCGGTGCCACGTGATCGTGTTCGCTGACGAGGAAGTTCTGGCGTTGGACCTCCAGGTACGCGAGCTGACGCCGGTCATCGGTCTCCAGCAGAACGAAGGATCCGCTCAGCCCCGCGTGTGTTTCCCGCTGAGGTGACATGACCTGGATGTGCACGTACCGCAGTCGACTGACCTCAAGTATGTGTTGCAGCTGTGCTCGGTGTACGTCCCGTCCGCCGATCGGGCGTGTGAGCGCGCTGAGTTCCAGGACGAAGCTGATATCCGGAATCGGTTTGCGGGTCAGCATGCGCTGGCGTGCGAGGCGGCCGACGATCAAACCCTCGATCTCGTCGTCATCAAGCGGCGGGCAGGCGCTGTTGAACAGGGTGCGTGCGTGCTCCTCGGTCTGCAGCAGGCCAGGCACCACGTTGCACTCGTACTCGTACCGGGCCCTGGCCGTGGCTTCCTCCTCTGCGAACTGCTCGAACCAGGAGGACACGCGACTGGACGTCAACTTCTTGGCTGCCGCAAGCAGAGCGCCTTCGGCGCCCAGCGCGGCGTCGGCCTGCGGAGTGAAGGGCCCTTTCGGAGGGCGCTCCCCTCGCTCCACCATCGCCACCTGCGACTTGGAGAAGCCGATCTTCGCGCCCAAGGCCTCCTGCGAGAGGCCGCACCGCTCGCGGAAGAATCGCAGCAACGAGCCGAACATCTCCGCGTTACTGACGTCACGTTCACCGAAGTGCACAGCCCCACCCCCCAAGTGCACAAGAGTGCACAGATGCCTTGTGTCCCTGGTCACGGTACGTGGGGGTGTCGAAGCTTTGCGTATGGAACCCAGAACTTCACCGGACCAGATGCCCGCCTGGATCCCCGCGACGGGGCACGCCCTGCGGCACGCGGGCATTCACTTCGACGCCGTGCGCATCATCGGCATCCTGGGAGAACAAGTGGCTTACGAGCTCATGCAGTTCACGGACTTCCGCGCCGGACCCATCGTCCGCTCGCGCATCGGCGACCGGAGCATGTGCTTCCTGCTGCGGCCCGGGAGTGCCCGCGCGTACCGATGGCCCGTCGGGGCCGAGGCGTTGGTGCGGGAGGGGGCGGCCTTCGTCGGGGTGCCCGCTGTGCACGGGCTGACGTATCCGCTGGACTGGCGCTCCCTGCCCGACCCCGAAGTCCCGTTCGTGGACGCGGAACTGCTGTTCGAGCTGCTGCGGGAGGTGGTCGAGCGCGAGAAATGTGATGTACGGTGAGCGCGCAATTACGCTCCGTGCGCTTCAGCGCATGGGGCGGCCCCCGGCGGTGCTACCAACACCTACCCGAGGGCCTTCACCCCGCGATGGATCAGAGGTCCACCGAGAATGCTTTTGCATGCTATCTCGCCGTCCTACGGCTTCGTGAAGGCGTCACACGACGTCATCCGTCATCCGCGTCTCGACAGTGACGCGAAGATCTTGATCGCCTACGTGCAGGGGTTGCCCCAGCGGCACGTCGGCAGGGCGCTGAGCGATCACGCGAAATGCCTGGGGATCACCGGGCGCGCCTATCAGAAGGCCAAGCGTCAGCTGAAGGAGAACGGGTTCGTCCACGAGTGGCGGCGGCAGAACGAGGCCGGGCTGTGGGTGACCGATCAGATCTTCTCCAACGTGACGCTCACCGCCGAGGAAGCCCGGCGTGTCCGGGACGCGGAAGTGGTGGTCCGCGGCGCGGACTTCGTCACCCCGGCGACGCCCGAGAGGTCCGCCCGAGCGGCGTCGCCGCAGGTCGGACCGAGTGATCACTCTCCGGCGGTCGGTCATCCGGGTACTCGGTCGGCCGGTGGTCACCTACCGGTGGATGAAGAACACGAGAAGAACTCATCCCACCCACCCACCGAAGAGCCGCAGGTTCCGCAGCTTCCGGAACCTCCGGGCGAGATCGCGGAGCCAGGGCCCGCGGACCCGCAAGTCGTCCAGGCCGAGCGCGTGCTGCTCTCGCTCCGGCACGCCGACCAGCAGTTGTGGCTCGGTGTCCGCGAGGCCCGTGGTCTGGCCGAGACGGCTGCGGACTGGCTGAGGCGGGGGGTGAGTGCGGCCGATCTGCGGCTCGCGCTCAGCAAGGGACTGCCCGAGGACGGGGTGCGCTTCGCTGCCGGGTTCCTGAGCAAGCGGCTCGTGCGCATGATGCCGGAGCTGCCGCGCGTGGCGGAGCCCGCTCCCGTACCGCCTGCGCCCAGGCAGTTCATCGCGTGCGAGGCGCAGGAGGAAGGTGCCGAACACGTCTTCCGGCCCAGGGGCGACGAGACGGTGTGCCGGCCGTGCCGGCAGGAGGCCGCGTGGGAGGCCCACACGGTCAAGTGGGAGCCGCCGCCCCTCGACGACGGCTACGAGGAGCCCGAGCGGCTGCCCTGGCGGGAGCGCGTCGCGGCCCTGCGGGCGGCGGACGCGGCCGCCTCGGGGTGAGGCGTACGGCTGTTCGCCGTGTGGCGGTATCACCGTCTGCGCGGCGGATCGAGGAAAGTGGGCGTGGGGGCCTGGACGGACCGAGGAGGACCGATGGCGGATGCCGTGATGGAGCTGTGGAGCGGAGTGCGGGCGGCGCGGGACCCCGCGTGGGTACGGGCACAACTCATGGCGGCCGGGCGGACCTTGTTCGCCGTGTACGGCTATGCCCGGACTACCGTCGAGGATCTGTGTGCCGCCGCACAGGTGGAAGTCCGTGACTTCCACCGCGAGTTCGAGTCGCGCGAGGCCCTGCTCGTCGATCTGTACGACGAGGTGGCGACGCGGGGCATGCGGGCGTCCGAGGCGGAGCTGTCCGCCGAGGGCATGGAGACCTGCTCGACCGAGGAACGGGTCCACAGGCTCTTCGACGCCTACGTGCGGGCCGTCACGCGGGATCCGCGGGAGGCGAGGGTGGCGTTCGTCGAGGTGCTCGGGGTGAGCAGGGAGATGGAGGACCACCTCACGATGTGGCGGTCGGTGTGGACGGAATTCCTCACCCAGGAGGCCGAGCGCGCCAGGGGGCGCGGTCACGCGGTCGACGGCAACCTCGCCGTGGTGGTGAAGGTGCTGACCCGGTCCGTCGACGAGCTCCTCGCGCATCACGGCCGCCGTCCGCGCCAGGTGCCGCCTGCCTGGCTGACCAGCGAGTTCACCCGGTTGTCCATGGCCATGATCGGACCGGCGGTCGGGCCTGCGGGCACCTCCGGTTGACAATGCTGCTTGCCGGGTCGGCAAATGGAACCATGGCAGCGGACGAGGCAGGCGCAGAGGGCAGTGCGATGGGGGACGACGAGCTGTCGTCCGTCCTGACCGGCGTGGGGCCGCGGCTGCGTGCGCTGCGGACCGAGCGCGGGACGACGCTGGCGCAGCTGAGCGAGACGACCGGGATCTCGCTCAGCACGCTCTCCCGGCTGGAGTCCGGCGGCCGCAAGCCCACCCTCGAGCTTCTGCTTCCGCTGGCGAAGGCGTACGGGGTCCAGCTGGACGAACTGGTCGGCGCCCCGGAGACGGGGGACCCCCGGGTCACCTTCCGGCCGTTCAAACGGCACGGCATGACGTTCGTGCCGCTGACTCGGCACCTCAGCGGAGTGAACGCGTACAAGCAGGTGATGCCCGGTGCGACGGGCAAGGAAGGGCCGGTCGAGCAGCGGGTGCACGAGGGGTACGAGTGGCTGTACGTACTCTCGGGGCGGCTGCGGCTCGTGCTGGGGGACCATGACCTGGTGCTGACGGCGGGCGAGGTGGCCGAGTTCGACACGCACACCCCGCACTGGTGGGGGGCCGCCGGGCCGGAACCGGTGGAGTTCCTCAGCCTGTTCGGACCGCAGGGGGAGCGGATGCACGTACGGGCGAAGCCGACGGGGAAGTGACAGGAAGGGCGTGACGGGCCGGGTACCGGTCGTCCCGCTGTCGTCGCCCGGGCGAGGGCCTGCCCTCACGTCATCGTGACGACGACCTTGCCGGCCTTCGCGCGGCCCTTCTCGACGTACTCCAGGGCCTCCGGGGTCTGATCGAACGGGAAGACACGGTCGACGACGGGACGGATCGTTCCGGCCTCGACGAGCTGGGTGATTTCACCCAGCTGGTCGCCGTCGGCCCTCATGAACAGGAACGAGTACGTCACGTCGCGTCGCGCGGCGCGACGGCGGGTCCGGAAGCTCAGCGCGCTCATCACGAGCCGCAGGGCCGCGTTCAGCCCCAGCTCGCGGGCGAAGGCCGCGTCGGGAGGCCCTGCGACGCTGACGACTTTCCCGCCGGGCTTGAGCACCCGCAGGGACTTCTTGAGCGTCTCGTCGCCGAGGGTGTCCAGCACGACGTCGTAGTCGCTCAGGACTGTCTGGAAGTCCTGCCGCTTGTAGTCGACGACGACGTCCGCGCCGAGCTCCTTCACCAGGCCGGTCTTGGCCGTGCTCGCCGTGGTGGCCACGTGCGCGCCCAGGTGTTTGGCGAGCTGTACGGCGATGGTGCCGAGGCCGCCCGCGCCGCCGTGGATGAGGACTTTCTGGCCCGGCCGTACCTGTGCCCGTTCGACCAGTGCCTGCCACGCGGTCAGGGCGACGAGGGGGAGGGACGCGGCTTCCTCCATGGAGAGGCCGGCCGGTTTGAGCGCCACGTCCTTCTCGTGGACGGCGATGAGTTCGGCGAAGGTGCCGATGCGGTTCCTGTCGGGTCGGGCGTAGACCTCGTCGCCCACCGCGAACCTGGTGACGGCCGGTCCCGTCCGGACGACCACCCCGGCGAAGTCGTTGCCCAGGACGAGCGGGAGACGGTACGGGAGGAACGCCTTGAAGGCTCCGTCGCGGAGTCTGAGGTCGAGCGGGTTGACACTCGCCGCGTGGATGCGGACCAGGACGTCGTCGGGGCCCGTCCGCGGCTCGGGCATCTCGCCCGCGTGCACTCCGGCCTCGTCGCCGTACCGCTCGATCATGAAGGTCTTCATCGTCTTCATCGTCTTCTCCGTCAGCCGTCCGGGAGGGGACGGGGTCGTTGCCCGTCCCTGGGCTTCTTCCGGGACGGACAGACGCGTGGTGGTGCTTTCGCTGTGCGGGGTGGTGCGGCGGCGACCGGCGCGGCGCGGTGTGTCTCAGGCGGCAGCCGGTGCTGCGGACAGGCTCTGCTTGACGTACCGGGTGGTCTCGTCGGCGAGGATCTCGGTCAGGCCCGTCTCGATGCCGTGCAGGGCCTGGGCGGCGACGTCGGCGGGGTCGGTCTTCTGGTCGGCGGGCACGTCCGCGGCCATGTCGGTGTCCATGTATCCGACGTGCAGCGCCGAGACCGTGATGCCGCGGGGCGCCAGTTCCTCCCGGGCGGCATTGGTCTGTGCCCATGCGGCGGCCTTGGCCGCGGCGTAGGAGCCGAGACCGGCGGGGTGCAGCCAGGACAGGACGGACAGGACGTTGAGCACGGTCCCGCCGCCGTTGCCCTCGATGACGGGGGTGAACGCACGCGTCACGGCGAGCGGGCCGAAGAAGTTCGTCTCCATCTCCAGGCGGACCGCGTCGAGGCTGCCCGCGATCACGGGCGTGGCGGTGGAGATGCCCGCGTTGTTCACCAGGAGCGTCGCGTCGGATGCGGTGCGGGCCGCGGCCCGCACCGACTCCTCGTCCGTCACGTCCAGCCGCAGGGGGATGACGCCGGGCAGGTCAACCGTCTCGGGACGGCGGGCCGCCGCGTACACCTTCGCACCGCGTGCAACGAGCTGAGCGGCCAGATGCCGGCCGAGCCCGCGGTTGGCGCCGGTGACGACTGCGACCGTGTTGTTCAGTTCCATGACGGCTCCCTGTGTCGCGAGCCGGACGGCCCGCAGATTTAAATTACGACAACAATCTAAAACAGAGTCTAGGATAGATTGCAAACGACATCCAAGGGGAGGTGGCTCACATGGGCCGCGTATCGCAGGCGCAGGCGGAGGAGAACCGCCGACGGGTCGTGGAAACCGCCTCCCGGCTGTTCCGGGAGCAGGGCACCCACACCAGCGTCGCCGACCTCATGAAGGCGTCCGGCCTGACCCACGGCGGCTTCTACAAGCAGTTCGCCTCCAAGGAGGCGCTCGTCGACGAAGCCACCGCGCACGCCTTCGACGAGCTCGCGCAGCACCACAAGGACGGGATCGAGCAGTACGCCGGACGGCGCGACGCCGCTCAGCAGGCGCTGATCGACACCTATCTCTCCGTGGAGCACCGCGACGGCGCGGCGCAGGGGTGCCCCGTCGCCGCCTTGGCCACCGACATGGCACGCGAGAGGGGAGACCGCGAGGCGCGCCGCGTCTACACCGAGGGCGTGAGGGACTTCGCCGCGTTCCTCGCCACCGACGACCAGGACGGCATCACCCGGCTGAGCACGATGGTCGGCGCACTCGTCCTGGCCCGGGCCACCGAGCGCTCCCCGCTCTCCGAGGAGATCCTCGCCGCCGCGCGGGCGGCGCTGACGGCGACCGGCTGACCGGGGGGCGGGCTACGGGAGCGGCGACCGGTACGGCCCGCCCAGGCCCCACGCCTGATGCATCGCGTCGGCGTAGGCGGCCGCGAGTCTGTGCTCGCCGGACGGGCCGGGGTGCGTGCCGTCGTACGTGTCCGTGTGGATGTCGTAGCCGGACGGGTGCGAGGCCAGCAGGAGCGGGGACGCCGGAGCGTCGAGATCGGCCACCGTCTTGGCGAGGAGTTCGTTGAAGCGGGCGCACTCGGCGGCGAAGGGGGCGTCGGACTCGGCGCGGACGTTCGGTATGACCGGCAGCAGCACGCATCTGATGCGCGGGTTCGCCGTGCGGGCCGCGGTGAGGAACGTGCGGGCGTTGGCCGCCGTCTGCTCGCTGTCCGTGTAGAAGCCGAGGTCTATCAGGCCGAGCGAGACGAGCAGGACGTCCGCCCGGTGCTCGGTGACCATGTCCGCGATCACCGGGGCCATGTGCAGCCAGCCCTCGCCCCAACCGGCCAGGTGGCGGCGGGCGTCGGCGGGGAAGTCGGGGGCGGCGTACGCGGCCGAGGCGGGCGTGCCGGCGTCGGTGTCGTACAGCGCGGTGCGCGGGCCGACGATCGCGTACGGACCGTCGAAGGCCGCTTCGAGGTGCTGCCACATGCGGTAGCGCCATGTGAAGTCACCGGCGCGTCCGATGGTCATGGAATCGCCGACACACATGAAACGCATGGCGCCATCATGGCGGATCATGGCTCCGGCCTGCGACGTGACGATGGACACTTGTGCCATGCGTTCGTATCGACTGACTGCTTTCGGCGCCGCCGCGCTCCTGACCTTCGCGGCGGCCGCCCCTGCCGTGGCCGACGACTCCGGGCCCGACCGGAGCTTCACGATCGAGGACCCGCGGATCACCGAGTCCAGCGGCCTGGCCGCCAGCCGCGCCCACCCGGGGATCTACTGGACGCACAACGACAGCGAGGACGGGCCGTACGTCTTCGCCGTCGACTCCCGCACCGGCAAGACGGTCGCCCGGATCACGATGAAGGGTGTGGGCGCGCCCCGGGACGTGGAGGCGATCTCGCTGGGGCCCGACGGGAATCTGTACGTCGGTGACATCGGCGACAACCTGAACGGCAGCTGGGACCACGTCTGGATCTACCGCTTCCCCGAGCCGAAGGAGCTCCGGGACCAGGTGGTGCGGGCCACGCAGTTCGATGTGAAGTACGCCGACGGCCCGCGCAACGCCGAGGCGCTGATGGTCCACCCGAAGACCGGCCGCGTGTACATCGCGTCGAAGAACGAGGACGGCGGAGGGCTGTACGAAGGGCCCGCGAAGCTCACGACCGGCGGGGACAACGTGTTCCGGCGGGTCGGCGAGGTGCCGTGGGTGACGGACGGGGCGTTCTCGCCGGACGGCAAGGAGCTGGTGCTGCGCTCGTACTTCAGCGCGCGCGGCTATCCCTTCGCGAACGGCAGGCTCGGCAAGGACTACCCGGTCGAATCCCCCCTGCTCGGGCAGTCGGAGTCGGTGACGTACACGGCGGACGGATCGGCGCTGATGTACGGCTCCGAGGGTGAGCAGAGCGATGTGGTGCGGGTGGACCTGAAGAACGGCGGGGGCGACGGGCCCGCCCGGGCGGGCGGCACGTCGCGGTCTTCGGCCGGGGCGGGGAGCACGGCGGGCGGGGACGGGGTGCCGGTGAAGGGCACGACGCTGACCGGGATCGCCGTGCTGGCCGGGATCGGGCTGCTGCTGTTCCTGGGAAGGCGGCGCCGGCAGGGGTGAGGGGGGCGGAACCTGGCGTCGCCGGTTTTCCACAGGCCGGGACGCGGGGCTCCCCGCTGCGTCATCCTGAGGCGGCAGGGGCGCGGTCGACACACGGAGCAGAGCACGGGGGTGCGGCACCACGATGGTTCCGGGAACAGTGCAGCAGCTGACGATCCTGCTGGTCCTCGTGCTGCCCGGCGTCTTCTACCAGGCCGTACGGGAACGGCTGCGCGGCCCTCTCGCCACCGAGCAGGAGCCGCAGAACCGCCTCGTGCGGGCCATCGCCGCGGGGGCCCTGCTGGACGCCGTGTACGCGGTGGTCGCGGGGCCGTGGCTGGTGCGGCTGCTGGCCGGGGGCGGGGACGGGCCCTTCGCCGGGGTGCGGAGGGATCCCCGCGGGGCCGGACTCGCCGCGCTGCTCCTGATCGTCGCCGTGCCGTCGGCGCTGGCCTGGGCGGAGGCGAGGTGGCGGAGGCGGCACGCGCGGGCGCGGTACGAGCCGACGCCGACGGCCTGGGACGCCCTCTTCCGGGGCCGGGGGTCATGCTTCGTGCGGGTACGGCTCAAGAGCGGTCTGTGGGTGGGTGGTTGGCTGGGGTCGAGGTCGGCCGTCTCGGCGTACCCGCAGAGCGGTGACCTCTATCTGCAGGCCCAGTACCGGGTGGGGCCCGACGGGAGCTTCCTCGGGAAGGTGCCCGGCACCGCGGGTGTGTACGTACGGGCGAGCGACATAGAAGTGCTGGAGGTGCTGCTGCCGCCCACGCGGGAGCGGCCGGAGAGGGGAGCCGATGGTGAACGACCCGCAGACGGACGCTGACGACGAACACCTGGCCTCGCTGGTCGAGGAGTTCTCGTTCCGCAGGACCTATCGGCCCACCGACGGCCTGGCCGAGCCCGACGAGGTCCCGCAGGGGCCTTCGGGCTCGGCGATGGGGGAGGCCGCGGAGCCGGAGGCGCCCTGAGCGTCCGGGCCGTCTCACGGCCCCGTGTGGATGTGCGCCGCCCACAGGTGCGGGGCCTGCGCGTAGCGGTTGCGCAGGGCCCTGACCGGGTGGTGCAGGGCGGCGGCCGGATCGATGGGGCGGCCGCGGGCGACGTCCTCGGCCAGCGCGGTGTAGAACTCCTCGGTCAGATGCGTCGCCAGCTTGTCGGCTATGGGCCACAGGGTCCCGATCACATGCGGGTATCCGGCCAGTTGGAAGGACGAGGCCAGTTGGACGACTTCGTCGGACAGCTTGAGGCCGCCCCGGGACGCGGAGCAGGCGGACAGCATGGCGAGCTCCGGGTTCCTCGGGCGCCGGGTGAAGACGTCGGACACGGTGAGGCGGCCGTCGTGGAGGACGAGACCGCTCTGTGACGGGTCGAGCAGCTCGCTGACGCCGTGGCAGCTGAAGTGGACCCAGGGGTGCGCTTCGAGCACTCCGCCGACCGTCTCCACCGTGGCATCGGGCCCGGCCAGCAGCCTCGCCGCGGGGAACAGTGCCGTGAGGAGCTCCGCCTCGCGTGTGACACCGGGCAGGGGCGCGGCCCCGGGCGTCTCGGCGAGGGCGACGACCAGCGGCGACGGCTGGGAGGGAGATCGGGCGGGGACGCCGGAAGGGGCCCCGGTGGTGAGGCCGGCGCGGGCCCTGACCAGGGCGCGCAGGGTCGGGGTGTACGAGGAGACGGCACGGTCCATGACCCAGGTGCCGGAGTCCGGCGCGCCCCGCCCGGCCGCGTGGAGCGGCAGGAAGGACAGCCAGCCGGTCGGGCACCACCACAGACGCGGCCAGGGGCCACCGTCCGGCGGTTCGGTTTCCAGGCCGAGGTGTTCGAGAACCGGTGCGGCGATCGTGTCCCAGAGCCAGCCGAGGGTGCCGGACAGGGCGCGCATCATGGCGACGGCGTCGTCGACCCCGTTCCCGCCGTATGCCGTTTCGATGCCGTCGACGAACTCCGCCGCCCGCTCCATGGTGGCGCTCAGGGTGAGGCCGGGCAGCGGGACCACGGCGATCCCGGCGTCGGCGGTCACGACCAGGGCGTCGCAGCGGTAGGTGCTCACGTTGACGACCACGACGGGGCCGCCGGCGGCGGCGGCGACCAGTTCGGGTACGGAGGGCGGGTGCAGGAAGTTGCCCAGGCCGGGTAACTCTCGCACCTCGGAGAGGAGTTCACTCCAGCGCCGGGCCAGGGCGTGGCGGGTCTCGGCGAGCACCGACGCGTCGAGGGCGTCCTTGGCCGGGGAGAGCGGGGGCGGTGTGCTCAACTCGTCGCGGATCCGCTCGAACTCGGCCGCCCGGAGGGGGTCGAGGTCACGTAACCGGGACACGTCGGCCCGGTTCTCCAGCCCCTGGCCCAGCAGCACGCCCCGCCCCTGTTCGAGGAGGGCGAGGGCGCGGTCCGGCGCATCCTCGGAGAGGGCCAGTGCGGCGGCGTCGCTCGCCAGGCCGTCGCTGCCGCTCAGCCGCGCTTCCTGGTCGATACGGGCGAGGCTGCGGGGTGCGATGCCGGGCAGCAGGCCGACGGCGTACGCGTACCCTTCCAGGGCCTCCGGGCGGTCACCCGCCCGTACCGAGGCGATTCCCCACGCGTGGGCGGCCTGGAGCCGGGTCGTGCTGTGGGCGGCCGGATTGCGTGCGCAGTCGCGGGCGAGGCGGACCACCTCCGCCAGGTCGGCCTGCTCGCCCGCCTCGTGACGGTCCAGCTGCATCACGGCCAGCATGAGTTGGGCCAGGGCGTGATCCGGGTCCCCTTCGGGCGTGTGGGCGAGGGACTCCCGGGCGGCAGCGGCCGCCCGCTCCCGTGCCTGCCGGGCTGTCGCCCCTGCGGGGTCCACGGCCATGCGGGCGGTCAGGTGCCAGGCCATGCAGAGTTGGTGCAGGACGAAGGAGCGTGACGGGTGCTCCGTGCCCAGCCGGCTCACCGCCTCCTCGAGGAGGCCCCGGCCCTCGTCGAGCATGTGCGGATCCTCGTTCGCATCGGCCCGGTCGACGAGCAGGGACGCCAAGTTGGTCACGGCCCCCTCGGAGCCCTCCCGGTCTCCGAGCTCAACCGCCATCGCCGCACGCAGGAGCCCGATCGCCTCGTCGGTGGCGGATGCGTCCCCGCTGAGCGCGTCCCAGTAACGCAGCGCCTCGGCGAGGTTGTTCAGGTGCAGGGGGCGGTCCATGGCCGACGGCAGGCCTTCATCCACCGCGCGGCGCAGCACGGTCACCGCTTCGGCCATCCAGGCGCGGTTCCCGGTGCGCCGGCTGCGGTCCATGAGCGTGCTGCCGAGATTGGTGAGTGCCATGCTGAGGCGCGCCCGAGGGGCGTGGGACACGGCCTCGCGCAGCGTGTCGACGGCCGTGTCCATGAGGAGTTCGTCCCCGGTGTGGCGGGCTTGGCTCCATTGGGCGTAGCCCAAGCTGGTGAGGATGGAGCCCCGCTGGTCGGCAGTCGCGGGCCGCAAGGCGGCCAGGGCGGCGCGGAAGTGATGGATGGCTTCGCCGCTGTGCCGTGTGTCGCGGGTGTAACGGTAGAGGGCCCCCAGGCTGTTCGCGAGGCCGAGCAGAGCCACGGGCGCGGGGGGACCCGCCACCATCACGAGCGCCTCCCGGTGCCATCGGACGGACTCCTCCAGCGGGGCCGGGTCGGAGCCGAGACGGGCGAGGACGCGCAGGGCTTCTCCGAGAACCGTGCGGCAGGTGGCCCCGCCGTAGGTGTCCTCGTCGGAGGCGGCCACGGTTGCGCGCAGCACCTCGACGCCCTCCCGTAGCGCTTCGGAGTCCGAGCAGAACTCGGCGAGAGTCAGCAGGGCTTCACCCAGGCTCATACGCTGGTAGACGTGGAGGAAGTCTTCCGGCGCCGACGTGGCGAGGGCTTGCCTGTGAGTGGCCACGGCTTCGGTGAAGCGTGCGGGCCGGCCGGTGTGTACGGCGATCTTCATCTGGGAGATGGCGAGGTTGGACCGGTAGATGGAGCGTTCGGAACGGGCGAGCAGCGGCTGTTCCGACTTCTCGCGTAAGAGGAGCAGGGCTTCCTCGTACAGGTCGACGTCGCTCGTCGCGTCACCCCGGACGATGAGGATGTCCGCATACTCCGCATGGCAGTTCCAGTAGACCCGGTCATGGTCCGGGAAGTGGCCGAGCGCCCGGCGCATCTCCTCGGCGCCCTCCCGCCAGGCACCGTCGTCCGCACCGGCACGGTGGGCCAGCGCCGCCCCCAGCCCGAAGCGCACGGCGGGCTCGAAGCCGTCGGCGGGGGAGGGCAGGGCGAGGCACTGGCGGAAGCGGTCGATGAGCCCGTCGACACCGTCGGCGTCCTCTGCGGTCTTCAGGCAGTGCCAGAGTGCCAGCAGGACGCGGGCGTGCCCGGCCGACGAGGGCGCGAGCTCATCGGCCAGGGTCCGCAGGAGGGCGATCGGGGCGCGGAGTTCCGTGGGACTCCCGGGTCCCGTGGGGGTCCATGGGTGCCGGATTCCACGCTTGAGCAGCAGGTCGGCGAAATTGGTGGCATGGAGCACCCGTCGGGCGAGGTCGTCCGCCGGTACGCACTCCGTCCCCCGGCGGGAGTGGGCAATGGCTTCCTCCAGGTATTCCGGACTGCCCGTCGCCGAGTGCCGCGCGTTCAGCACCTGGGAGAGGGCCAGGTGTGCCTGGGCGCGCAGCGGATGCCCGGCCGGTGCGCCGTCGAGGGCGTCGCGGGCGGCCTCGTGCGCGTCCTTCAGGGTGACCGGATC
Source organism: Streptomyces sp. NPDC005761 (assembly GCF_040630635.1). NCBI lineage: Bacteria > Bacillati > Actinomycetota > Actinomycetes > Kitasatosporales > Streptomycetaceae > Streptomyces > Streptomyces sp. NPDC005761. The sequence continues at coordinate 55,525 of NZ_JBEXXX010000031.1, read as the reverse complement.
ATGGGTGCGCGCGGCGTGACCGGCCAGCAGGAGGCTGAGGTTGGCGAGAGACAGGGTGCGCTCGACGGCGTTGGGGGCCGTGTCGGCCGCCTCACGACATGCGGCGATGCCCTCCTCGTACGGCACGGTGTCGCTCTCGGGCAGGGCGCCCTGGATGAGGGCGACGCCGAGATCGGAGAGGAACGAGGACCGGCTGTTCAGCGCGACGTCCGGCTCCGCGAGGGTGTCGCGCAGGAGTGTGATGCCCTCGGAGCGCAGCGCGGGATCGGCCAGCTGCAGGGCGGCGTTGCACAGTGCGGAGCCGAGGGTGGCGCTGTGCTGGGCGCGGTTGGGGTTGTTCCACGTGGTGAGTTCCATGGCCTTGCGCAGCTCGGCCACCGCCTCCCGCATCGCGTCCCGGTCCTCGTTCGTCGCAGCCCAGTTCCGCAGAATGTGCCCCAGATTCCCGTGCCTGCGGGCCTGTTCGTCGCGGACCCCGGGGGCGCAGGCCACAGCGGCGCGGCAGGCGGTGACCGCGTCGGTGAGTGTCTGGTGTCCGGCGCCCTCCTGGAACCCGTAGAGGAGGACGAGTCCCAGGTCCGACAGGCAGACGCCCTGTTCGAGGCTGCCCTCACCGAAAGCGGTGGCGGCGTGCCGCAACAGGCTCTCGGACAAGGGCAGGATGCCGTGGTGGCGGGTGTGCTGGAACAGCAACGTTATTCCGAGGGCGGCGTGGTACGCGAAGCCGGGCTCGGTCGCGGCGGCGTGCGGTGCGCCGGAAAGGGTGGCGAACAGGGGGCGCATCCCGTGCGGCACCTGGTCCGGGTCTTGCTCGTGCACCGGGGCGAACCGCAGCAGCGCGGCGCCGAGGGCCCCCGGATCGGTCTCGTTCCCCGCGAGGTAGCGGCACCAGTCGGCGTGACCGAGGGCCAGGGCCCCGAGCACCCACACGCTGCCGTCGGGCAGGACGAGGCCCTCGTGCACCTCGGCAGCCGCCGCTGCGGCCTCCGCCCCGAGGAACCATTCCAGGGCGCTGGGTCCTGCTTCCGCGTGCTGGGCGCGCCGGAGGATGCGGCGGGCGGCGTGCTCGGCCCTCACGTGGGGATCCGGTCGTCGGCGGCTGCGGCAGCTGCCGCGTCCATGGTGTCCCTCTGCCGCGTCATCGCTCCCCCGTCGGTCGGCAACAGGATCAACCTACCGAGTGGTGGGGCGACGTGAGCGAGGAATCAGGCCTCGATCGGCCGGATCTCGTAGTGCAGGGTCCGGTCCCGCTTGATCCTGTGCGCGAGCGGGACGAGGACGCCCTGCACGACCGGGTGCTTGCGGGACATCATCCGGGCGGCGTGCGTGTTCTCCTTCGACCCGGCCTGGAGGAGGCGGGCATGCGCGGTGATCTGCGGCCCCGTCGGCCGGCCGCGCAGTGTGCACGGGCCGATCTGCACGACGGGGTGGTTGCGCATCCGCTCCACCTTCCACGCCGAGGAGAACGTACGGATGTAGGCATGGTCGCCCTCGACGGCGATGTTGACGGGGGTGTGCGCGTGCGTCCCGTCCTGTCGCCGCGTGCTGAGCAGCACGGCGTACTGCTTCACGAACGGCTTCAGCTCGGTGACCGTCTTCATACCTTCCATGGTCCGCGGCCACGGCGTCGTGTCATCCGCGCGGGCGGTGCGGAACAAGCGTTTCGCAGGCGGTGACGGGCCCGGCGTAGGGTCGTCGCCCTATGACGACGACGAACCACGGGCCCGCGCCCTTCGCCACCGCCCGCCTCGATGCCCTGCCGCTGCGGGTGGCGTACGCGGAGGAGATGGCGACCGTGCTCGCCGACCCGGCCCTGCACACCTTCACGGGCGGCGCCCCGGAGTCGGCCGAGGAACTGCGGGCCCGATACGAGCGGCAGACCGCCGGTTCGCCCGACCCGGACGAGCTCTGGTGGAACTGGGTGCTGCGGATCCGGGACGAGGACTGTCCGGCGGGCTATGTGCAGGCCACGGTGCGTGGGTCGCGGGCGGAGATCGCCTGGGTGATCGGGGCCGGGTGGCAGGGGCGCGGCTATGCCAAGGAGGCGGCGGTGGGCCTGGTAGCGCATCTGCTGGACGCCGGAGTGCTGCGTACGGTCGTCGCGCACATCCACCCGGACCACGCCGCGTCCGCTGCGGTGGCCGCCGCGGCCGGGCTCGTGCCGACCGGTGAGTGGGATGACGGCGAGGAGCGGTGGCGGATGGGGGAGCGGTGAACGCTGTGTCCTCAATCGCCGGACGGGCTTGATTTCGCCCGCCCCGCGTTGATCAGCTCGGCGACGTCCAGGACCACCTCGGCGCCGATCGAGTCGGGGAGCGGGGCTTCCTGACCGGGGGCGTACACCTCGTGGCGGTCGTACCCACCGGCCAGGGGCTCCGTCAGGACGTGGACCCGGCTGTGCTTGCGGTCGACGATCGCGTAGACGGGGATCCTCGCCTCGGCGTACGCGGCGACCTTGTGTCGCAGGTCGCCGGTGTAGTTGCTGGAGCAGACATTGCGGGCCTTCTGGAATGGCTGGTGTCGAGAGCATCCTCGTAGGGCGGCACGGCCGCAGAGCGTGTTTCCGGCATATGCCGCTCGGCCGGGTGAAACAGAAACGGCCCTGCACACCTCGCGGTGCGCAGGGCCGTTTCGGGACGTAGGGCCTACAGCTTCTCGATCACGTAGTCGATGCACGCCGTCAGCGCCTGCACGTCCGACGGGTCGATCGCCGGGAACATCGCCACGCGCAGCTGGTTGCGGCCCAGCTTGCGGTACGGCTCCGTGTCGACGATGCCGTTGGCGCGCAGGGCCTTGGCGATCGCGGTGGCGTCGATCTCGTCCGCGAAGTCGATCGTGCCGATGACCTGCGAGCGCTTCGCCGGGTCCGTGACGAACGGGGTCGCGTACTTCGACTCCTCGGCCCAGCCGTACAGGTGGCCGGAGGAGGCGGCCGTGCGGCCGGTCGTGAAGTCCAGGCCGCCCTGGGAGTTCATCCAGGTCAGCTGCTCGTTCAGCAGGAAGAGCGTGGCGAGCGCCGGCGTGTTGTACGTCTGGTTCTTCAGGGAGTTGTCGATCGCTGTGGGCAGCGAGAAGAACTCCGGGATGTGCCGGCCGGAGGCGTGGATGCGCGCCGCGCGCTCCAGGGCCGCCGGGGAGAAGACGCCGATCCACAGGCCGCCGTCGGAGGCGAAGGACTTCTGCGGGGCGAAGTAGTAGACGTCCGTCTCGGCGATGTCGACCGGCAGGCCGCCCGCGCCGGAGGTGGCGTCCACCAGGACGAGGGAGCCTTCGTCGGCGCCCGCGACGCGCTTGATGGGCGCGGCGACACCGGTCGAGGTCTCGTTGTGGGTGAAGGCGTAGACGTCGACGCCCGCCTCGGCCTCCGGGTCCGGGTGGGTGCCCGGGTCGGAGGCGATGACGGTCGGGTCGGCCAGCCACGGGGCGAGCTTCGCGGCCTTCGCGAACTTCGACGAGAACTCGCCGAAGTTGAGGTGCTGGGACTTCGACTCGATCAGACCGTGCGTCGCGATGTCCCAGAAGGCGGTGGAGCCGCCGTTGCCCAGGATCACCTCGTAGCCCTCGGGGAGGGAGAAGAGGTCGCGCACGCCGTCACGTACCGCGCCGACCAGGTTCTTCACCGGGGCCTGGCGGTGGGACGTACCGAGCAGAGAGGTACCGGTGGCGGCCAGCGCGTCGAGCGCCTCCGTCCGCACCTTGGAAGGACCGGCGCCGAAGCGTCCGTCGGCGGGCTTGATGTCAGCGGGAATCTGGATGTCGGCCACGAGTCGGAGCGTAGCCGCTCGGTGCGGCGGCTACGCACCCTGTCCGTCGGATGAGACAGGGATCCGACTCGTGGATCTTGGAGGTATGTCCGTACGGAGTACTGGTCAGCCCCCGTCAGCCCAGTTCGACCGGGAGGTCGAACAGGTCGTTCTGGGTGACGATCGGCTTGTTGCGCAGCTCGGCGGCCGGCACGGCCAGCTCCAGCTCCGGGAAGCGCTCGTAGAGGGCGGGGAGCGCCACTCCGGCCTCCAGGCGGGACAGGGCCGCGCCCGGGCAGACGTGCGGGCCGTGGCCGAAGGCGATGTGGCGGTTGGGGGAGCGGGTCGCGTCGAACTCACCGGCGGTCGGTCCGTACTGCGCCTCGTCCCGGCCCAGTGCGCCGAAGGAGACGATCAGGGCCTCGCCCTTGGGAAGGACCTTGTCACCGACCTCGACGTCCTCGGTCGCGAAGCGGATCAGGACGTGCGAGGTCGGGGTGTTCCAGCGCAGCGTCTCCTCGATCACGTTCTCCCACGGCAGCTCGCCGTTCAGGACCTGCTTGCGCTGCTCGGGGTGGGTCTCGAGAGCGACGACGGCGTTCACGATCAGGCTGATCGTCGTCTCGTGACCCGCCGCGATGATCAGCTGGAGGGTGTTGACGATCTCCTCGTTGCTGAGGTGGTCGCCGTCCTCGGAGGCCGCGATCAGGGCGCTGGTCAGGTCGTCGCCCGGCTCGGCCCGCTTCGCGTCCACGATCTTGGTGAAGAGCGCGCCGAGGTCCGCCATCATCTGCGGGACCTCCTCCGGCGGCGTCTGCGTCGAGAAGAACTTCTCGAAGAGTTCCTTGAGGCGGGGGTGGTCCGCGCCGTCGACACCCATCAGCTCGCTGATCACGTTCATCGGCAGCGGGTAGGCGAACTCGGCCTTCAGGTCGACCCTCTCGCCCTTGGGCAGGGCCGCGAGGCGGTCCAGGCTCGCGGTCGTCAGCGCCTCGATGCCCGCGCGCAGCCGCTCCACCCGCTTCACGGTGAGGGCCTGCGCGACCAGGGTGCGCAGCCGGCGGTGGTCGGCGCCGTCCACGGTCAGCATCGAGCGGCCCGGGTTGGCCAGGCCGATCAGCGGCCAGTCCATCGGGATCTCGCCGCGCTGCCAGGCACCCCAGACGTTGATGTCCTTCACGATCCGGGAGTCCGTCAGCAGCTGCCGGGCCTCCGCGTGGTGCGTGACCGCGTAGCAGTGCACCCCGCCGGGCAGCTCCACCTCGGCGAGCGGGCCCGCGGCGCGCAGGGCGGCGCTCTCGCCGTCCAGATCGGCGACGAACGGGTCGAGGGCGATGCGGGTCATATCTGGCCTCCGGGGGCGGATCCTGTGGCGGGGGTGGGCGTGAAGGCGACGGGCAGGTCCGTCAGGCCCCGCAGCCACGGGGAGGGGCGCCGGGTGAGCTGCTCGGCGGGGACGTCCAGGTCGATGTCCGGGAGACGGTCCAGGAGGACCTCGATCCCGGTACGGGCGATGACCTCGGCGGTCTCCTGGGCCGGGAACGGGCAGCGGTGCTCGCCGTGGCCGAAGGAGAGGAACGCGTTGTTGCCGCCGGTCAGCGCGGAGCCGTCGGTGCGCACCTGCGGGTCGGAGTTGGCCGCGGCGATGCCCAGGAGCAGCAGGTCGCCCGCCTGGATGTGACGCCCCCCGAGGTGGGTGTCGCGCGAGGCCCAGCGGCCGGCGACGTTCTGTGTCGGGGTGTCCTCCCACAGCACCTCGTTCATGGCCTCGGCGACGCTGTGCCGGCCGCCGGAGAGGGACGCGGCGAAGCGGTCGTCGGTGAGCATCAGCCGCAGCGAGTTGCCCATCCAGTCGGCGGTCGGCTGGTGGCCGGCGGCCATCATGACCATGAGGTCCTGGGCGACCTCCTCGTCCGTGAAGCCGCCGGGGTCGGCCAGCATCCGGGTGGCGACGTCGTCGGCCGGCTCGGCGTGCTTGTCGGCCAGCAGCTGGAACATGGACGTGCCGAGGTGCTGCTGGCCGGCCAGGGCGCGTTCCCGGCCGTCGATCATGTCGTTGATCGAGCCGACGAGCGCGTCGCCGACCGCGTCGCTGAAGCCGTAGATCCTGGCCAGGACACGGGCGGGGAGCAGCATCGCGTACTCGGCGATGATGTCGGTCGAGCCCTTGGAGCAGAACCGGTCGATCAGTGCGTCGGCGAACTCCTCCGCGTACCGCTTGAGGGCGAACGGGTCGACCGCCTCCAGGGCGTTGCTGATCATCCGGGCGCGCTCGACGTGGCGGGGGCCGACCGTGTAGAGGATCGACGGCTGCTTGCGGCCGATCATCGGAAGCAGCGGCCAGCCGTCGGGGATGCGCTCCCACTGGCTCCAGAGATCGGAGTCGCGGCTGAACAGCACCGGGTCGCTGGTGACCTGGTGCAGTTCGCGGTAGCCGAGGATCAGCCAGGCCGGGATGTCGCCGTCCAGGACGACGGGTGCGACGGCGCCGTGGTCGCGGCGCATCTCCCGGTACAGCTGGGTGGGTTCGGTCTGGAACCGGGGCCCGGACAGGGGCGCGCGTCCGTGCGCGGGGCAGCCCGGGGGCGGCTCGGGGGGCTGGGTCACGGGGTGGGCTCCGGGGTCTTCTCCGGAGCGGTTTCCGGACGGGCGGCGGCGGAGGATGAGCTGACCGTCCCCCGCGAGAGGGCGTAGAGGTGCTCCACCAGGGTGATCAGGACGTATTTGCTGGAGGAGCGGTCCCGGGCGTCGCACTCCACGAGCGGTACGTCGTCCGAGAGGGCGAGCGCCTCGCGGATCTGCTGCTCGGTGTGGAGCGGGCCGCCGAAGTCGTTGCACGCCACGATGAACGGCGTGCCGTGGTGCTCCAGACGGTCGATGGCGTACCAGGAGTCGGCGAGGCGCCGGGTGTCGACGAGCACGACCGCGCCGAGCGTCCCGGAGAACAGCCGGTCCCACAGGTACCAGAAGCGTTCCTGGCCGGGTGCGCCGAAGAGGTAGAGCACCGAGCGGGCGTCGAGCGTGATCCGGCCGAAGTCGAAGGCGACGGTGGTGGACGTCTTCGACTGCACCCCGTCGAGGTGGTCGACGGCCTCGCCCGCGCGGGTCATGGTCTCTTCCGTGTTGAGCGGACGGATCTCGCTCACGGATCGGACCATGGTGGTCTTGCCGACCCCGAAGCCGCCGACGACGACTATTTTCAGTCCGTTGTCGGCCGTGGCCTGCAGGGCGGCACGGTCAGAGGTTGCGGAGTCCAACGAGCACCTGTTCCAGGATGTCGGGGTCGGGGAGCCGGTCCGCGACACGGGCTGTACGGGGGTGGCGGGCGCTGATCCGGCCGGTGTCGAGCAGATCGCACAGCAGGATGCGCACGATGCTGACGGGCAGGTTCAGTCCGGCGGCGAGTTCGACGACGGCGGTGGGCCGTTCGCACATGCGCAGGATCGTGACGTGCTCCGACTGCATGCCGGGGGCCGGCTCGCATTCGGAGACGACCAGGGTCACCAGGTCGAAGGCGGCCGAATCGGAGCGGCTGCGGCCACCGGTGAGGGTGTACAGCCGGTCCGGGTCGTCGTCCCGGCCGGGGCGGAGGCGGGGAGTCATACGGTCGCGGTTTCGGAGGCCTGGGCGGGCTCGCGCGGCGGGGCGACGAGGTGCTCGCCGAGCTGCTCGACGAGCTCGCTCATGTTGTGGCCGACGAGGCCGACGTCGGCGTCCTCGGAGGCGACGACCGCGAGGTGGGCGCCTGCACCGGCCTCCACGATGAACAGCACGCCGCCGTAGAACTCGGCCATCGCGGAGCGTACGCCGCCGGTGCCGTCACCGAACTCGACGGACGCACCGTGCGAGAGGCTCTGGATTCCGGCCGAGATCGCGGCCAGCTGGTCCGCCTGGTCGACGGAGAGCTCGGGGGTACGGCACAGCTTGAGGCCGTCCCTGGACAGCACGAGGGCGTGACGGGCGCCGGGGGTGCGCTCGAGGAGCCCCTCCAGCAGCCAGTTGAGCTTCTCGTCGGTGGTCGCGGTCATCGGGTGTTGCCTTCCGGGTGCGGGGAGTTGGGCCGTACGGCCTGGCGGAAGCTGCTGAAGCGGGCTGCCTGGGCCTTGGCGTCGGACGTACTGGGCCGGGGGGTGGAGCCGTCGGCCGTATCGGCCTCCGACGCTTCGGAGGCCACCCGGGCGCGGGACTCGGCGGCGGCCAGGGTGCGGCCGCGCGAGCGCTTGGGCAGGCCGCTCTCGCCGAACCGGGGGAGGCCGCCGGTGGTCTCCGAGCCGGAGTCGGAGCGCAGGGGCTCCTGGGCGCGGGCCGTGCCGGCGGTCGCGCCGGGGGACGCGTCCGTGCGGTCGGCGACGGGCGCGTGGACCGGCTCCGGCTCGCGCGGGGCGGGGGCGGCCGGCTCGGCCGCGGGCTCGGGCGCCGGCATCGGGGTGCGGGTGATGATCTCCTGGGGGAGCATCATCAGCGCGCCCGTGCCGCCGCGCGCGGAGGGCCGGAACGACACGGTCAGACCGTGCTTGCGGGCGAGGCGGCCGACGACGGCGAGGCCGAGGCGGGTGCCGGAGAGGCCCGTCAGGTCCTGGTGCGTGGCGGAGACGGCCCGTTCGGCGCGGCGCAGCTGGACGTCGCTCATGACCAGACCGCTGTCCTCGACGGTCAGCACGATGCCGGCCGGGACCTCCTCCACGTACACGTGGACCTCGGCGGTGGGCGGCGAGAAGTTCGCTGCGTTGTCGAGGAGCTCGGCCAGCGCGTGCATGACTCCCTCGGCCGCGTGGCCGGCGATGGCGACGTCGCTGGTCGAGTGGAGACGGATGCGCTGGTATCCGCTGATCCGGCCCATCGCGCCCCGCAGGATGGACTCCATCACGATCGGCTTCGCCCAGCGCCGTCCGGAGCGGGCGCCGGTCAGCACGGCGATGGAGTCGGCCAGCCGGCCCGCCTGGGCGGTGCGGTGGTCCAGGTGCAGCAGGTCGCCGAGGACGTCCTCGGCGGAGTGCCGGTGTTCCATGTCGCGCAGGTCGGCGAGCATGCTGGTGGCCAGGGCCTGCATCCGGCCCGCGGCGTTGGCGCAGGCGGCGACGGCGGCGGAGCGCTCGGTCTCGCTGCGGGAGGCGCGGGCCTTGAGGCGCGCGTTCTCGGCGGTGAGCTGCTCGGCGCCGGCCGCGGCCTCCTTGACGACGCGGGCCGTCTCGGCGGCCGCAGCTGCCTTGATCCGGGCGGTCTCGGCGGTGAACCGCTGGGCGTCGGCGGCGGACGCCGACACCATCCGCGAGGTCTCGGCGGTGAACCGGCCGCTCTCGGCGGCAAGCATCTCGCGCAGCCGGCGCGCGGTGAGGCGGGCGTGGACGGCGGTGGCGACGGCGGCGGAGAGCAGCACTGCGGCGGCGCTCGCCCCCCAGGCCACTGCGGTCCTGGCCGAGTCGGGAGCGACGGCGGTCGCCCACAGACACAGGGATCCGGTGAGGGCCACGGTGACCAGCAGGGCCAGTGCGGTCGGCCGGGTTGAGGGGCGCAAGCGGAGTCCTTGGGGGGCGGACGGTGATGGATGGGACGGTTCGGGCGAGTCGTGACGGTGATGATCAAATGTGACAACTGGAACAGAAGATTCCCAGACAAGTCTGGGTCACTATATGAGAATTGACGATCTGTTTGGGAAGAACTTGTGGTGTTCTCTGTTCCATTTGTATGTGCGGACCCGGCATATTCCGACGTATTGACGTAATCGGCGGAAACGCGCGGGGTCGCCGCACGCGCCGGCCGGGCCGACGGCATCCTGGCCGGATGGCATCCGGCAACGCTCCCCACGAGGGCACTCGCACCGCACTCGCCCGTGACCTGCGCGCATCCGTACGGGGCGAGGTCGCGTTCGACGCCACGGCCCGGGCCCTGACGACGATGGACGCCTCCAACTACCGCCGGGTGCCGCTCGGAGTCGTCGCCCCGCGCGACGCCGACGACATCGCCGCCGCGCTCGCCGTCTGCCGGGCGCACGGCGTGCCCGTCGTTCCGCGCGGCGGGGGCACATCCATCGCCGGGCAGGCCACCGGCACCGGCGTCGTCCTCGATCTCACCCGCCACCTGCGGACCGTCGTGGAACTGGACGCCGGCTCCCGCACCGCCCTGGTCCAGCCCGGCGTCGTCCTGGACGACCTGCGGGCGGCCGCCGCCCCGCACGGGCTGACCTTCGGACCGGACCCCTCCACCCACAGCCGCTGCACCATCGGCGGCATGATCGGCAACAACTCCTGCGGCTCGCACTCCGTCGCCTGGGGCACCACGGCCGACAACGTCCACGCCCTGACCGTCGCCCGCTACGGCGGTGACACCCTGCGCCTGGAGCGGGGCGCCGAAGGTCCCGCGGGGCTCCACGACCTGGTCGCCTCCCACCTCGCCCTCCTGCGCACCGGATTTCCCGAACTCCCGCGCCGCATCAGCGGATACGCGCTGGACGCCCTGCTGCCCGAGAACGGGCCCGACCCCGCCCGCGCCTTCTGCGGCAGCGAGGGCACGCTCGGCGTGGTGACGGAGGCGACGCTGCGGCTGGTCGAATCACCCGCCGCCCGCGCACTCGCCGTCCTCGGCTACGCCGACGAGTCCGCGGCCGCCGAGGCCGCCCCGGGCCTCCTGCCCTTCCGCCCGCTGACCGTGGAAGGCATGGCCGCCGACCTCGTACGCGAACCGGCCGGGCTGCCCCGCGGCGCGGCCTGGCTCTTCGCCGAGACCGGCGGCGCCACCCCGGCCGAGGCCCGCGCGCACGCCGAACGCATCGTGCGGGCCGCGTCCGCGGACGCGGTGGACGGCGTCGTTGTCACCGACCCGGCCGGGCAGCGGGCCCTGTGGCGGATCCGCGAGGACGCGGCCGGGACAGCGACGCGGATCTGGGGGTCCCCGCAGGAAGGAGTCCCTGAGGGCGGAAGTGAGGCCTGGCCCGGCTGGGAGGACTGTGCCGTGCCGCCCGCCCGGCTCGGCGCCTACCTCCGCGACTTCCGGGCCCTGCTCGCCGAGCACGGTCTGCGCGGCACCCCGTACGGCCACTTCGGCGACGGCTGCATCCACGTCCGCATCGACTTCGACCTGCTGAGCGGCGCGGGCGTGGCCCGCTTCCGCCGCTTCTCCGAGGACCTCGCCTCGCTCGTCGTCGCCCACGGCGGCTCCCTGTCCGGCGAACACGGCGACGGACAGGCCCGCGCCGAACTGCTGCCCCGGATGTACGGAGACGAACTCGTCGCTCTCTTCGCCCGGTTCAAGGACCTCTGGGACCCCGACGGCGGCATGAACCCGGGCATGCTGACCCGCCCGGCCCGCCTCGACGAGAACCTCCGCTTCGCCGTGCTCCCGAAGAAACCGGTCGACGTCGCGTTCGGCTACCCGCACGACGGCGGCGACTTCTCCGCGGCCGTGCGCAGGTGCGTCGGGGTCGCCAAGTGCCGTACGGAGCAGACCTCGGGCCCGTCCGTGATGTGCCCCTCGTTCCGCGCGACGGGCGAGGAGGCCCACTCCACCCGCGGCCGGGCCCGGCTGCTCCACGAGATGCTGGCCGGGACCGCGGGCGGAGTGATCACCGACGGCTGGCGTTCGACGGAGGTACGGGACGCGCTGGACCTGTGCCTGTCCTGCAAGGGCTGCCGCAGCGACTGCCCGGTGGGCGTCGACATGGCCACGTACAAGGCGGAGTTCCTGCACCACCACTACCGCGGCCGGCTGCGCCCGGCGGCGCACTACGCGATGGGGTGGCTGCCGCGGTGGCTGCGCCTCGCGTCCCCCTTCGCGGGCGCGCTGAACGCCCTGGCCCGGGTGCGTCCGCTCGCGGCCCTGGCCAAGCGGGTGGCCGGCATCGCGCCGGAGCGCGCGCTCCCGGTCCTGGCCCGGGAGACGTTCACGCGCTGGCTCCTGCGCCGCCAGGGCAAGGGGACGCGTCTCTTCTCCCGCGACCAGGTGGCCCTCGTCTGGCCCGACACCTTCACCGAGCACCTCTCGCCCGAGGTGGGCCGGGCGGCGGTCCGCGTGCTGGAGGCGGCGGGACGGACGGCCCTGACGCCCGGCAGCGGTCTGTGCTGCGGCCTCACCTACGTCTCGACCGGCCAGCTGGACCGGGCCCGCACGGTGATGCGCCGCACGCTGGACCGGCTGGGCGGCATGCTGGGCGTCCCCTTGGTCGTCCTGGAGCCGAGCTGTGCGGCCACGCTGCGCACGGACCTCCCGGAGCTCCTGACCGATGACCCCCGCGCCGCCGAACTCGCCGCCTCGGTGCGTACGTTGGCCGAGTACCTGGAGGAGTACGCCCCCGGCTGGGAGCCCCCGTACCTGGACCGCGCGGTCACCGGCCAGACGCACTGTCACCAGCACGCGGTCCTGGGCGATGCCGCGGATCGCAGGATGCGTGAACGGGCCGGGCTGAGCGGCGAACTGGCGGGCGGGTGTTGCGGCCTGGCGGGCAACTTCGGCTTCGAGCGCGGCCACTGGGAGGTGTCGGTGGCCTGCGCGGAGGAGCAACTGCTGCCGGCCGTACGGAAGGCGGGCCCGGGGGCGGAGATCCTGGCGGACGGCTTCTCCTGCCGGACGCAGCTGTCCCAGGTGGGGGACGTGCGGGCGAGACACCTCGTGGAAGTGCTGGCGGAGGGGCTGGAGGCGGGGGCGCCGCCCCCGGGCGCCCCTACCTCAGCCGGCGGAGGGGGCTGAACCGCCCGCCCCCAGCCGGCGGAGGGGGCCCAACTTCCGCTTTCCTCAGGCGGCGGCGGGGTCCGAGCCGGTCGAGGGGCTTGATTGCGCGGCCTCCACCACTGCCGCCACCAGACGCGCGTTCTCGGGCGCGGCCCCGCCCGGGTACGCGAAGCGCCGGCGCGTGTAGCCGTACGCGATCCCGCTCGCCGGGTCCGCGAACGCCTGCGAGCCCACCGCGCCGCAGTGGCCGAACGCGCCGTCGCCGAGGGACGGGTAGACCATCTGCGGGCGCTCGAAGCCGAGCCCGAAGTGGTCCGTCTCCTCGGTCACCCGGTCGATGCCGGTGAGGCCGGGGCGCGCGAACTCGGCACGCGTCTCCGGCGCGAGGAGGGCGGGGCGGCCGGCGAATTCCGAGAGCGTGGCCGCGTACATCCCGGCCAGTGCGCGGGCCGAGCCGACGCCGCCCACGGAGGCCGGGCCGAGCGCCCGTACGGACGGCGTGTTGATCCACTCGACCAGGTCCGTCCGCACGTTGAAGGCCACCGCCTGCAGGCTCTCCGGGTCGGACGGGCGTGCGGCGATCTCCGCCGCCTGCTCCGGTGTGGGGTTCATGGGCCGGACGGGAACGTAACGGGGTTCGAGCCCGGCGGGCTGCCCCAGATGGAGGTCCAGGCCGTACGGGGCACGGACGCGCTCCTCGAACAGCTCCTGGATCGTACGCCCCGTGGCCCTGCGCACCACCTCGCCGGTGAGCGCGCCGATCACCAGCGCGTGGTACCCGTACTCCTTGCCGGGCTCCCAGAAGGGGGCCTGCGCCGCCAGCCGGGCGGCGATCACCCGGTCGTCCGCCAGGTCCGCGTCGGGGAATCCGCCCTCGATGCCGATCACGCCGGAGCGGTGGCCCAAGAGCTCCCGCAGGGTCAGCGCCCCCTTGCCCTCGGCGGCGAATTCCGGCCAGTACGAGGCGACCGTGCGCTCCAGGTCGAGCGTGCCGTCCTGCACGAGCAGGGCGACGACGAGGTGGGCGGCGCCCTTGGTGGACGAGAAGACCGCGGGCAGGGAGTCGCCGTCGATCCCGTCCCCCGCCCAGAGGTCGACGACGAGCCGGCCGTCCCGGTACACGGCGAGCTGTGCGCCCGGTTCGTTGTGCTCCTCGGTCAGTACGGCGGAGAACTCGTCCCGGACCCTCTCGTAACCTGCGGCGACGGTGCCGTGCACGGTGATGTTCCCGGAGCTGTGGTCCGACATGGTGTCCCCCTTCGGTGGGCGTGCCGCGCACGCCTCTCTCACCGGGCTGCAACCGCACGCCCACGCACGGGAATTCCCTCACGCACCGGCGTCCCGTGCCACGATCTCGCGCGCCAGCGCGGCGAGCTCGGCGAGGGCCGGATGGCCGGGTGCGTCACGGCGGGCGAGCACCACCGGCAGGGCCGGGGCGTCCACGAGCGGGCGGTAGGCGACCCCGGCGTGCGGGTGCATGCCGGCGGTCGACGCGGCCGAGACCCCGGTGCCCCGCCCCGCCGCGATGGCGGCCAGCCAGTCGTCGGTGTTGGCCACGGTCAGCGTGGCGGAGGGGCGGGCGGACGGCGGCCACAGTTCGGGGGTGGTGGTGCCGGAGACGGTGTTCAGGACGACGGTGCCGGTGGCCAGATCGGCCAGCCGGAGCGTGGTGCGGGCCGCGAGGGGGCCGTCCGCCGCCACGGCGGCCACCCGCTGCTCCTCGTACAGCACCTCGGTGACGAGCCCCGGCGCTTCGACGGGGCCGCGCAGCAGTGCGGCGTCGACCTCGCCGCGGGTCAGTCCGGCGGTGCGGTCGTCGATCCGGCGGAGTTCCAGCGGGGTCTGCGGATGGCGCTCCTGCCAGCCGCGCAGCAGCGGGGTGGTGTACCGCCCGAACGCGGACCAGGCGTGTCCCAGCCGCAGCGGCCATCTGCGCATCCCCTCGGCATCGGTCGCCGCGTCGAAGGCGGCGACCGCCGCGGCCGCCCGGTCGCGGAAGGCGACGCCCTCGGGGGTGAGGCCGAGGTGGTGGGTGGAGCGGTCGACGAGCCGGAGGCCGAGGTGGCGCTCCAGGGCGGCCAGGGTGCGGGAGACGGCGGGCTGGGTGAGCCCGAGACGGGCGGCCGCCCGGGTGATGCTGGACTCGTCCGCGACGGCGAGGAAGGCCCGCAGGTGGCGGATCTCGATGGCGCGGCCAGTGTTCCCGCCGGTCCCGCCCGCGCTCTGTCCCGTGCTCATGCGTGTGGAGCATAACGGGAGCCCATCAGGCATTTCACGCGCCGCGCGCAGGTCCTTACGGTGGAGAGATGCACGGGCGGAGTTGAGTGCAGTATGTTCAATCCCGTAGTGCAGTGTGTTGCACTGCCGCCCCATGACCCGTACGCGCGAACCCCGAAGGACAGGCCACAGGTGAACGACCAGGGCACCGCCGCGGAACCGGCCGCGGCCATCACCGTCCCCGAGGCGGTCACCGCGCTCGGTGAGCAGGGCGCCGCTGCTCGCGCCGCGGGGCGCAGGGCCGCGCTCGCCCCGGTCGCGCTGGTGGTCGCGGGCGGGCTCTCCGTCCAGTTCGGCTCGGCGGTCGCGGTGCTGCTGATGCCGAAGGCCGGAGCGCTCGGAGTCGTCACCCTGCGGCTCGCCGCGGCGGCCCTCGTCCTGCTCGTCGTCTGCCGCCCGAAGCTGCGCGGCCACTCGCGCGCCGACTGGGGCACGGTGGTGGCCTTCGGTCTCGCCATGGGTGCCATGAACACGCTCTTCTACCAGGCTGCCGACCGCATCCCGCTCGGCGCCGCCGTGACCCTGGAGGTGCTGGGGCCGCTCGCCCTGTCGGTGTTCGCCTCGCGCCGCCTCGTCAACGTGGTCTGGGCCGGCCTCGCGCTCGGCGGAGTGCTGCTGCTGAGCGGCGGGGGCTTCGACCGGCTCGATCCGGTGGGTGCCGCGTACGCGCTCGCCGCCGGTGCCATGTGGGCGGCGTACATCATCTTCAGTGCCCGCACCGGCCGCCGTTTCCCGCAGGCCGACGGGCTGGCCCTGGCGATGGTGGTGGCGGCCGTGCTCTCGCTGCCGCTCGGCATCATGGAGTCGGGATCGAAGCTCCTCGTCCCGTCCACGCTCGGCCTCGGCGCCGCCGTCGCGCTGCTGAGCTCGGTCCTCCCGTACACCCTCGAACTCATGGCCCTGCGCCGGCTGCCCGCGCCGACCTTCGCGATCCTGATGAGCCTGGAACCCGCCATCGCGGCCACGGCCGGCTTCCTCATCCTGGACCAGGCACTGTCCACGACGGACGCCCTGGCCATCGCGCTGGTCATCGGCGCGAGCATGGGCGCGGTGCGCAGTCAGGTACGGGGTGCCGGCAAGCGGTGACGCGAGGCGCGGGCGGATGATCTCGTTCCGGCTGTGTGTGCGGGACAGCCCTTAGGGTGGGCGCGATATCCGACCTGGAGGCAAACATGCCGGAACGCGACGATCTGCTCGCGCTCGTGACCGACCAGCGCACCAATTTTCTCTACACCGTCGGGCATCTCGACGACTCCCAGGCACGTGCCCGCACGACCGTCAGCGAGCTGACCCTCGGCGGTCTCCTGAAGCACCTCGGGCTCGTGCAGCGCAGCTGGCTGGACGTGATCGAGGGCACCGCCCCGGCCGAGGTCGACTGGGCGGACCTCGACCCCGACGGCAACCGGATGACCGACGTCGAGAACCTGCCCGAACTGCTGGAGGCCTTCCACGCCGCCGCGGCCGCGTTCGACCGTACGGTGCGCGAGGAGGCCGACCTCGACCGCGAGGTCACCCTGCCGGCGTACCCGTGGTCGCCCCCGGAGCCCGTCCGCTGGACGGTCCGCCGCGTCCTGTGGCACATCTTCCGCGAGATCGCCCACCACAGCGGCCACGCCGACATCATCCGCGAGGCCCTGGACGGGTCCAGCACGACGGCGAAGATGGCCGAGGCGGCGTCCAAGGGGGAGTAGTGCTCCCGGACGGTGATGCGGGGACGTCACCGCTCCCGGAGACGTGACGCGGGGCCGTCAGCCGACCCGCCGGGCCAGAACCTGCCCCGGCCACTCCCCGGCCAGGAAGGGGGTGGTGGGGGTGAATCCGTTGCGCTCGTAGAAGGCGACCAGTTCGCCCCCGCCGCCCGCCCAGCAGTCGACCCGCAGCAGTCCCACACCTGCCCGCCGGGTCTCCTCGACGGTGTGGGCCAGCAGTGCCGCCCCGATGCCCAGACCCGCGTGCCGGCGGTCGGACACCAGCAGCCGTACGTACCGCTCGGGCTCATCGGCCGCCGCGACGGGCATCCGCGGGCTGGGGCCGGCGTCCAGCACGACGGCTCCGACGGGTGTGCCGTCCAGCTCCGCCACGTAGGGGGTCTGCTCGGTCATGTACTGCCGCACCCGTGCCGCCCCGCCGGGCTTCTGCGAATACGGCGTCGTGCCCCATTGCCCGGTGTTGCCGCGACGGTTCATCCACACCACTGCGGCGTCGAGCATGTCCAGGATGACGGGCGCGTCGGCCGGGCCGCCCGGCCTGATCCGTATGCGAGCTGTGCTGTCGGTGTCCACGGCGGAAGCCTAGGGCGGTCCTCCGGATCGCTCCGGAGCCGCGGGTCCGGACCGGAGACCTGGGCGTACTCGCGCCAGGAGGGTGTGCCCGCAGGGCGGTCGTGGCCATGGCGGCCGAGGGCGGGAGAAAAATCATGCAAGCATGCTTGATTGTTTTACGCCCCGCTGGCAGGCTCCGGGACACACCGCCACGCCCCGAGGGGAGCGCACCGTGTCCGATGCCGCAGCCGTGCTCGACGACCTGGGCGGCGAGAGTGCAGAACTCGACCTGCTCGTAGCCGGGTTGACCGCCTCGCAATGGGCGGGGGAGACCCCCGCCGAAGGGTGGACCGTCGCCCACCAGGTGGCCCATCTCAGCTGGACGGACGAGGTCGCGCTGATCGCCGTCACGGAGCCGGAGCAGTTCGACGACGAGGTCGCCAGGGCGATGAAGGACCCCGAGGGCTTCGTCGACCGGGCCGCCGACGAGGTCGTCGCGGCGTACGCCCCGGACGCCCTGCTCGTCCGCTGGCGCACCGGCCGGCAGCGGCTCCAGGAGGCCCTGCGGGCGGCACCCCCCGGGACGCGGTTCCCCTGGTACGGGCCGCCGATGAGCGTGGCCTCCATGGCGACCGGGCGGCTCATGGAGACCTGGGCCCACGGGCAGGACATCGCCGACGCCGTCGGGGTCACCCGCACCCCCACCGCGCGGCTGCGTCACGTCGCGCGGATCGGGGTCCGGGCCCGCGACTACGCCTTCCTCGTGCGGGGGCTCCAGGCGCCGGGGGAGGAGTTCCGGGTGGAACTGGACGGCCCGGGGGGCGAGCTGATCACCTACGGACCCGAGGGCGGCGCCCAGCGCGTCACCGGGCCCCTGTACGACTTCTGCCTGCTCGTCACCCAGCGCGCCCACCGCGACGACCTCGCCGTCCGGGCCGAGGGGGCCGACGCCGACGCCTGGCTGGACATCGCGCAGGCCTTCGCCGGGCCCGCCGGGGCCGGGCGCGCCCCGAAGTCGGACCGATGACCCCGCCCCTGCGGGTCGGCAACGCCTCCGGCTTCTACGGCGACCGCTTCGACGCCGTGCGCGAGATGCTCACGGGCGGCCCCCTCGACGTACTCACCGGCGACTACCTCGCCGAGCTGACCATGCTCATCCTCGGCCGCAGCCGGCTCAAGGACCCCGGCCGCGGCTATGCCACCACCTTCCTGCGCCAGTTGGAGGAAGGGCTAGGGCTCGCCCACGAGCGCGGGGTGAAGATCGTCACCAACGCGGGCGGGCTCAACCCCGCCGGACTGGCCGACGCGGTAAGGGCGTTGGCCGACAAGGTGGGCGTGCCGGTGCGGGTCGCCCACGTGGAGGGCGACAGCCTCCCCGTGCCCGACGGCTTCCTCACCGCCAACGCCTACCTCGGCGGGTCGGGCATCGCCGCCTGCCTGCGGGCCGGCGCCGACGTCGTCGTCACCGGCAGGGTCACCGACGCAGCCCTCGTCACCGGACCCGCCGCCGCCCACTTCGGCTGGGGGCCCGAGGACCACGACGCGCTCGCCGGAGCCGTCGTCGCCGGACACGTACTGGAGTGCGGCACCCAGGCCACCGGCGGGAACTACTCCTTCTTCCGCGGCCACGACATCCGCCGGCCCGGCTTCCCCGTGGCCGAGATCCACGCCGACGGCTCCTGTGTCATCACCAAGCACGACGGTACGGGCGGGGTCGTCGACGTCGGGACGGTCACCGCCCAACTGCTGTACGAGACCGCCGGCCCCCGGTACGCGGGCCCCGACGTCACCGCCCGGCTCGACTCCGTACGGCTGTCGCCCGACGGCCCCGACCGGGTCCGGATCTCCGGGGTGCGCGGCGAGGCCCCGCCGCCCACGCTCAAGGCCGGACTCACCCGCCTCGGCGGCTGGCGCAACGAGGTCGTCCTCGTGCTCACCGGGCTCGACATCGAGGCCAAGGCGCAGCTCGTCCGGGACCAGATCGCGGACGCCTTCGCCCGGACCGGGCGGCAGCCCGACGAGGTGCGGTGGGAGCTCGTCCGTACCGACCGCGCCGATGCCGCGACCGAGGAGACGGCGAGCGCCCTGCTGCGGCTCGTCGTGCGCGATCAGGAGCCGGAGGCCGTGGGGCGCGCTCTGTCCGGCGCCGCGATCGAGCTGGCGCTCGGCAGTTACCCGGGTTTCCACGTCACCGCCCCGCCCGGGAAGGGCGCGCCCTACGGGGTGTTCGAGGCCCGGTTCGTCCCGGCGGGAGACGTCGGCCATGTGGCCGTGCTCCCCGACGGGGGTCGCGAGGCGCAGGAACCGGCCGCCCGGACGCGGGTCCTGGAGGAGGTCGAGGAGCCCGCGCTGCCCACGCCGTTGGACGCGGGACCCACCCGGAGTGCGCCCCTCGGACTTGTCGCGGGTGCCCGCAGCGGCGACAAGGGCGGCGACGCGAACGTCGGGGTGTGGGTCCGCAGCGACGAGGCGTGGCGGTGGCTGGCCCACGAGCTGACCGTCGCACGGCTGCGGGAACTCCTCCCGGAGACCGCCGGCCTTCCCGTCGTACGGCATGTACTGCCGAACCTGCGTGCCCTGAACTTCACCGTCCACGGCCTCCTCGGCGAAGGCGTCGCCTCCCAGCACCGCTTCGACCCGCAGGCCAAGGCCGTCGGCGAGTGGCTGCGCTCGCGCCGGCTGGAGATACCCGTGTCCTTGCTGGACCGTGCCGACGCACCGGAGGTACACGCATGACCGTCCTGCCCACCGGGCTCGACACCGCGGGCCCCGAATACGCCGCGAACCGCTCCGCCATGCTCGACAGGCTCACCGAGCTGGACGCCGCCCACACCGGGGCGCTCGGAGGCGGCGGCGAGAAGTACGTCGAGCGGCACCGCTCGCGCGGCAAGCTGCTCGCCCGGGAGCGGATCGAGCTCCTGGTCGACGAGGACAGCCCGTTCCTGGAGCTTTCGCCGCTCGCCGCCTGGGGCAGCGACTACGCGGTCGGAGCCTCGCTCGTCACCGGGATCGGGGTGGTGGAGGGCGTCGAGTGCCTGATCACCGCCAACGATCCGACCGTACGCGGCGGCGCCTCCAACCCCTGGACCCTGAAAAAGGCCCTGCGGGCCAACGAGATCGCCTTCGCCAACCGGCTGCCCTGCATCAGCCTGGTCGAGTCCGGGGGAGCCGATCTGCCGTCGCAGAAGGAGATCTTCATCCCCGGCGGGGCGCTCTTCCGCGACCTCACGCGGCTGTCCGCCGCCGGAATCCCGACCGTGGCCGTCGTCTTCGGCAACTCCACCGCCGGCGGCGCGTACGTCCCCGGCATGTCCGACCACACCGTCATGATCAAGGAGCAGTCCAAGGTCTTCCTCGGGGGCCCGCCCCTGGTCAAGATGGCCACCGGTGAGGAGAGCGACGACGAATCGCTCGGCGGCGCCGAGATGCACGCCCGCACCTCGGGGCTCGCCGACCACTTCGCCGTCGACGAGCACGACGCCCTGCGCCAGGCCCGCCGCATCGTCGCCCGCCTCAACTGGCGCAAGGCGCACCCCGACCCCGGGCCCGCCGCACCGCCCGCGTACGACGGGGACGAGCTGATCGGCATCGTGCCCGGCGATCTGAAGGTGCCCTTCGATCCGCGCGAGGTCATCGCCCGGCTGGTCGACGGCTCGGACTTCGACGCGTTCAAACCGCTCTACGGGACCAGCCTGGTCACCGGATGGGCGCGGCTGCACGGCTACCCCGTCGGCATCCTCGCCAACGCGCAGGGCGTGCTGTTCAGCGAGGAGTCGCAGAAGGCCGCCCAGTTCATCCAGCTCGCCAACCAGCGCGACATCCCGCTGCTCTTCCTCCACAACACCACCGGCTACATGGTCGGCAAGGAGTACGAGCAGGGCGGCATCATCAAGCACGGCGCGATGATGATCAACGCGGTGTCGAACTCCAAGGTCCCGCACCTGTCCGTCCTGATGGGCGCCTCGTACGGCGCCGGGCACTACGGCATGTGCGGCAGGGCCTACGACCCGCGCTTCCTGTTCGCCTGGCCCAGCAGCAAGTCGGCCGTCATGGGACCCCAGCAGCTGGCCGGAGTGCTGTCCATCGTCGCCCGCGCCTCCGCGGCAGCGAAGGGACGGCCGTACGACGACGAGGCGGACGCCGGGCTGCGCGCCATGGTCGAGCAGCAGATCGAGGCCGAGTCCCTGCCGATGTTCCTGTCCGGGCGGCTGTACGACGACGGGGTCATCGACCCACGCGACACCAGGACCGTCCTCGGGATGTGCCTGTCCGCCATCCACACCGCACCGGTCGAGGGCGCCCGCGGCGGCTTCGGCGTCTTCCGGATGTGAGAGGTCACATGATCACCACGCTGCTCGTCGCCAACCGGGGCGAGATCGCCTGCCGGATCTTCCGCACCTGCCGCGCGCTCGGAATCGCGACGGTCGCGGTGTACTCCGACGCGGACGCCGGGGCGCTGCACGTACGGGAGGCCGACACCGCCGTACGCCTGCCGGGGGCCGCGCCCTCCGACACGTATCTGCGCGGCGGCCTCGTCGTCGCCGCCGCACTCGCGGCGGGTGCCGACGCCGTCCACCCCGGCTACGGCTTCCTCTCGGAGAACGCCGGATTCGCCGCCGCCGTGCAGGACGCGGGCCTGGTCTGGGTCGGTCCGCCGGTCAAGGCCATCGAGCTGATGGCGTCGAAGACCCGCGCCAAGGAGCTGATGGCCGCCGCCGGAGTACCCCTGCTCGCACCCGTCGATCCGGCCGCCGCTCGCGCCGAGGACCTGCCGCTGCTGCTCAAGGCCGCATCGGGCGGCGGCGGGCGCGGCATGCGGATCGTACGGGAACTGGGCGATCTGCCCGGGGAGTTGACAGCCGCAGCGGCCGAAGCGCTGTCCGCGTTCGGCGACGGCGAGGTCTTCGCCGAGCCGTACGTGGAGCGCGGCCGGCATGTCGAGGTGCAGATCATGGCCGACGAGCACGACGGCGTCTGGGCCCTCGGCACCCGCGACTGCTCGCTCCAGCGGCGCCACCAGAAGGTCGTCGAGGAGGCCCCCGCGCCCGGCCTCGACGACGCGCTGCGCGAACGGCTGCACGATGCGGCCACGGCCGCCGCACGGGCCGTCGGCTACCGGGGCGCCGGCACCGTCGAGTTCCTGGTCACCGCCGACGGTCGTCCCTACTTCCTGGAGATGAACACCCGCCTCCAGGTCGAACACCCCGTCACCGAAGCGGTGTTCGGGCTCGACCTCGTCGCACTCCAGATACGGGCCGCGGAGGGGGAACCCCTGCCCTCCGCCATGCCCCCGCAGCCCACCGGGCACGCAGTCGAGGCCCGGCTCTACGCCGAGGACCCCGCCCGAGACTGGCAGCCGCAGACCGGAGCACTGCTCACGCTCGATGTGCCGGACGAGCCGGGGCTGCGCCTGGACACCGGATACACCGGCGGCGACACCATCGGCGTGCACTACGACCCGATGCTCGCCAAGGTCATCGCCCACGCCCCCACCCGTACCGAAGCCGTACGCCTTCTCGCCCGCGCCCTGGAACGCGCCCGCATCCACGGCCCCGTCACCAACCGCGAGCTCCTCGTACGCTCCCTGCGCCACCCGGACTTCGTCGCAGCCCGCCTCGACACCGGCTTCTACGACCGGCACCTGGAGGCGCTCACCGCCGAGGCCGACGGGGCCGGCTCCCTGCTCGCCGCCACCGCCGCCGCCCTCGCGGAGGCCGCCCGCCGCACCACCGCCGGCGGCGTCGCCCGCTTCGGAGCCTGGCGCAACGTCCCCTCGCAGCCCCGGCTCCGGCGCTACCGGAGCGAACCCGACGGCCGCGAGCACGACGTCACCTACCGCACCACCCGCGAAGGCCTCCGCCCCGCCGAGGGCATCCGGCTCGTCGACGCCCGCCCCGACCGCGTCACCCTCGAAACGGACGGCGTCACCCGGCACTTCACCGTGACCACCGGGGGCGGCCGGGTCCATGTGGACTCCGCCACCGGCTCGTACGCCTTCACCTCCGTGCCCCGCTTCACGGACCCCGCCGAACGCACCGAACCCGGCTCCCTGCTCGCTCCGATGCCCGGCACCGTGGTCCGCCTCGCCGACGGGCTCGCTGCCGGGGCGGCCGTCGAGGCCGGACAGCCGCTGATCTGGCTGGAGGCGATGAAGATGGAACACCGGATCCTCGCCCCCGCCTCCGGCACCCTCACCGCCCTGCACGCCGCACCCGGCCTCCAGGTGGAGGTCGGCGCCCTGCTCGCCGTCGTCACGGAAGCCGCGAACACCGCAGCGGCAGCGGCACCCGCACCCGCACCCACAGCCCTCGCATCGACAGCCTCTGGGGAGAACGCATGAGCACCGTCCTCGAAACCGAAGAGCACCAGGCGCTGCGCGCCGCCGTCGCCGCCCTCGGGAAGCGGTACGGCAGGCAGTACACCACCACGCTCGCCCGCGAGGGCGAACACCCGCGGGAACTGTGGGCCGAGGCGGGCAAGCTCGGCTACCTCGGCGTGAACCTTCCCGAGGAGTACGGCGGCGGTGGGAGCGGGATGGCCGAACTCTCCATCGTCCTCGAAGAGTTGGGGGCAGCCGGCTCGCCGCTCCTGATGATGGTGGTCTCGCCGGCCATCTGCGGCACCGTGATAGCCCGCTTCGGTACCGACGACCAGAAGCGGCAGTGGCTCCCCGGCCTCGCCGACGGCAGCCTCACCATGGCCTTCGGCATCACCGAACCCGACGCCGGATCCAACTCCCACCGCATCACCACCACCGCCCGCCGTGACGGCGAGGCCTGGGTGCTCACCGGGCGCAAGGTCTTCGTCTCCGGCGTCGACATCGCCGACGCCACCCTCATCGTCGGCCGCACCGAGGACGCCAGGACCGGCAAGCTCAAGCCGTGCCTGTTCATCGTCCCGCGCGAGTCGCCCGGCTTCCGGCGCTCACACATCGAGATGGAACTCCAGGCCCCGGAGAAGCAGTTCGAACTCGTCCTCGACGACGTGCGCCTGCCCGCCGACGCGCTCGTCGGCGAGGAGGACGCCGGGCTGCTCCAGCTCTTCGCGGGGCTCAACCCGGAGCGCATCATGACCGCGGCCTTCGGTATCGGCATGGGGCGCTACGCGCTGGGCCGCGCCGTCGAGTACGCGAAGACCCGCCAGGTGTGGAAGGAGCCCATCGGTGCCCACCAGGCCATCGCGCACCCCCTCGCCCAGGCCCACATCGAACTCGAACTGGCCCGCCTGATGATGCAGAAGGCCGCCCGGCTCTACGACGACGGCGACGACATCGGCGCCGGAGAGGCCGCCAACATGGCGAAGTACGCGGCCGGAGAGGCCTGCGTCAGAGCCGTCGACCAGGCCGTGCACACCCTCGGCGGCAACGGCCTCACCCGCGAGTACGGCCTCGGGTCGCTGATCACCGCGTCCAGGGTCGCCCGGATAGCGCCGGTCAGCCGCGAAATGATCCTGAACTACGTCTCCCACCAGTCCCTCGGACTCCCCAAGTCGTACTGACCGGCCCGGGGCCGCGACGGAGCCGGTCCCGGGCCTCGCCCCGCCCGGGGACTTCCCGGCTCCGTCCGTCCCGTCCGGGGACTTCCCCGGCCCGCCGTCAGCGGCGATGCTGCCCCTCTCCACCCCCGCACGGCCGCTCGGCGCCCCCGCTGACCCACGGCGGCGCCGGACAGGCCGTACTCGCGTCGAAGGGAACCGCCATGGTGTTCCACAGCCTGTACGAAGACGTTCCGGCACTCGAAACACCCATCCACGAAACGGTCCTCGGCGGGGCCGCGGCCTTCGGTGACACCGTCGCCCTGATCGACGGAACGAACGGCCTCTCCGTCACGTACGCCCAGCTCGACACCTTCCACCGCCGCATCGCCGCCCACCTCGCCGAGGCGGGACTGCGCAAGGGTGACGTCCTGGCCGTGCACAGCCCCAACACGATCGCCTACCCCGCCGTCTTCTACGGGGCCACGCGCGCCGGCGCCTCGGTCACCACCGTGCACCCGCTGTCCACCGCCGAGGAGTTCGCGCAACAGCTCGACGACTCGGGCGCCCGCTGGATCGTCACCGTGTCCTTCTTCCTCGACGTCGCCCGCCGGGCCGCCGAGCTGGCGGGCGGCGTCCGGGAGATCTTCGTCTGCGACCAGGCCGAGGGCCACACGTCCGTGCTCGACATGCTCGGCTCCACCGCCCCGGAACCGGAGATCGATTTCGGTGCCGAGGACATCGCCGTCCTCCCGTACTCCTCCGGGACCACCGGCGCCCCCAAGGGCGTCATGCTCACCCACCGCTCCATCGGCACCAACCTGGAACAGCTGCGCCCCTTCATCCCCATGGAGCCCGGCCACAGCATCCTCGCCGTCCTCCCCTTCTTCCACATCTACGGGCTGACCGCCCTGATGAACGTCCCGCTGCGCTGCGGGGCGACCGTCGTCGTGCTGCCCCGCTTCGACCTCGAACAGTTCCTCGGTGTGATCCAGGAACACCGCATCACCGGTCTGTACGTGGCCCCGCCGATCGTCCTGGCCCTCGCCAAGCACCCGGCCGTCGGCGACTACGACCTGTCCTCGCTCGAGTACGTCGTCAGCGCCGCCGCGCCCCTGGACGCCGGACTTGCCGCCGCCTGCTCCGCCCGCCTCGGCATACCGCCCGTCCGGCAGGCGTACGGAATGACGGAGCTCTCGCCCGGCACCCACGTCGTGCCCCTCGACATCGAGAACCCGCCGCCCGGAGCCGTGGGCAAGCTGCTGCCCAGCACCGAGATGCGCATCGCGTCCATGGCGGACCCGGGGGAGGACCTCGGCATCGACACCGACGGCGAGATCCTCATCCGCGGCCCCCAGGTGATGAAGGGGTACCTCGGCCGCCCCGAAGCCACCGACGCCATGATCGACGGCGACGGCTGGCTGCACACCGGTGACATCGGACGCGTCGACGCGGACGGCTGGCTCTTCGTCGTCGACCGGGTCAAGGAACTCATCAAGTACAAGGGCTACCAGGTCGCCCCGGCCGAACTCGAAGCACTCCTCCTCACGCACGCGTCGATCGCCGACGCCGCCGTCATCGGCGTGTACGACGCCGACGGCAACGAGATCCCGAAGGCCTTCCTCGTACGTCAGCCCACCGCACCGGACCTCACCGCCGACGACGTCATGGCGTACGTCGCCGAACGCGTCGCCCCGTACAAGAAGATCCGCCGCGTCGAGTTCGTCGACGCCGTACCGCGCGCCGTCTCCGGCAAGATCCTCCGCCGTGAACTGCGCGACAGGGAGAAGCAGCAATGAGCCTCGCCCCACCCACCCACGAGCGGGGCATCACCACGCTCACCCTCGACTCCCCGGCCAATCGCAACGCGCTGAGCGCACCACTCGTGGCCGGACTGTCCGAAGCCCTCGACGCCTGCGCGGCGGACGACACCGTACGGGCGGTGGTCCTCACCCACACCGGCAACACGTTCTGCGCGGGCGCCGACCTCAGGGCGCCGGCCGACCCGCACGCCTTCGTCGCCCTGATGCGCCGCATCGTCACCCTGCCGAAACCGGTCGTCGCCCGTGTCACCGGGCACGTACGGGCCGGTGGGCTCGGACTGCTCGGCGCCTGCGACATCTCGGTCGCCGGCCCCGGCTCCTCCTTCGCCCTCACCGAGTCACGCCTCGGCCTCGCCCCCGCCGTCATCTCCCTGCCCCTGCTGCCCCGCCTCGATCCTCGCGCGGCGTCCCGCTACTACCTCACCGGCGAACGCTTCGACGCCGCCGAAGCCGCCAGGACCGGCCTCGTGACCATGGCCGCCGAGGACGTGGACAAGGCACTCGTACCGGTACTCGACGGACTGCGCAGTGCCTCGCCCCAGGGGCTGGCCGCATCGAAGGAGCTGGTCACGGCTACTGTGCGGGAGACTTTCGACCAGTACGCCGAAGACCTCATCGCCCGCTCCGCGGCACTCTTCGCCTCCGACGAGGCACGGGAGGGGATGACGGCCTTCCTGGAACGACGGGATCCCGCATGGCTGCTGTGACACCACCGAAGCAGGACCGCAGCCGTGCCACCCGGCAGAAGCTCCTCGAAGCCGCGGTCGCCTGCCTCGCCGAACACGGCTGGGCAGGCTCCACCGTCTCCGCCGTCGCCATCCGCGCCGGAGTCTCCCGCGGCGCCGCCCAGCACCACTTCCCCACCCGCGAGGACCTGTTCACCGCAGCCGTCGAATACGTCGCCGAGGAACGCTCCGCGGCCCTGCGCGCCGTCGCCGTCCAGGACCGCGCCGCCGTCGTCGCCGCCCTCGTCGACCTCTACACGGGCCCGCTCTTCCGCGCCGCGCTCCAGCTCTGGGTCGCGGCCTCCAACGAGGAACAGCTCCGCCCCCGCGTCACTGAACTCGAAGCCCGCGTCGGCCGCGAGACCCACCACATCGCCGTGACGCTGCTGCGCGCCGACGAAACCCGCCCCGGCGTCCGCGAAACGGTCCAGGGTCTCCTCGACATGGCCCGCGGCCTCGGCCTCGCCAACGTCCTCACCGACGACACCGCCCGCCGGCGACGGGTCGTGACGCAGTGGGCGGCACTGCTGGACGGGGCGCTGGGCCGCTGAGCGGGCGGCGCGCCGCCGTCAGGCGCGTACGGCCATGATCTCCAGACCGTTCCCGGCCCGGATCCTGAGTGTGGTGCCGTCCCACACGACGGGCAGCGGCGTGGGCGTGGTGTCCACCGGCGAGCCGGGGTCGACGGGGCCGGACTCCTCGTCATGGCCCCACTGGAGGGTGACGGCGGCCTTCTCGCCGACCGTGGCGGGCATTCCGGTGGCGGCCCAGACGTTGTCCGAGCTCATGCCGTCGACCCGGACCGTGAGCGCGTCCCCGGTGAGCTCGAAGGAACCCGTCAGATCCCCTGCGTCGAGGCTCCAGGCGCGGCCGGTGAACTCGATACGCCGGTATGCGTCGTTGACCTGTCCCTCCGGGCTGTAGGCGAGCTTCCACGCGCCGCGCACGAACGCCTGGACGGCGGCCCCGGTGACGGTCGGACGGGCGGCCCCGCCCGCCGCCCCCGACGCCTCGTCGGCCTCGTTCTTCCCGCAGGCCGCCAGCGCGACGGCCAGCAGCCCGAGACCGCCGTACCTGAGGGCGTCCCGCCGCCGCACGCTCTTCCGCAGCTGCCCGATTCCGTTCAGCACCTGGCCCCCGCCTCTCCCCGCTACCGACCGCCCGTTCCTGCCCGGACCGGTCCAAGAGGCAGAGTGTGACGCAGAGATGGCCGTCATGTCAGGAGAGTGTGCGTATATGCGCGTACCGACCTTTCAGGGAGGGCATCGTGGTAGGGCGTGTCGTCGAACTGGCGTCTGCCGCGCGACGCCAGTTCGGCGACACGCCCCAGGGCGTTCTCCCGGGGCCGGGGCCGGGGCCGGGGCCGGGGCCGGGTGCTGTGCCGAGGCGCGGGTGCCGAGGGACGGCCCGCCGGAGCCCGACGGGGGTGCTCCGGCGGGGCCTGATGCGCATACTGCTGGGGACCATCGGGACGAGGAGCCGGACGAACTCGGGGGACTGATGCGGCCGCAGGACGTGATCGATCAGCGGTACGAGCTGGTGGAGTTACTGGGGCAGGGAGGGTTCGGCCAGGTCTGGCGGGCCTTCGACAGCAGGGTGAAACGGCAGGTGGCGGTCAAGACCGGCTCCCCGCAGTCGGACGACGAGGCGCGTCGCTTCGCCCTGGAGGCAGAGCTCGCCGGCAACCTCAGCCACCCGAACATCGCCGCGCTGTACGACTACGGGGAGGCACTGCACGAGGGCCGGCTCATGGTCTACCTGGTCATGGAACTGGTCCCGGGGGAGACGCTCGGCGGAATACTCCGGCGCGGTGTCCCCCCGCTCGTCTCCTCCCTGATCTGGGCGCAGGGCATCTGCGAGGCGCTGGATGCCGCTCACGCCAACGGAGTGGTGCACCGGGACATCAAGCCTGCCAACGTGATCATCACGGGGGCGGAGGCGGGAGCGGGCGCGGGGGCCGGCCACGGCGTGGGCACGGCGAAGGTCCTCGACTTCGGGATCGCCAGAGACCTGGCGCACACGGGCCTGACGGCCGAGGGATACGTGATCGGCTCCTGGCAGTACATGGCGCCGGAGCGCTGGGCCGGAAACGTGCCGGTCGACGGACGGGCGGACCTGTACTCCCTGGGCTGCGTCCTGATGGAGCTCCTGACCGGCCAACTTCCTTTCACCGGAGCAAACATGAACGAGCTGATCGCCCAGCACGCGGCCGGCACACCGCCCCGCCCCGGATCACTGCGCCCGGGTCTGCCCGACGCCGTCGACCGGCTGGTCCTGCGTCTGCTGGCGAAGGATCCGGCACAACGGCCCCCGCACGCCCGGCAGGTGGCCGACCACCTGGCGGACATCGTCCGGCAGGCCCGCCGAACGACCTCAGCCGACCCGCAGTCCACCTCCGACGACGACGCGGGTGAGCCGTTCGCGTACGTCCCCACCGCACAGCCGACCGCGGCCGATCCCGCCGGCCGCGCGCGCGAGGCGCTGAGCAGCCGGCTCGACCGGATCCTGGACGACTACGCCGGCGTGGAGGCGGGCGAATTCGCCCGGCGGCTCGATCTCCTCATCCGCGACCTCACCGCGCAGCTGGGGGCGGAGGACCCTCTGACGGTCGAGGCGGCCTACCAGCGGGCGATGCACGCCTGGCAGACGGCACACGACCAGGACCGCCTGGAGAGCGTGCTGCCCAGGCTCATGAGAGTCCTGGGCCCCGAGAACCGTCGCACCCTGGACGTCCGGGCCGTCCTGACCGGAGACGCCGCCGCCCGTGGACAGGGCGACGGCCGGCGCCACCTCGCCGAACTGGACGACATCATCGCCCGGGCGACCCACGTCCTCGGTGCGCACGACCCCATCACGCTGGTGGCCCGGCTCGACCGCGCCGACGCGCTGGACCGGGAGTACGACGGCACCGGCCGGCCCGTGCACATCACGGGATCACGCGACGACGAACAGGCGGCCCGCCGCCGCGCCCTGCTGGAACCCCTGCTGCCGGACCTCCTCCAGGGGCTGGGTGACGACGATCCGCGCACCGTCCACGCCACGTTGCGCCTGGCCCTCGACACGTACCAACTGGGCGATTTCCGGGCGGCCCTGCCTCTCTACGAACGGCTGATGCCGCGCACTTCCGCCGCGCTCGCGAGGAGTGACGTGCGCCTGCGGATCCGGCACGCGCACTGCGTCGCGGAGTCGGGATCGCCCGAGCGCGCCGTCTCCATGCTGGACGTGCTCCTCACCACCCTCAGGAACAGACCCGGGCACGACTTCCAGCAGCAGGCGCCCCCGGCGCTCGCCCTGCGGGGGGCGCTGAGGAAGCAGCTCCGGCAGGAGCGGAAGGGCAGTGGCCGCAGCTGGTTCCGGCGGTGACCACGGTCCCGCCCGGGTGGTGGGGGAGCCGGGACGGGAACGGGCAGGCGTGGGTCGGGCGACCGGTGAAGCGGCGTCCCCGAGCGCGTCCGGGCCGCCGGCCGCGCGCGTCGGAACGGCGGATCAGCCTCGCGCCGAGAGGGCGGAGGCGGCCGGTGCCCCGCCGGGGCGCCCGCCGATTCCCGGAGGCCCGCCGGCCCGCCGCCTTCCGGCCGCTCCCGGATACCCTTTCTCCTCCCGAACACAGGCCAGGGAGGCCCCGCGTCATGAGCAGCACCGCGTCACCGTTTCCCGCCCGGATCGAGCTCACGGGAGAAGGCCTCGTCCTGCGCGACTGGACAGAAGCGGACCTGGCCGCGATGCCGGAGCTGTTCGACCACCCCGACGTCGCGCACTGGACGCCGATCGTCTCCCCCTTCGACGAGAAGGCCGCCCACACCCGTCTGGAGCGGGCCCGTCAGCTGCGGCAGGAGGGCACGACGATTCTGCTCGCCATCACCACCGACGGCGGCGCTGCACTCGGCGAGGTCATGCTGCGGCGCGCCCCCGAGGGCAACGAGATCGGTTACGCGGTCGGCCCCGCACACCGCGGCCAGGGCCTGGCCGCACGGGCGGTGCGGGTGATGGCCGCGTACGCCTTCGAGGAACTGGGCGTGGAGCAGGTGATCCTGGAACTGGAGGCTGAGAACGTGTCCAGCGTCGCGGTGGCGAGGAAGACGGGCTTCCGCCTGCTCGACGTACCGCTGATCGAGGGCGAGGAGAAGGGCCGGCCGTTCGTCCTGCAGACGTGGGGGCTGAACCGTCCCTGACGTCGTCCGGAGCACATGATTCGGCAGGGCCCGTGAAGGGCAGGGGCGGGGCATGACCACGTACGGGACGATGTCGTTCCACCTGGAGACCGAGCGGCTGATCCTGCGCCCGTGGGCCGATTCGGACGCTGCCGAGCTCACCGCCCTGTACGCCGAACGCGGCGTGGGGACACGCACGGTCGAGTACTCCCGCACGCTCATCGCGAAGCTGATCGCCTCCACGGAGACGACGGGGATCGCCCTGCTGCCCATCCAGCGGCGTGCCGAGGGCGACTTCATCGGCTACTGCGGACTGATCATCGGCCGCTCCACGCTGGAGGAGCCCGAGATCGCGTACGAGCTCTTCCAGCGGGTGCACGGCCGCGGCTACGCCACCGAGGCGGCCCGTGCGGTGCTCGACGCCGCTGCGGCGACCGGGCGGCAGCGGATCGGTGCGACCGTCGATGCGGGGAACACACCGTCGTTCCGCGTCCTGGAGAAGCTCGGGTTCGCGCGGGACCGCGTCACCGTGGAGGACAAGGGCGAAGTGGTCTGGCTGACGCGCCCGTTGCGGTGAAGCCCGGCGGACTCCGGCTGGCTCCCGGGACTGCCGGACCTGCCGGTCGTCCCCGGCCTATTGGACGATCTGCTGCCCGGGATCCGCATCGACCTGTGCTGAGCCGACCTGAGGGCCACCGCACGGCTTTCCTCCGGGACAACCTGCAGAGCGCGGGCCGGCCGTCGGCCGGGCATGTCGTCCAAGGACGAGATGCCCGGCGCGCGGACACGGAATCGGTTGGTCAACTGGTCAGCTGGTCCAGAGCACCGGGCTGTCGCTGTACGCGTCACCCTCCTCGAACGAGGCAGCCGCGATGGGGTCGGTCTTCGTGGCGCTGAGCGAGCAGGTCTCGTACGACGCGCCCTTGGTGGTGAAGTCGCGGGGTGCCGTCTCGTTGTCGCACTTGCCCGGCAGGTCGCCGATCAGGATGACGCCCGTGGGGCCGCCGCCTTCCAGCTTGCCGCGCAGCCTCAGCGACGCGTACGACAGGTCGGTGCCGCTGACGTTCTCCACCTTCATCCGGATGTAGTAGGGGGTCATGCCCTTCGCCTTCTCACCGAATGCGGCCATGTCGGCCTCGGCACCCTTCTCGATCGCCGTGACCGTCACGGCGACGGTGCCCTTCTTGTCGGTCCCGTACGTGAACGGCAGAACCGCCCTGTCGCCGATCTTGAACTTCGTGCCCGGTGCGGCGACGTCACCACCGGCCGGAGCGGCGGCGTCGTCGCTGGGGTCCGCGGGCGGGCTCTCGCTGCTCGGGTCGGACGAGGCCGGGGCGGACGCCGATGGCGATTCCTGTGCCGCCGAGTCCTCGCCGTCGTTGCAGGCTGTGAGGCCGAGGCACAGGGTGGTGAGGGCAACTGCGGAGACGATGCGTGCCTTGGGTGTCATTTTGGCCTAACTGGCAGTGAGGGCTGCCCCATACGACAGCCGAACGTCAACAATTGGAGAAGCGTCCGGTCATGTGACCGGACGTGCCGGAGCGGCCTCGGCGACGACGGTCCGTCGCCGGGGCGCGCCGGCACATCTCAGGATGGGGCGGGAATGACACAGGCGCGCCACAGGTTTGCCACGGGTGCGCCATGGCCCGGCGGGGCGTGGCTCCTGGCCCGGCCCACCGGGGTCGGCCGGCCGCGCGGGTGGTGCGGATGATGGCCGCGTAGGCGGCGTCGCCGCGCCCGCCGCCGTTCGAGGGCCCCGGTGGGAACCTCACCTCGCCAGGTCGTCGTCCAGCTTCGCGGCGATGCGTTCGAGGGCGGCAAGGTCGCCCGGATCGAGCCGGTCGACGAAGTGACGCCTCACTGACGCGACATGGCCGGGGATGCTGCGCGTCAGTGTCTCCAGGCCCTGTTCGGTGAGGGCCAGGAAGCAGCCTCGGCCGTCGTCCGGGTCGGGCGCCCGCCGCAGGAGTCCGCGCGCCTCCATGCGTGTGGCGTGGCGGGACAGGCGGCTGCGGGACCACCCCATCTTGGCTGCCTGCTCGCCGAGGGTGCTGGTGTTGCCGGGCCGCTCGGAGAGAGTGCTGAGCACCTCGAAGTCCGGTTCGGACAGGCCGTGCTCAGCCAGGTCCTGGGTCGTGCGCGCCTGGACGGTGATCACCATGCGGCGGTACGCCCGCCAGGCGCGCTCCTCTCCGGGTGTCAGCCAGCGGGGCGCGGAGTCCGACGATTTCGTTGACATGTAATCAAGTTACCAGCTAGCTTCATTTCCATGTCAACGAAAAAACTGCGCGTCGTCGTCCTCGTCTGCAGCAGCCGCCCCGGTGCCCTCGGGCCGGCCATAGGGGAGTGGCTGACCGGCACGCTCGCGCCACACGCCGAAGGCCTCGGCGTGGACCTCGTGCCGCTGGCCATCGGCGATCTCGGCCTGCCCTTCCTGGACGAGGAGGAGCATCCCTCCTCGGGCGTCTACCACCACGAACACACGCGTCGGTGGAGTGAGTTGGCCGGAGCGGCTGACGGCTTCGTCATGGTGGTGCCGGAGTACAACTACGGCATGCCCGCGACCCTCAAGAACGCGCTCGACTACCTGGGTCCCGAGTGGGCCTGGAAACCTGTCGGATTCGTCAGCTACGGAAACACCTCGGCGGGCACCCGCGCGGTCCAGCACGCCAAGCAGGTGGTGACGACCCTTCGTCTCGTGCCCCTCGGGTCCACGGTCGCGATCCGCATCGCGGACGCGGTGTCCGAGGGGCGGGTCCGCCCGGACGCCGCCCTCGACGCGGCGGCCCTGGGCGTACTCGACGAGCTGGTGCGGGTCGCTCAGGCACTGCGGCCGATGCGTGAACGCGGAGCGAGGGGCTCACTGCCCGGCCCCCTGCCGGGCTCGTACGTGCGACGCCTCGTTCCCGAGGACGCACCGGACGTCACGGTGCTGCAGCGCTGCTGCTGGGTCGAGGAGGCCGTCGCCAACGACACCCTGGCCGTACAGGCCCTGCGCGAGTCACTCGACGAGGTGGGCGCCTGGCTGGCCGACTGGGAGGCCACCGGACTGTGGCGGGACGGGCGGCTCCTGGCGATGGTGCGCGCACGGCGCAGCGGCGGCGACTGGCACATCGGGCGGCTCGCCGTCGTTCCCGATCTGCGAGGCCACGGCATCGGCCGCTGGATGCTGCGCAGTGCGGAGGCCGGAGGGAAGGAATGTGACAGCCTGATCATGTACACCGGTGCGGCCAGCCACGGCAACATCGCCCTGTACGAGAGCGAGGGATACCGGGTATCGGGCGCCGACGCGGACGGGGCGGTGCGTCTCGGAAAGCCGGGTCAGGCCCGGGACCGAGCCACGGCCGGGGCCGCCGTCGGCGAGGAACCTGCGCGCCCCGGTCAGGAAGGTGCGCCCCTTGCGTAACTCCCGGTGGCCGGACTCCCGGTGACCGGTATGTGCAGCCAGTGTGGACAAGGGCCGCACGCGCGTGCAGGACTACTCACCGCGGACCGCGCACCACCGAGGACCGCGAACCTCGGCGCAGACCGACCGAGCCGACCGCACGCACCCCAGGAGGCCCCGCATGGGCGACTACTACCAGACGATCGTGGACACCGGGATCTCCGAGGCGGACGCTGCCCCCGTGGCCGCGCACATCGTGGAGTGGCTCGTCGCCGAGGGGGTCGTCGGCCCGGACCGCACCGAACCCGTCCTCGGCGGCGGACCCGGACACCCCCCGGGCCCCCGCCACCGTGCCGTAGTCGACAGCAGCGGCTGGAGCGACCCCTGGCAGGCGGGCGGCCTGGAGGTCGTCACCACCCGCACCGTTTTCGACGCCGGGCAGTACGCGGAGGCCTCGGGCGCGGACTGTCCTCGCTGCAGGGCGACCACCGAACTCCGCGATGAGGAGACGTGGGACGACATCCCCGGCGCCTGGGACCCCTTCGCCGTCGCCGAGGAGGCCTGGCTCGCCGGAGCCGCCGCACCGGTCCGCTGCACGCACTGCCACGCCGAGTCCCCGCTCACCGACTGGACCGGCATGGACGACGCCTTCGCGTACGGCAGCCTCGGCTTCACCTTCTGGGGATGGCCCGACCTGAAGCCCAGCTTCCTCGCCGAGTTCGGCCTCCGCCTGGACCGGCGCCGCACCGTCTGCGTACGCGGCAAGCTCTGACGGAGGGAGCAGGTTCTGACGGATGGGGCAGGTTCTGACGGCCGGGGCAAGTTCTGACGGACGAGGTGTCCCCGTCCGTCAGAACTTCGGGCCTCAGTTCCCCAGGTCCGCCAGCTGATCGAATCCATCGATCTCCCGCGGACTCCGCGTCCCCGGACCGACGTACGTGGCCGACGGCCGCACCAGGCGCCCCGTCCGCTTCTGCTCCAGGATGTGCGCCGACCAGCCCGCCGTACGCGCACACGTGAACATCGACGTGAACATGTGCGCCGGGACCTCCGCGAAGTCCAGCATGATCGCTGCCCAGAACTCCACGTTCGTCGCCAGCACCCGGTCCGGGCGCCGCGCGTGCAGCTCCTCGAGCGCGGCCTTCTCCAGCGCCTGCGCCACCTCGAACCGCGGCGCGCCCAGCTCCTCGGCCGTGCGTCGCAGGACCCGCGCGCGGGGGTCCTCGGCCCGGTACACCCGGTGACCGAAGCCCATCAGCCGCTCGCCCCGGTCCAGGGCCTGCTTCACGTACGCGGTGGCGTCCCCGGTCCGCTCGATCTCCTCGATCATGCCGAGGACCCGGGACGGCGCGCCCCCGTGCAGCGGGCCCGACATGGCGCCCACCGCCCCGGACAGCGCCGCGGCCACGTCGGCACCGGTGGAGGCGATGACGCGCGCGGTGAACGTCGAGGCGTTCATCCCGTGTTCGGCGGCCGAGGTCCAGTACGCGTCGACGGCCTTCACGTGCCGGGGGTCCGGCTCGCCGCGCCAGCGGATCATGAACCGCTCCACGACGGATCCGGCCTTGTCGATCTCGCTCTGCGGCACCATGGGCCGCCCCTGCCCGCGCGCGGACTGCGCGACGTACGACAGCGCCATGACCGCGGCCCGCGCCAGGTTGTTGCGCGCGGTCTCCTCGTCGATGTCCAGCAGTGGCTTCAGGCCCCACACGGGCGCGAGCATCGCCAGGGCGGACTGGACGTCGACCCTGATGTCACCGGAGTGCACCGGGATCGGGAACGGCTCGGCGGGCGGCAGACCGGGGCTGAACGCCCCGTCGACCAGCAGTCCCCACACATTGCCGAACGACACATGGCCGACGAGATCCTCGATGTCGACGCCTCGGTATCGCAGCGAACCGCCTTCCTTGTCGGGTTCGGCGATCTCCGTTTCGAACGCGACGACTCCTTCGAGTCCGGGTACGAAGTCGGACATCAGGCGGCTCCCTCGGATCGGCGGCTGCGGGCGGGCCCCAGGGCCCACCCAAGATACTGGCGGGTTCCGACGCGACCGGGAAGCGTGACATCGGGCACAGCTCCCCGTTCCACCGTGTAACGGCGGGCGGACCTCCTTCGTGCCGGTCCACTGCGGCAGGATGGCCCCGTGCCCACCTTGCCCACCGCAGACTCCTCCTTCGATTCCACCACCGATCCGGCCGCGATGCGCGAGCAGTACCGGTCCGAGGCCTTCACCGAGGACGGCCTCGACGCCGATCCGATGCAGCAGTTCGCCCGCTGGTTCCGGCAGGTCGCCGCCGGCGGCATGCTCCACGAGCCGAACGCGATGGTGGTGTCCACGGCGACCCCCGAGGGCCGGCCGTCCTCCCGCACGGTCCTGCTGAAGATGTACGACGCGCGCGGCTTCGTCTTCTTCACCAACTACGACTCCCGAAAAGGCCGGGAACTGACCGCCAACCCGTATGTCTCGCTGCTCTTCCCCTGGCACCCCCTGGCCCGCCAGGTCACCGTCACCGGCACCGCGTCCCGGGTCTCCCGCGAGGAGACGGTCGCCTACTTCCGTACCCGCCCCCACGGATCCCAGCTCGGCGCCTGGGCGAGCGACCAGTCCGCGGTGATCGGCTCCCGTGAGGAGCTGGCCCGCCGCTACGAGGACCTCGAGGCCCGCTACCCGGAGGGCGAGAAGGTCCCGGCGCCCCCGCACTGGGGCGGCTTCCGTGTCGTCCCGGACACGATCGAGTTCTGGCAGGGCCACGAGAACCGGCTCCATGACCGCCTGCGGTACGTGAGGGGGGCGGGCGAGGACGCGTGGCGCGTCGAGCGGCTCTGCCCTTGAGGGCTCTCCCGCCACCAGGAAGTGCGGGACAGCCCTCAAGAGGCCGCCGAACGCCGCCGGCATGCAGAAACCCGCAGGCTCTGGTCCCTCCTTGCGGAGGAGCCGGCCGGACTTACCGGCGAGCCTGCGGGTCGGTGACTGCTTGGGATTGGCCGATGACCGGCCTGCACTGCAAGAGCGCGACAACGGGCGTCAGCCCGCAGTCACCTCACGAGTCCGAGAAGAAATCACTTCCGGAACACCTCCTTTCCCTACGTGTGGCTTCAGCCTAGGAAGCTCCCGGGCGCCGCACAACCGAATTATCGGAGCCATTGATTTCCGGGAAGTCGCTGTGTGCTGGGTCACGTTCGAGTTCAATGGTCTGACGTGCGGCAATGGCGGACACGTCCTGCAGGGGGTCCCGGGATGAGTGCTTCCACGACCAGCGGAACGACCGATGCTCTCGGCCCCGATCCGATCCCCGGGGCGGAGCTGCTCGCAGCCCTCCTCGACGGGATGGACGCGGCTCTCTGCGCCTTCGACGCCGACGGCACCGTCACCCACTGGAACCGTGAGGCCGAGCGGATCCTCGGCTGGTCCGCCGAGGAGGCGGTCGGGCGGCCCGGATTCGCCGGGTGGGCCGTGCGGCGGGCGGACGCGGGTGAGGTGCAGGAGCGGCTGATGGCCGTCATGGACGGGCCCGGGCGCCAGGTGCACGAGTTCGCATTGCTGCGCAAGGACGGCGGGCGGGTGCTCGTGCGGACCCAGTCGGCCGGGGTGCGGAGCGCGGACGGGAAGCCCGCGGGGGTGTACTGCGCGTTCAGCGAGGTTCATGCGCAGATCGACCTGGAGCGGTCCATCGCGCTGAGCGAGGCGCTGTTCGAGGACGCGTCGTGGGGTGTCGTCCTCGTGGACGTGGACCTGCGGCCGACCGTCGTCAACGCCCATGCGGCCCGGGCGCTGGGCGGCGGTCGGACGACGCTGCTCGGCAGGCCGCTCGGCGAGCTGATCGTGCAGGGCGTCGAGGACCTGGAAGGTGCCCTGCAGCACGTCCTGGCCGAGGGGGCGCCGCCCGCGCCCGCCGAGCTGTGGGTGACGTTGCGTACGGGCGACGGCGACCGGCGCCGCTGCTGGAGAAGCGGCTTCCTGCGGCTGGCCTCGCCGCTCGCGGAGGAGCCGGTGCCGCTGGGCGTCGGCTGGCTGTTCCAGGACGTGACGGCGGCGAAGCTGGCGGCCCAGGAGGCGGACCGGGCGCGGTTCAGATCCAGCCAGCTCCACCGGGCCTCACGGTCGGCCGCCGAGTGCGAGGACCCGATGGAGGCGGCCACGTCGTCGCTGGACTATGCCCTCGCGGGCTTCGCCGACCATGCGCTGATCGACCTGGTGTCGGGCGAGCGGCTGGTGCGCGCGGCGGCGACCCCGTCCGACGCTCCGGGCCCGTGTCTGCCGGTGGCCGGCGGCGGCATCCCGCTGCGGTACGCGCCGGGCCACCCGGCCCTCCAGACGGTGGACCGTACGGGGTCGGTGCGGGCGTCGGCGGGAGCCGGGTCGGCGCAGGCGGCCGGGGAGTGGGCGACGGAGCGCCGGTGGCCCGCCGACGCGGTGCACGCCCTGTGCGTGGTGCTGCGGAGCCGGGGCCGGACGTTGGGCGTGGTGACGTTCCTGCGCTCTTCCCACCGCGCCGCGTTCGAGCGCCCGGACGCGGTGTACGCGGAGAGCGTGGCGGACCGGGTGGCGGCGTCGGTGGACCTGTACCAGGTGGTGAGGGGCGAGCCCGGGCCGTCCGGTGCTTGAGGGCCGGCGACGCCATGGCCGGGCCGAGCGGCGGAAAGCCCCCGCTTCAGCTGTCGGTCAGGCTCCGCAGGCCCCGCTGACCGGCCGGACTCAGTGCCGGTAGAAGATCCGGTCCGCGTACTCCGTCATCACGCGCCCGTTCCACTCGTGGCCCCCGTCGACGTTGCCCGACCGCAGCAGTGGCGGCTCGACGCCCCGCTCCAGCAGGCGTTCCGCGGCGGCGGCCATCATCGCCTGCATGATCGCGCTGGTGACGACCGTCGACGCGGGGGCGAAGGGCGCCTCGATGCCCTCGACGTCCAGTTCCGCGTCACCGATGGAGATCTTGCTGTCGAGGACGATGTCGCAGTGGTCCCGGAGGAACCCGCCCGAGCTGTGCCGGGACCGGGTGCCTTCCGCGTACGCGACCGAGGTGACGCCGATCACCTTCAGGCCCAGCGCGCGGGCGTTCAGCGCCATCTCGACCGGCAGCGCGTTGCGCCCGGAGAGCGAGATGATCACGAGGACGTCGCCCGCCTTCGCGGGGCTGGAGTCGAGCACCGCGCCCGCGAGGCCGTCCACCCGCTCCAGGGCGGAGCCGAGCGTGGCCGGCATGACGTCGACGCCGAGGGTGCCGGGGACGGACAGGACGTTCATGAGGGCGAGGCCGCCCGCACGGTAGACGACGTCCTGGGCCGCCAGCGAGGAGTGCCCGGCGCCGAAGGCGAAGAGCCTGCCGCCGGCCACGACGGTGTCGGCGATCGCGTCACCGGCGGCCGCGATGGAGCCGGACTCCTCGTCGCGCACGCGCTCCAGCAGGCCGATCGCTGCGTCGAAGAACTGACCGGCCAGCTTGCTTTCGCTCATCGAGGAGGGCCTTTCCGGCGGGGTGGGGTGTTCGCGGGACGTCCTTGCCGCCGATCACGTTGCGGTCTGGACCAGTGACATGTCAATACCGCACGGACCGTTCCCGGCCGCGCGCGGAAGAGCTCCTTCGGACGGTGAGGCACGGTTGTCGGCGCTATGCGTCAGAATTGGACGAGGGCCAGCGCACGACTGCATCGAGGGGCACGAATGTCCGGACTGATCGACACAACGGAGATGTATCTCCGCACCATCCTCGAACTCGAAGAGGAAGGCGTGGTCCCCATGCGCGCCCGGATCGCTGAACGGCTGGACCAGAGCGGTCCGACCGTCAGCCAGACGGTGGCGCGGATGGAGCGCGACGGCCTGGTGCAGGTCGCGGGGGACCGGCACCTGGAGCTGACGGAGGAGGGCCGCCGGCTGGCGACCCGTGTGATGCGCAAGCACCGGCTCGCCGAGTGCCTGCTCGTCGACGTGATCGGCCTGGAGTGGGAGCAGGTCCACGCCGAGGCCTGCCGTTGGGAGCACGTGATGAGCGAGGCCGTGGAGCGGCGGGTGCTGGAGCTGCTGCGCCACCCGACGGAGTCTCCGTACGGGAATCCCATCCCGGGCCTGGAGGAGCTGGGCGAGAAGGCCGAGGCCGACCCGTTCCTCGACGACAGCATGGTCAGCCTGTCGGAGCTCGACCCGGGCACCGAAGGCAAGACGGTGGTCGTCCGCCGGATCGGTGAGCCGATCCAGACGGACGCCCAGCTGATGTACACGCTGCGGCGGGCGGGCGTGCAGCCCGGTTCCGTGGTCAGCGTGACCCAGTCACCCGGCGGGGTGCTGGTCGGCAGCAGCGGTGAGGCGGCGGAGCTGGACTCGGAGGTCGCGTCCCACGTCTTCGTGGCGAAGCGCTGAGCCCTGGGCGAGCGCTGAACCCGGGCGGGTGCTGAGCCCGAGCGGGTGGTGAACAGGGCGAAGCCCTGAGTGCGGCGGTGCTCGATACGGGAGCAGGCGCCGGAATGCGGGTGGCGGACGATCAGCGGTGCTGACGTCCGTTTTCCGTTTTTCCGTCCGGAATTGCAGCGCCCGGACGGATCGCGTGCCAGGCTGTGGCGGAGGGATACCTGAGAGTGTCGGCCGTCTGGCCGCGCGGTCGGGGAGGGGAGCAGGGAATGCGCCCGTCGTACTGGCATGTCCGGCCTGCGCACCGGGAGAAGACGGCCGCAGTCCCGCAGGCGCGTTCCGTGAACACGGCTGCGGCGATGCTTCCGCTCCGGCCGTACGCCCCGGCGCATGCGCCGGGGACGCGCGCCGCAGCAGCTGGGTTCCGCCCCCGGACCGGCGGCCCCGAAGAGACGGATGGCCCCGGCGCCGCAAGGCGCCGGGGCCTGTCCTCCCCTGTTCCGACCTGGAGCCCCGAGCTCTCGAGGTCGGTTCCCGCGAGCCCTCATCCCCGAGTGGCCCGCCTCCCGGAGAAGATCTCCCCTCCGTGGCCGACGTCAATCCTGCGAGGCGGTCACTCGAACGAGCGGTGTTGTGTGCCGGAACCCGGTTTTCGAATAAAGGTTCGATAGTCTGGCCGACGCGACCACATGGTGATCGAGGGACCAGAAGGGGGTGCCAGAACAGATG
Organism: Streptomyces sp. NPDC005761; assembly: GCF_040630635.1. Taxonomy (NCBI): domain Bacteria; kingdom Bacillati; phylum Actinomycetota; class Actinomycetes; order Kitasatosporales; family Streptomycetaceae; genus Streptomyces; species Streptomyces sp. NPDC005761. Next base: position 13,957 of record NZ_JBEXXX010000031.1, on the reverse strand, counting down.
GTGCGGCGCATCGATGTGACCGGAACCGACGGGGTACGCCTCGCGGCCTGGGAGTTCGCGGACCCGCCCAAGGGGCGTGCGGAGGCGGAGCGCCCCGGAGGTGTCTTACTGCTTCACGGACTGATGGGCCGGGCTTCGCACTGGGCCTCCACCACTCGCTGGCTCGCCGAGCGGCACCGGGCGGTCGGCCTCGACCAGCGCGGGCACGGCCGCAGCGAGAAGCCGGCCGAGGGCCCGTACACCCGCGAGGCGTACGTCGCCGACGCCGAGGCCGCGATCGAACAGCTCGGGCTCGCCCCCGTCACCCTCGTCGGGCATTCCATGGGAGCGCTCACCGCCTGGCAGCTCGCCGCGAAGCGTCCCGACCTCGTCCGGGCCCTGGTCATCTGCGACATGCGGGCCTCCGCGCTGGGGGCCGCCTCGCAGCGGGAGTGGGAGGACTGGTTCAAGTCCTGGCCGGTCCCGTTCGCCACCCTGTCCGACGTGCGGAAGTGGTTCGGCGAGGACGACCCCTGGGTGGAACGGCCGAATCCGGCCCGCGGCGAGTTCTTCGCCGAGGTGATGGCCGAGCGGGCCGACGGCTGGCGGCCCGTCTTCTCCCGCCGGCAGATGCTCGAGTCCCGCGCCACGTGGGTCTTCGACGCGCACTGGGAGGAGCTGGCGCAGGTCAGGTGCCCGACCCTGGTGCTCCGCGGACTGGACGGCGAGCTGGGCCGGGCGGAGGCCCAGGAAATGGTCCGCGTGCTGCCCCGGGGGCAGTACGCGGAGGTGGCCGACGCCGGACACCTCGTCCACTACGACCGGCCCGAGGGCTGGCGCGCCGCGGTCGAGCCCTTCCTGGAGCAGCTTGCCGAGGACACACGGGACGACCGGGAACCGGTGGCTCCTTAGCGCCCCGCCCCTCACCCCTTGCTGACCGCTGTCAGGATCTCCGGCAGCCGGTCCGCCGTGCGGGGCGCGGCGACCCGCAGCCCGCCCCAGGCGATCAGCGTTCCGTACGCCCCACCCACCGGCACCAGGAGCCACAGCAGACCCTCCGCATCGGCGAGATGCAGCCAGATCGTCAGACCGATCACCGGGGCGCACAGCAGCGCCGCCGAGACCATGCCGCCGAAGATCGAGATCCAGGCGAGCCCGGCCTGCCCGGGCGCCACGTTCTTGAACGCACCGTCCTGCGGGATGGAGTACGGGAAGTTCGCCGAGGCCACCGCACCCGTCGCCAGCATCGCGCCCAGCAGTGCGAACGACAGCCCCATGACCCCAGGCAGCGCTTCCCACTCCCCGAGCACCGCCGCCGTCAGGACGGTCACCAGGACCGTGTAGGGAAGGGTGATCAGCAGCAGGGCCAGTGCCCGCGCCCGCAGTTCCAGGTACGCGTCACGGGTCGAGGAGATCGTCAGCGCCACCATCCAGAACGCGGAGGTGTCCTGCCCGAACTGGTTGTACATCTGGATGCCGAGCATCCCGGCGCCGAAGCACGCGAAGTAGACCGACCCCGTGCCCTGCAGCGCGTTGAACAGCGGCACGATCAGCCCGATGGCCAGCGCCGTCACCCAGGCGGCCTTGGTCTTCGGGTCCCGTGCGACGTACCGCAGACTGCGCTGCATCACCGTGCCCGTGCGTCTCTCGGGGAGCAGTGCCCAGAGTCCGGCGCCGTCCCTGCCGGACTTGGTGCGGGCCGGATCGGCCGCGGAGAGCGTGGAGCCGTCCGGCTCCGTCATCAGCTTCTCCAGGCTGCGCCGCCACGCCACCACCAGCAGGAACAGTGCGGCCACGGAGAGGAGCAGTTGCACGGCGGCCCGCCCGTACGCTCCCTGGGACGCGGAGTCCACCGAGCCGATCGCCGAGGCGGGCGGCAGCCAGCGCACCACGTCCGCCGCCGGGTCGAGAGCGGAGAGCCCGCCGGCCCTGCCGAGCCGCTGGACGCCGAAGTTGACGCCCTGGACCCCGACGGCGATCACGAGCCCGCTGAGCAGCGCGAGATCCCGGCCCTTGCGTGAGGTCAGCAGCCGGGTGTTGGCCGTGGCGACGGCCCGCGCCAGGGCCACGCAGACCAGCAGGGTCAGCGGGGCCGCCGGAACGGCGAACGCCACCGCGCCCGCTCCGTGCGCCAGCGCGGTCACCGAACCGGCCGCCAGACAGAGCGTGAACAGGGGGCCGATGCCGACCAGCGAGGACACCAGCAGTGCGGTGACCAGGGGGCGGGGTCGCAGCGGAAGCATCACGAGGCGGCTCGGGTCGAGGGTCTCGTCCCCGGCGGCGAAGAAGAGCGGCATCACGGCCCAGCCGACCGCAAGCACCGCGGCGAGCAGCACGACGAGGGAGCCCGCGTGGGCGTTTCCGCGCAGTGCGATCAGCCCGATCAGCTGGGCCAGGGCGATCAGCAGGGTGACGACGACGGAGGTGATGTACACGGCCCGGCGTCCGGCCGACTGACGCAGTCCGTTGCGGAGCAGGGCGAGCTTGAGCCGGACGAGGACGGGGACCAGGTCCGCGCCGCCTGCCGGTCGGCTCGCCGGGAGGCCGGTGCCGGCCGGGGCGTCGAGCACGCTCATCGGGCACCGCCCAGCCAGTCCAGGGCGGCGCCGTGGTCGCGGTCGCCCGCGCCGACGAGTTCCAGGAAGGCGTTCTGCAGCGAGGACGAGTCGCCGCGGACCTGGTCGAGGGTGCCCTGGGCGCGGATGGCGCCCGCCGCCATGACGGCCACCCAGTCGCAGAGCGACTCGACGAGCTCCATCACATGGCTGGAGAAGACGACGGTGGCCCCCGAGCCGGTGTAGCGCTCCAGCACGCCGCGGATGGTCTGCGCCGACACCGGGTCGACGCCCTCGAACGGTTCGTCGAGGAAGAGCACTTCCGGGTTGTGCAGCAGCGCGGCGGCGAGCCCGATCTTCTTGCGCATGCCCGTCGAGTAGTCGATGACCAGTTTGTGCTGGGCGCCCGCCAGGTCGAGGACGTCCAGCAACTGGGTGGCCCTCGTGTCCACCTCGCTGCCGGGCAGGCCGCGCAACCGTCCCGTGTAGGCGAGGAGTTCACGTCCGGAGAGACGTTCGAAGAGTCGCAGGCCCTCGGGCAGGACGCCGATGCGGGACTTCACCTCGACCGGGTCGCGCCAGACGTCCCGGCCGCCGATCTCGATCCGGCCCATGTCGGGCCGGAGCAGTCCGGTGACCATGGACAGGGTGGTGGTCTTGCCGGCGCCGTTGGGGCCCACCAGGCCGATGAACTTGCCGGCGGGCAGCACCAGATCGATTCCGGCGACCGCGGTGTGGTCGCCGAACCGTTTCCACAGCCCTTCCACACGTACCGCGGGCGTCCGTGTCCGCGGTGCGCCGGCCTCCACGGCCGGGTCGGCTGGGTCGGCTTGTGTCCGGTCCGGCATGCTGCACGCCCTTCGAAGTCCCCTGGGAGCGTCCGGCGACCGGGGGCGGCGTCGTGGGGTTCCTTCCCCCGCCCCTCCCTCGCCGGATGCTCCTCCTTGGGGACACCCTACGAAAGGCGCCCCCGCGCGTCGGCGGCTTCGCGCCCGCAGGCGTACGCGAGCGGACTGATGAGCTCCTCCACCTCGGGCAGCCAGCGGTTGGCGGTGGAGGGGCTGCGGGCCCACTGCACCGCACCGGCGCCGCCGACACGGGTGGGCGGGGCGGCGATGTAGTGGCCCTCGCCGGTTCCGCGCAGCCCGATGGCCGTGGCGTCCCAGCCCAGCCGGCGGACGAGGCCGTCGGCCTTGGCCGCGGCACCCGGCAGGACGAAGAACTGCATCCGGCGGTCAGGAGTGCGGGTGACCGGGCCGAGCGGCAGGCTCATCCGCTCCATCCGGGCCAGCGCGAGGAAGCCCGCCGACTCCGGGACGTCGATCACGTCGAAGCCGCGGCCGGTCGGCAGCAGGATCGACGCGCGCGGGTGCTGGGACCACATCCGGCGGGCCGCGGCGCCGCTGCCGGTGGCCCGGCCGGCCCAGTCGGTCCGCGTGGGGTGGGCGCCGGGCGCCGCGCAGCGGGCCTCGCCGCACGAGCACCGTTCCGTACCGTCGGCCGGCTCCAGCCAGGCGCCCGGGCACACGTCCCAGTGCCGCTCCTCCGCGTACCGCACCGCGGCCTCGAGCAGCTGCTCGGCTCGCTGCTGGGGGATCTGTGCGGCTTCCATGACTCCGATGGGCTCTTCCACGCCCAGCACAACTCCCGCCGCCACCTGGGGTTACGGGCGCGGCGAGCGCGGTTACGGTCCATCGCTTCCGCATGCGGGGCGCATCGATGCACGGGTGGGGGCGCGCGGGAGCGACGTGGGCGACGGGCGGGTAGCCACATACCGGAGATCCGGCGCAGTTCGATCGGCATCCTAGGGTGCGTGCCGGGAGAAAAGTGCAGAGACGCGTCAAAAGTGACCAACACGATGAATCGGCGAATTTCTCAGGCATATGTCGGGCAGTGATCCCTTCACTGATCACTGCGGCCTCAGGGGGAGAAACATGGCAGCCAGGCCTCTCGTCGCACGCCAGCCGAACGAACGGCTCCAGGCGCTCATCCAGGAAGCCGGATGCTCCAACGCGGGCCTCAGCCGCCGCGTCAACATGGTCGGGGCCGAGCGCGGTCTCGACCTCCGGTACGACAAGACCTCAGTGGCCCGCTGGCTGCGCGGACAGCAGCCACGCGGCAGGGCGCCGGGGATCATCGCCGAGGCGCTCGGCCGCAAGCTCGGCCGTACGGTCACGATCGACGAGATCGGCATGGCCAACGGCAAGAACCTGGCCTCCGGCGTCGGCCTGCAGTTCGCCCCGACGGTGATCGGGGCGATCGAGCAGGTCTGCGAGCTGTGGCGCAGCGACGTGGGCCGCCGCGACTTCCTGTCCGGTTCCGCGGTCGCGTCCTCGGCGCTGGTCGAGCCCAGCCGGGACTGGCTGATCAGCGGCGCGGACCCACAGGTGGCGCGCGTGGCCGGGGCCCGGGTCGGGATGCCGGACGTCGAGGCGGTGCGGGCGACGACAGCGGCGTTGGTCGATCTGGACCACCGCTTCGGCAGCGGTCATGTGCGGCCGGTCCTGGTGCACTACCTGAACAGCGTGGTCTCCGGGCTGCTCTCGGGGGCGTACCGCGAGTCGACGGGGCGGCAGCTGTTCGCCGCGGTCGCGCGGCTCACCGAGCTCGCGGGATACATGGCGATCGACACGGGGCAGCCGGGTCTCGCCCAGCGCTACTACATCCAGGCGCTGCGGCTGGCCCAGGCGGCGGGCGACCGCGCCTACGGGGGCTATGTGCTGGCCGCCTCGATGAGTCATCTCGCGGCCCAGCTCGGCAATCCGCGGGAGATCGCCCAGCTGGCCAGGGCGGCGCAGGAGGGGGCGCGCGGGCGGGTCACGCCACGGGCGGAGGCGATGTTCCACGCCGCCGAGGCGCGCGGCCACGCGCTGCTCGGGGACGCCCGCACCAGCCAGGTGGCTGCGGGCCGGGCGCTGACGGCGCTGGAGCAGGCCGACCCGGACAGCGGCGACGACCCCGACTGGATCGTCCACTTCGACCACGCGTACCTGGCCGACGAGTTGGCGCACTGCCACCGCGACCTCGGCCAGGCGGAGGCGGCGGCGCGCCGGGCGAAGGAGGCCCTGGGCGGTCTTCCGGAGTCCCGGACCCGCCGCCGGGGCATCGGCCTGGCCCTGCTGGCCGCGGCGCAGGTGCAGCTGCGGGAGGTGGAGCAGGCCTGCCACACGGGGACGCGGGCGATGGAGCTGCTGGGCACGGTGCGCTCCAGCCGGGGCGCGGAGTATCTGGACGATCTGCAGCAGCGTCTGGTGCCGTACGGGGACGAGCCCGCGGTACGGGAGTTCGGCGCCCGTCTGGAACTGCAGGCGGCCTGACGGGAGGCGGTTCCGGGGCGCTTTCCGTGCGCCGGAGAGGACGGTGGTGCGCGGGCGCCCCCTTAACTGCGTCTTAAGGGCGCCCGGTGTTACATCCCCTGTGAAGGGGTGGTGAGCGACAACACACGCTTGGCGAAGGGCAGGGACCACCCGATAGCGTGAGCCGACGATTCCATAGGTTCACACGTAGGAGTCCCGGTGACACAGAGCGGACAGGGTGACGAGCAGCAGCTCCCTGCTGTACGACCCGCGCACGAGGGCGTCGTGCTGCCCGCGGGTGGCGGCGAACCCTGGACGCCGGGGGGACCCGCGGACCAGGCGGCCCCGGCGGGCGGTCAGCCGTGGGGGCAGCCGTGGGGGCCGCAGGCGCCCCACCAGGACCCCGCCCAGCAGGCACAGCACCAGGGCCAGGGCGGGTACGGCCAGGACCAGCAGGGCGCGTACGGGCAGGGGCAGTACGGGCAGCAGGCGCAGCACGGGCAGTACGGGCAGGGGCCGCAGGCTCCCGGGTACGGCCACGCCCAGCAGCCGCCCGCCCAGCAGCACGCGCAGCCCTCGCCCTACGCCCAGCCGCTGCCGCCCGAGGCGGTGCCCGGCGGAAGCGGTGAAGCGGACGCCACGCAGTACATCGCGGCGATACCGGGCGCCCCCGGGCCTGGCGGCCTGCCGCCCGAGACCCCCGCGGAGTCCACGCAGTTCCTCGGCCGCGACCGGCAGCAGGGGTACCAGCAGCCGGGCGGTCACGCCGAACCGCCGCCCGCGCACGGTGGTCAGGACGCCGACGCGACCCAGTACATACCGCCCGTACCCGGTGGCGCCCCTTACGGCATCCGGCCCGGGGCGCCCGGCGAGCGGCAGCCGCCCGCGGAGTTCGACAACCTCTTCCGCAGCGACGAACCCGCGGGCGCCACACAGCAGATGCCCCGGTTCGATCCCGCACAGCACCAGCAGCACCAGGGCGGACAGCAGCAGTACCAGGGCGGGCCGCCCCCTCAGGCGTACCAGCAGGCACCCCCGTACACGGGGCCCGACGACGGGCTGGCGCAGGACGGGCAGGGCGGGCGGCGGAAGAAGTCCGCGCACGTCCCGCTGATCGCCGCGGTCGTCGTCGGCTGCGCCGTGATCGGGCTCGGGGCCGGCGCGCTGATGAGCGGTGGCGACGAGAAGGGCGATGAGGGCAAGCAGCCGGTCGCGGCGGCGAGTTCACCCGCCGGCCAGACCCCCACCGAGGCCGCCCCGGACCCGGCGAAGCCGCAGGCCGAGGCACTCGACAAGCTGCTCGCGGACAGCAACAACAGCCGGTCCGCGGTGATCGGCGCGGTGGAGAAGGCCAAGAACTGCACCGACCTGGACAAGGCAGTGGCCGATCTCAAGGGCGCCGCCCAGCAGCGCCGCGATCTGGTGACCCGGCTCAAGGGACTGTCCGTCGACAAGCTGCCGGACAACGCCCGGCTGACCGCCTCGCTCACCAAGGCCTGGCAGGCGTCCGCCTCGGCGGACGACCACTACGCCGCCTGGGCCACGCAGGCCAAGAGCAAGAAGGTGTGCAAGAAGGGCAAGGCCCGCCCGACCTCGCACTACCAGCAGGCCAACGTGCAGAGCGGCGAGGCCACGACGGCCAAGAAGCAGGCATCCACGTTGTGGAACGCCATCGCGACGAAGTACGGCCTGACGAAGCGCGCGTCCACCGCGCTCTGAGTCCCCGGGGGCTCAGCCGGTCGCGCTGGCGTCCGACAGCGTCTTCGTCACATCGACGAAGCCCTTGCTGTCGGCGACCAGCCGGCCGTCGCGCACGACCTGGAACGTCACCTTGCTGTTCACGATGCGCGGGTAGGACGACGAGCCGATCATGTCCTCGAAGCGCCAGCGCAGTGCGGGGGTGAGACCGCCGGTCTCCACCGGGGTGCCGCGGTTGAGGGCCTTGGTGATCGTCCGCGACGTGATGTCCGTCTCGTTCAGCGACTCGACGATCGACTTCAGGGCGGTGTAGGCGATCCACGTCGTCTGCACGCCCGTGTCGTCAGGGTCGATGCGGTTGTCGCCGAAGGCGTGCTCGCCGATCACCTTCCTCATCAGATCCCAGCGCGCGTCGCCGGGGGCCGGGTACCACCCGGTGACGTACGCACCCTCGAACGGGCTCTCGCGACCGCCGGTGCGGTCGATGAGCGGCTGGCCGATGCTGCCGAGGACCGAGGAGATCCGTACCGATCCGCCGGTCGGCTCCAGCCGTCTGAAGGAGTCGAAGAAGGTCTCCGTGCGGTCGCCGAGCACGGCCGTCACACAGCCGCCGTCGGCGCCCGCCCCGGTCAGCGCGCGCCCGGCCGCCTCGTCGTACGACGTGGCCCCCTCGGCCGCCCGGACATCGACCGGTGCGGGCCGGCGGGCCTCGGTGAGGCCGGTGTTGAGGAGCCATGCCTGGCTGTCGCCGCCCAGGGTGTCGGGCCGCACCAGGGAGACCTGGTCGCAGGTGGCGGCCAGCTGCTTCGCGTTGCCCGCCATGAGCGCCGACTGGCCGCCGGTGACCGGGTAGGACATGTAGCTGCGGAACTCCTCCTCGGAGGCGCCGTAGCCGCCGATGTACGGGATCCCGGCGACTTCGAGCGGCGCCATGAACGCCCGCCCGTGCCGACTGTACGAGCCGAGGACGGCGACGGCCTTCTCCTTCACGGCCCGTCGGGCGCAGTTGCCCGCGCCGATCGAGGTGTCCTGCTCGTCGCAGGTGACCACGCGCAGCTCGTGCCCGTCGATCCCGCCCTCGCCGTTGATCCAGCGGGCGTACGTCTGCGCCATCGCGGTCATGCCCGCCATGTTGGCGGCGTCCGGTCCCGCGGCGCCGCTGGGCGCCCAGGTCACGACGGTGACGGGCTCCCTGGAGTCCCCCGAGGCCCCAGGGAGCGCACCGCAGCCGGTCATCAGCAGCGCCCCTGCCGCCACCGCACCGGTGAGCAACCTGAAGGGGCGGGGGGAGGTGGGGCGTTGCCGTCCGGTCATGGGCACAGACGATTCCCGTCCCCGGGTAACGCCGCAGTGTGCTCCGTTCAACGCTCGGTGACGTCCCGGTGAATTGCAGGGGCACGTACGGGAAGCCGGAAAGGGAACGTACGATCGACAACCGTGCAGCAAGGTTCCGAGAACTCTTCCCGTCGCGGCCGTCGCTCCTCCACCATGGGCGGCATGCCGCTGAATGACATTCCGTGGTGGCGCTGGCGCAGCAACGTGCGCTCGGCGCTGCACATGCTCTCCGACCCCGTCTTCCATCACGAGTGCTGGCTGGCCGGCCGGGAGGGATACGGCGACGTCACCGACGCCGTGTACCGCCTGGTCGAGGACACCTGGCTGGACAACTGGTCCGCCGAGAAGTACGTCGGCACGGTCTTCCGGGACTCCGGCGAGGCCGCCCTGGTCGACGTCGCCGTGCTGCGGGTGCTGCGCATCATGCACCAGGTCGGCGCGGACGCCCCCGTCTCCGCCTATCTGGAGCATCACGGCTGGCCGGAGGCCGTCCGGGCCGCCCGTGAGGCCCATGTGCTGCTCGCCACGAACGACGGCGAGGACCCGGACGTCCCGCCGCGCTCGCTGGACGTGCTCCGCATCATGACCAGGTCCTGAGAGGCCCCCTCCGAACCGCGGGCGGTGTGGCACGCTACGGGGATGACCGCGTCGCAGCCTGCCGAAACCATGCCCGAGCAGTACGTCCTCACCCTTTCGTGCCCGGACAAACAGGGCATTGTGCACGCCGTGTCGAGCTACCTCTTCATGACCGGCTGCAACATCGAGGACAGCCAGCAGTTCGGGGACCACGACACGGGTCTGTTCTTCATGCGCGTCCACTTCTCGGCGGACAGCCCGGTGACGCCGGACAAGCTCCGGGCGAGCTTCGCGGCTATCGGCGACTCCTTCCGGATGGACTGGCAGATCCACCGCTCCTCCGAGCGGATGCGGATCGTGCTGATGGTCAGCAAGTTCGGCCACTGCCTCAACGACCTGCTGTTCCGCTCCCGGATCGGCGCCCTGCCGGTCGAGATCGCGGCGGTCGTCTCCAACCACGCGGACTTCGCCGAGCTGGTCGCCTCGTACGACGTCCCCTTCCGTCACATCCCTGTGAGCAGGGAGAACAAGGCGGAGGCGGAGGCGCAGCTGCTGGAACTGGTCCGCGAGGAGAACGTGGAGCTGGTCGTCCTGGCCCGCTACATGCAGGTGCTCTCGGACGATCTGTGCAAGCAGCTCAGCGGCCGGATCATCAACATCCATCACTCGTTCCTGCCGAGTTTCAAGGGCGCCAAGCCCTACCACCAGGCACACGCCCGCGGTGTGAAGCTCATCGGCGCCACGGCGCACTACGTCACGGCCGACCTCGACGAGGGGCCGATCATCGAGCAGGAGGTCGAGCGGGTGGGACACGGTGTGACGCCGGACCAGCTGGTCGCCATCGGGCGCGATGTGGAGTGCCAGGCACTGGCGCGCGCGGTGAAGTGGCACGCGGAACGCCGCATCCTGCTGAACGGCCGCCGTACGGTGATCTTCGCGTAGTCCCGCCGGTCACAGCCTGCTGAGCGAGGCCGCCGCGAAGAGCACGTCCCGGATCGCGTCGCGGTCCCCGCGCTGCCCGGCCGCCGCGTCCACGGGCGGCACGTGCCCCGCGACCAGCTGGCAGAACTCCACACCGTCCAGTGCGACCTGCGCCACGGTGTGGTCGGGCGAACCGAGAGCGGCGGGGGAGTCCAGCGCGATGTACCAGTTGCCGCCGCCCGAACCCTCGACCTCCAGGTGGAGCGTGCGGCCGGGGGAGCCCGCCGTCACCAGGCGGCGCGCCGGGCCGGCGAGTCCCGTCCGGCGCCGCTCGGCCAGTGCGGCCGGCAGGAGCCGCGCCGCCAGGTCGATCATCCGGTGCAGGTGGGCGGCGGAGGGCGGCTCGTACGGGTAGTCCACCGCCTCCGCGATGTCACCGGCGTGCACCCAGCACTCGAAGGCGCGGTCCAGCATCGCGTCCTGCAAGGGCAGGGCGAAGTCGCCGTAGGAGACGGAGAGATCCGCGACGCCGCGCCCCGCGAAGGACACGGTACGGATGAGGGTGTGGCTCTGGTCGCGCCACGGTTCGCGGACGCTGCGGGTCGGCGGGCGCCGGGCGGCCGACCAGTACGTCTCGGTGCGCGGCGTGGGCGCGAGAGCCGGACCGGGGCCCCGGCGCGGGGCGCCGGGGACGCTCTCGGCGAGCGGGTCGTCGAGACCGAGGGCGGTGCTGACCAGGCCGTCGACGGTCAGCAGATGACCGATGACGCCGGCGACCGTCGTCTTGCGGTTCACCCCGCGCTCACCCTCGAACCACTTCAACCGCACCGGGGCGTGCCACTCGGAGTCACCGATGTCCCGCAGCAGTGCGTCGAGCCGGGCCGTCTCCGCGTCGTACGGGGCGGCCCACTCCGGAACCGGGATCTTGGCCGGCCGACGGCTCAGACAGGTCTCCAGCACGCGGCTCCGGAGCATCGGATCCAGGTCCAGGCTGCGGTCGGTGTGCAGCAGACCGACGGCGTCCCGCAGCCGCAGCGCCTCGTCCGCACAGGGCGCGCACTCCGTGAGGTGCGCCTCCACGGCCTCGGTCTCCGCGGCCGAGCACGCGGTCAGCGCCCAGGCCCCGAGAAGAGCCTTCAGCACGCGGTGCGGCAGCAACGGGCCCGGCGGTTCGTCGTCGGGCTGCGCCTGCTCCGGCTCGGGTTCGGGCTCCTGAGGTGCGGGCACCGGGGGCGGCAGGACGAACCGGCTCGGGTCGAGGTCGTCCGGGGCCGCCCGTGGGCCCGGTATGCGGCGGGCGCCTCGTACCTCGTCCTCCCGTCCGTCCTCCTCGTCGCGGCCTTCCGCGTCGTCGGTCACAGGGGCCGCCCGTATCCGGGCGGCGAGGAGCCCTCCAGCGGACGGGTGTGCGCGGTGGACAGCAGTTGCAGCCCGAGCCGCAGCCGGCGGCGGGCCTCGTCCTCGGTGACCCCGAGGTCGGTCGCGGTCTGCCGGTAGTCGCGGCGCTGGATGTACGCGAGCTCCAGGGCGGCCCGCAGCGGTGCGGGCATGGACGCGACGATGTAGTCCGCCCGTGCTGCCGCGGTGGCCAGGCGCACCCGCTCCTCCAGGTCGTCCGGGCCGTCTCCCCCGGCCTCCCCGCGTCCGTCGTACGGGTCGTACGCGTCGTCCTGGGCGGCGGCGGTCCTGCGCAGCCGCTGTACGGATTCGCGGTGCGTGAGCCGGGCGACCCAGGCGCGCATCGAGCCCTGTTTGGGGTCGTAGGCGCCGGGGTTCTCCCACACGTAGCCGAACACCTCACGGGTCACGAGGTCCGCGGCGCTCTCGTCGTCGAGCATCCGGTTGGCCTGGCTGTGCACGAGGGCGGCGAACCGGTCGTAGAGCTCGCCGAGGGCGGCCGCCTCACCGCGTGCCAGCCGCTGCTGCATCCTGCGGTCCCAGCGGGGTGGTGCGTTTTTGGCCATGCGACCCCCTGCCCTGTGCCGTCAGGGCCTCTCGCCCTGTACCCCTCGTCACACCGAATGTAGTCCGCAAGGCTGTCCGAGCACGCCCCTTTACGGCAAGTACGTCCCTGCGATCGTCCTGGATGGTAGGGAATGCGGGCCCCCTCAGCACCGGAATCAGATCCGAAGCGATCGTTTCTGCCCGAAACTGTTCCGGCCCTTCGTGCGGGGGGCGGTGTTTCGCGGGGAGCGAGCCGGGGCAGCCGCGAGGAGGAACGCAAACTTCCGGATCGCTGGAATCCCCCGGGATCCCCGGAACGAGAGGCCCAGTCGCGTGAGCACACCAAGCCCTCCCGGAAACCCACCTCCGGCCGCAACCACTCACGCCCCCTGGCTCCCTCACGAACGCTCCGCCAAGCCACTGAAGGTGACCGGGACCGAACAGGGCGCCTGGACCGTGCTGCACATGCAAGGCGAACTGGACCTGGTGACCTCACCCGTCGTCCGTCAGTCCGTCCACGACGCGGTGGCCGTCGGCTGCCACAACGTCGTGCTCGACCTCTCCGGGGTCTTCTTCTGCGACTCCAGCGGTGTCAGCGTCCTGATCGCCTCCCGCCGCCTGATGCGCTCCTGCGGGGGCCGGCTGCGGCTGATCCTGCCCGCCCGGGGCGCGGAAGAGGGCTCCCACGTCAACCGCGTGCTCGCCGCGCTGGGCGTACGCCGACTGTTCGAGGTCTACCCGGACTGGGACTCGGCCGTGGACGACGAAGCCCGGCCGCTCTCGGCCTGAGCGGCCGTGGGTACCCGGCCGCGGCGGACATTAATACCGGGTTGTCACACCGGTGACGCGCGTAAGTGACACGTGACGCCTGCGGGCGTCGTACGCTCCCCGCATGGACAGCGCAGAGTATGAGCGCAAGATCGCCTTCCGCTTCGCCGCCTTCGACCAGGACGGCAACGGATACATCGATCGCGCGGATTTCAACGCAGCCGCGGCCCGTCTGCTCACCGAGTTCGGTACGACGGCCCGCTGCGACAAGGGCCAGGCGCTCTACAGCGGGGCCGAGGCGTTCTGGCAGGGCATGGCGGGCATCGCCGACGTGGACGGGGACCAGCGGGTCACCCGCGAGGAGTTCGTGGGCGGTGCGGTGAAACGGCTCCGCGACAACCCCGAGCGCTTCGCGGAGATCGCCCGCCCCTTCCTGCGGGCGGCGATCGAGGTGGCCGACCAGGAGAACGACGGTGCCGCCGCGGTGCCCTCGGTCGAGCGGGCCCTGCGGGTCCTGGGCGCGAGCCCGGACGCGGCGGCGTTCGCCGCCCAGAGCCTGGACGCGGACCGCGACGGGCGGATCGCGGAGGCGGACGTGGTGGCGGCGTTCGCGGCGTACTTCACGGTGATCGGGCCCGACGCGTAGCCCTGGGGCGGGCGGCGGGCGGCGGGCGGCGGGGGGTGGTGGGGGTGGCCTTGCCCCTTTCTCCTTTCCGGGGTGCGGGTTTTGTCCTCAATCGCCGGACGGGCTTGGTGGTGCGGGTGCCCCGCCGGCTGCGCCGTTGTCCGGGGGTGGGGGTCCGGGGTCCCTCCGGGGCGTCTCCTCAGACGACGAACGTTCCGCGGGTACGCGATGGACCCGGGTCGGTGTTCGTCGTCCTGCGG
>NZ_JBEXXX010000030.1:0-102834 GCF_040630635.1 Streptomyces sp. NPDC005761 | reverse complement strand
GCCGACACCCCCGCCGACAACGCACTCGACGCCATGGTCAACGACCACAACGTCCACCGCATCGAAGCCCACACCGACCTCCACTTCACCCGACGCCACCTCTTCAACCGCTCGAACATCGAACTCGACTTCGGCGGCCACCACATCCACACCACCGGCATCGAGAAGAACACCCACGACAACCCCTTCGGCGCCGTCCTCTCCTTCCGCGGAACCGTCACCGACACCACCGTCAAGCACAGCCTGAGCGCGGCGATGCCGGACCTCTCGGACCTCTTCGAGGTCGGCGACGCGTCTAAGTTCGCCGTGGGCCAGTGGTGGGCCGTGGAGATCAACGCCCTGGCGGGGACGTACGAGAAGGAGATCCAGCGCCTGGTCCAGGTCACCGAGGTCGTCGACCCGGCGCACATCCGGGTCAACTACCAGATCGGCTGGGACCTGGCGGCCGGCCGCACCCTGGCCTGGACCCGGATCGAGCCCGTCGAACGCGCCCACGTCCGCAACATGGTCTTCGAGGGCTGGGGCGAGGACGAGATGACCGGCTCGCACCCGGTCGCCTACGAGTACGCGGTGCGCTGCGACGTCTCCGGCATCGAGGCCGTCGGCACGTTCTGGCCGGTCGTGATGCGCCGCTGGTGCACGTACTACCGGACCGAGCAGTGCTCGCTCACCAATCCGAAGTCCGTCACCTACGGCGGCGCGGGTTATCTCACCCAGCAGATCTACTGCCTGTACGGGCATGTGGAGGACTGTCACACCTCCAACGCCCGCCATCTCAACGACTTCACGGCATCGGCCTACTGCTATGTGACCAACTGCCACGGTGACGGTGACGACGAGGGACCGTTCGTCACCCACGGCCAGTTCGAGCACGACCTCGTCTACACCGGCAACTCCGGCCTGATGACCTTCGCCAACTCCGGTGCGGCCTGGGGCGGCAGGGCCAAGCGCATCACCGTACGGCGGCACGCCTGCTCCTGGTTCGTCGCCCGCGTCAAGATCACCGACCTGACGCTGGAGGACGTCCTGGTCATCGGCAAGAAGTCCCTCGCCGGCTCCGGGATGCTCTGGGTCAACGCGGACGGGGTGCAGATGCGGGGCTGTACGGCCACCGGTCCGCTGATCGTGTCCCGGGCCTCGGACCTCTCCGCCCGCCCCAACGTGATCGCCGACTCCTCGTTCGCCTTCGCGCCGGGCGCGGAGATCACCCAGGCCAACGTCGCTGTCCCGCTCACCCTCCAGCGCACCACGCTGAAGGGCGTCGACGGCGCGGTGTTCAACGGCACCGGGCCGCTCGTCCTCGACCAGTGCACCCTGACCGGTTCCAAGGACACCGCCCCGGTCTCGCTCGCGCACGGCGACATCACCGTGCTCGGCGGCGAACTCCGCGACACCGGACTGAAGCTGACCTCGGCGAAGGACCAGCGCCTGCGCATCGACGGCTCGCGGCTGCGCGGCACCAACAAGGACGCTGCCTTCCTGGCCCGTACCGGTTCCGGACGCACTGTCGACTGGCAGCTCAGCGGCCTCGACTCGGCCCCCGCCGAGGGCACCGCCCATGTGCTGCTCACCGACGGCGCCAACCGCTACCGGGCCACCGGCTGCACCTTCACGGGTGGCCGGCTCGAACTGCGGCCCGCGGCCTTCGGCGGCACCGGCCATCTGCTGCACACCGGCTGCGTCGAGGACGGCACCGAGCGCACCGCCCTGCCGGACGAGAGCGACCGCGTCGCCCACACCGCGGCCACGCTCCGCTTCTGACCACCACCCCTCACCGAGCACCAGGGATTCCCCGTGTCCACGCATACCCCGATCACCGGCCGGCCCGTACGGGTCGCCCTCGTCGGCGCCGGCAACCGCGGTCTGACGTACGCCGAGTGGATCAAGGCGCACCCCGAGCGCGCCGAACTCGTCGCCGTCGCCGACCCGCGCCCCGCCGCGCGGGCCGCCGCCGGTGCACCCGTCGAGTTCGACGACTGGCGGCCGCTCGTCGAGAACCGCATCGCGGACGCCGTGATCGTCGCCACCCAGGACCGCTTCCACGTGGAGCCGGTGCTGGCCCTGGCCGGGGCCGGCTACGCGATCCTCGCCGAGAAGCCCCTCGCCCCGACCGAGGAGGAGACCCGCCGGATCGTCGAGGGTGTTGAGCGGGCCGGGGTCCTGTTCGCGGTGTGCCACGTCATGCGCTACACCCCGTACACCGACCTGGTGAAGGAGGTCGTGGACTCCGGTGTGCTCGGGCAACTGGTCTCGATCGACCATCTCGAGCCGGT
The DNA here is from genome assembly GCF_040630635.1 of Streptomyces sp. NPDC005761. Taxonomy (NCBI): domain Bacteria; kingdom Bacillati; phylum Actinomycetota; class Actinomycetes; order Kitasatosporales; family Streptomycetaceae; genus Streptomyces; species Streptomyces sp. NPDC005761. The sequence continues at coordinate 100,561 of NZ_JBEXXX010000030.1, read as the reverse complement.
CGGCTGGTGGCACTACGCCCACAGCTACGTGCGCGGTCCGTGGCGCAGCGAGAAGGACTCCTCGCCGATGCTCCTCGCCAAGTCCTGTCACGACCTGGACTGGATCACGTATGTCATGGGCGGCCGGATCGAGCAGGTCACCGGCTTCGGAGGGCTGAAGCACTTCCGGCCCGAGAACGCCCCTGCCGGGTCGGCCGACCGCTGTCTCGACTGTGCGGTCGAGCCGGACTGCCCGTACAGCGCGCCGAAGCTGTACATGCCGACGCTGCGCGAGAAGGGCGCGGTCTGGCCGGTCACCCATGTGACGGACGCGGCCGACGAGGCCGGGCTCGTGCAGGCGCTGCGCGAGGGCCCGTACGGGGTCTGCGTGTACCGCTCGGACAACGACGTGGTCGACCACCAGGTGCTCGCGATGCAGCTGACGGGCGGGGTGACCGCGACCTTCCAGATGGTGGCGTTCACCGAGCAGACCCACCGGCAGACCCGGATCTTCGGTTCGCACGGCTGGCTCATCGGCGACGGCGAGCGGGTCACGGTGCAGGACTTCCGGACCGGTGAGTCGGCCGTGCACGAACTCGGCACGTCCGGCTCGAACGCCGCGGACGGGCACGGCGGCGGGGATGCCGCGCTCGTCGAGGCGTTCGTCACCGCCGTCGCCACCGGTGACGCCGGGGCTGTCCGTTCCGGCCCCGCCACCTCGCTGGGCAGCCATCTCGCGGCCTTCGCCGCCGAACGCGCCCGGCACACCGGAACCGTCCAGACGGTCCCGGCGCAGTGACTTCTTCCCGAACCACCCTCACGTCCTCGGAGGACCCCCTCATGTCCCGTCTTCTCACCCGTCGTTCCAGAGTCCGTGCCCTGGCCGCCCCCGTCGTGGCCACCGCGCTCGCCGCCGGTGTGCTGGCCGGCTGTTCCGGCAGCGGCGGCGACGACGGCACCGTCACCATGTGGACCTACCCGGTCATCTTCGACGAGGCCAAGAACAAGGCGTACTGGGACGGTCTGGTCAAGGCCTTCGAGAAGGAGCACGCGGGCGTCACGGTGAAGGTGGAGACCTTCCCGTGGGCCAACCGCGACACCGCACTCGCCACGGCCATCGCCTCGGGCAAGGGCCCGGACGCGGTCTACCTGATCCCGGACCAGCTGCCCAAGTACGCCAAGAGCATCGTCCCGGCCGACGACTACATGCCGGCCGGCGCCAAGTCCGACTACACGGACTTCGCCCTGAAGTCCGTCACCGTCGAGGGCAAGGCGCTCGCCACCCCGATCCTCACCAGTGCCAACCCGCTGATCTGCGACAAGCGCGTGTTCGCCGCCATCGGTGAGAAGACCTACCCGACGAGCTGGGCGGACCTGGAGGCACTGGCCCCGAAGCTGAAGAAGAAGGGCTACTACGCCACCAGCTACAGCGGCGACACCCAGCAGACGCTGAACATGACGTTCTACCCGCTGCTGTGGCAGGCCGGTGGCGACGTCTTCTCCGAGGACGGCAAGAACGTCACCTTCAACGACGCGGCCGGCGTCAGGGCACTGACGTACCTGAAGAAGCTGGTCGACGGCGGCTACACCGACAAGGACCTGGTCACGACCACGCCCAAGCTGGAACAGACCCCGACCGCCAAGGGCAGGGTCGCCTGCACCTGGCAGAACACCCCGGCGGACGTCGAGCCGTTCTGGGGCAAGGAGAACATCGTCGTCCAGCCGCCGCTCAAGGAGACCGCGTCGGTCGGCTACGGCACCGTTGGCGCGCTCTCGATGCTCAAGGGCGCGGACAAGAAGAACACCGGTGACTGGCTGAACTTCGTGGCCGAGTCGAAGAACGCGGCCGGCCTGCAGAAGGCCGCGGGCTTCTTCCCGGCCCGTAGGTCCGGCGGTGACCTGTACCCCGACGACGCACTCCAGACCGCCGTCGGCGCCACGCTGCCGAGCATGGACGTGGGCCCGCTCCAGGACAAGGCGCGTGAGGTCCAGGGCATGCTCGCGCCGGAGATCCAGGCGGCGCTGCTCGGCAAGAAGAGCCCGCAGGACGCGCTGGACGCGGCGCAGAAGGCCGCGCAGGCGATGCTCGGCCGCTGACCCGATGCGGGGCCGAGTCCGGCCCCGCATCCTCCTCGGGGCACTCCCCCGACCTTCCGCAATTCCCCCGTACCGCAAGGAGATCCCCGTGGCAGTCGTCGCGGAACCCACCCGCCGGGGCCGTCGCAGCGGGCCGCAGGCGCGCCGCGAGGCCCGGATCGGCCTGCTCTTCGTCCTTCCGTGTTTCCTGCTCTTCCTCGCCTTCCGGTTCGGCCCGGGCGTCGCCGGTGTGCTGATGAGCTTCACCGACTACTCCCTCACCGGTGGCGGCAGCTTCATCGGGTTCGACAACTTCACCCGCCTGTGGGACGACCCGTTGTTCTGGCAGGCGCTGAAGGTCACCGTCCTCTACACCGTGCTCGCCGTGCCGGGCACGCTCATCGCGTCGGTGTCCCTGGCGCTGATCACCCGCCGGGCGTTCCGCGGGGCCAAGTTCTTCCGCTCGGTGTTCTTCCTGCCGGTCGTCACCTCGCTGGTGCTGGCCGCGACGGTCTTCGTGTGGATCTTCTCGACCGGCGGCCCGTGGTCCACCCTGATGGGCTGGTTCGGGATGTCCGAGGGCTCCTGGCTCTCCGACGACGTGCTGGTGCTGCCCGCGCTCGCGATCGTCGGCGTCTGGTCCCGCTTCGGGTACGGCATGCTCATCCTCCTCGCCCGGATGCAGGACATCCCGCGGGAACTGGAGGAGGCGGCCCTCACCGACGGGGCGGGGCCCTGGCAGCGGTTCCGGTACATCGTGCTGCCGCAGCTCAAGCCCGCGCTGTTCTTCCTCGCGGTCATCGAGACGACTGCCTCCTTCCAGGTCTTCGACGCCGTCTACACGATGACCGGCGGCGGACCCGCCAACGCCAGTTACACGCTCGTCTTCCAGCTCTACGACGCGGGCTTCAAGTACTTCGACCTGGGCTACGCCTCCGCCATCGGTGTCGCGCTCTTCGTGCTGACCGTGGTGGTCGCGGTGATCCAGCGGCTCGTGATCGGGAAGGACCAGTGACCATGACCGCAGCACCCACGGAGACGAAGGCCCCGCCCGCCGGCCGGACGCCCGCACCTCAGGACCGGGCCGTGCGCCGGGCCGAACGCAAGCTGCGCAAACTCTCCGAGCAGGACACCGTCCCGTACGGAATGCGCCCGACCCGAGCCGGCCGGATCGCCCGCGGCGTCTTGCTGACCGTCGCCGCGCTCGTCACGGTCTTCCCGTTCTACGCGATGGTCGTGCTCTCCCTGAAGCCGTCCGCGGCGGTCGACTTCCCCGGCAGTCTGCTGCCGTGGCCGCTGACCGGCGAGGCGTACGACACCGTCATGGGCGCCCAGGACGTGCCGCGCTGGCTGCTGAACACGCTGGTCTACTCGGTCGTCTCGGTCGTCGGTGTGCTGTTGCTCGCCTCCCTCGCCGGGTACGCCTTCGCCAAGAAGCGCTTCCCGGGCCGGGAGACGATGTTCTGGTCGTTCCTGTCGATGGTGATGGTCCCGTACCACGTCACCATGATCCCGACGTTCGCGATGATCGCGAAGCTGGGCGGCGTGGACACGTACTGGGGCCTGATCGTGCCGACGCTGGCCAACGCCCAGGCGGTGTTCCTGATGCGTCAGTTCATCCAGGGGCTGCCGGACGAGCTCTTCGAGGCGGCCCGGCTCGACGGCTGCAGCGAGTGGGCCATCTTCTACCGGATCGTGCTGCCCCTCCTGAAGCCGATCCTCGCCACGCTCGGCGTGTTCGTCTTCCTGTGGCACTGGAACGACTTCCTGTGGCCGTTGGTCATCGGCCAGTCGACGGACATGCGCACCCTGACCGTCGGCATCGCCTCGCTCCAGCAGCAGAACGTGCCGCTCAACGTGGTGCTGTCCGGCTCCGTCATCGCGTTCGTGCCCATCTTCGCCGCGTACATGGTGGGCCAGCGCTACTTCACCGAGGGCGTCACCGCGTCCGGAATCAAGGGATAGCCACACATGTTCACCGATGAGGCCGCACTCGAAGAGCGGCTCGCCACCCCCTCGCCCGCGCTCGTCGACGATCTCACCCGTCTCGAAGGCGATCTGCTGGTGCTCGGCGCGGGCGGCAAGATGGGACCCAGCCTGTGCAGGCTGGCGCGCCGGGCGCTGGACGCCGCGGATCGCACGGACGTGACGGTGTACGCGGTCTCCCGCTGGTCCGACAAGTCCGCCGCCGAGGAGCTGGAGGCGGACGGGGTCCGTACGGTCGCCTTCGACCTGATGGACCCGGCAGCCGATCTGGCCGGGCTGCCCGAGGCCGGGAACGTCGTCTTCATGGTCGGCGCCAAGTTCGGTTCCGCCGGGGCGCCTTCACACGCCTGGGCGGTGAACGCCGCGATGCCGGACCGGGTGGCCGGCCGCTGGCCGGAGGCGCGGATCGCCGCGTTCTCCACCGGCAACGTCTACCCCCTGGTGCCCGTGGCCTCCGGCGGCTGCACCGAGAGCGACCCGGTCGGACCGGTCGGCGAGTACGCGATGTCGTGCCTCGGCCGGGAGCGGATCTTCGCTCACGCGGCGCTGACCCGTGGCACCAGGGTCGCCAACATCCGGCTCAACTACGCGGTCGACCTCCGCTACGGCGTCCTCGCGGACATCGGCCACCGCGTCCGGGCGGGCGAACCCGTCGACGTGACGACCGGCCATGCCAACGTGGTGTGGCAGGGGTACGCCAACGAGGTCGCCCTGCGCTCGCTGCTGCATGCCACCGACGGCGAGGCGTTCACCCTCAACCTCACCGGCCCGGAGACCGCGTCGGTGCGCCGCATCGCGCAGTGGTTCGGCGAGGAGTTCGACAAGGAGCCGGTCCTCGCCGGCCAGGAGGCGCCCACCGCACTGCTCTCCGACGCGAGCCGCTGCCACGCCCTGTTCGGCTACCCGGACGTCGCGCTGCGCACCCTCGTCGAGTGGCAGGCCGACTGGCTGCGCCGCGGGCTGCCGCTGTCCGGCAAACCCACCAAGTTCCAGGTACGTGACGGAAGGTTCTGATCCACGCCATGTCCACTCCCTCCCACCTGTCCACGCCCGCGCTGGAGCTGCTGGCCCACGGCGCGGCGATCCCCGCCCATCCCCTCGCGCTGCACGCGGACGGCACGTTCGACGAGCGCAGGCAGCGCGCCCTGACCCGGTACTACCTCGCCTCGGGCGCGGGCGGCGTGGCCGTCGCCGTGCACACCACCCAGTTCGAGATCCGCGAGCGGGAGGTGGGCCTCTTCCGGCCCGTACTGGAGCTCGCCGCCGAGACCATCGACGCCGAGGCCGGCCGGCCGTTCGTGAAGGTGGCCGGCGCCTGCGGGTACACCGCCCAGGCCGTCGCCGAGGCCGAGACCGCCGCCGCGCTCGGCTACGACGCGGTGCTGCTCAGCCCGGCCGTGCCCGGAGCGGACGAGAAGGGGCTGCTGGAGCGGGCGCGGGCGGTCGGCGAGGTGCTGCCGGTGATCGGCTTCTACCTCCAGGAGGCCGTCGGCGGACGGTACTTGTCGCCCGGCTTCTGGTCGGCGTTCACCGACCTGCCGCACACCGTCGCCGTGAAGGTCGCCCCGTTCGACCGGTACCGCACCGCCGACGTCGTGCGGGCGGTGGCCGCCGCGGACCGCGCCGACGAGGTGGCGCTGTACACCGGCAACGACGACGACATCATCGGCGACCTGCTCACCCCGTACGAGACCTCCGCCGGCACCCCGCGCTGGTTCGCGGGCGGGCTGCTCGGGCAGTGGGCGGTGTGGACGGGTCCGGCCGTGACCCTGCTCGACGACGTCCGCCGGGCCCGCGCGGGCGACCACGCGGCGATGGTCCGCTGTCTGGCCCGCCGCTCCGAGCTCACCGATGCCAACAGCGCGGTCTTCGACGTGCGGGGGGCCTTCCGCGGCTGCATCGCAGGCGTCCACGAAGTGCTGCGCCGCCAGGGGCTGCTGGCGAACATCCGCTGCCTGGACCCGGCCGAGACGCTCTCCCCCGGACAGGCCGACGAGATCACCCGGGTGGCCGAGTCCTACCCTTGGCTGACCGATGACGCCTTCGTTGCGGAGCACCTCGATGCCTGGCTCTCCTGACCCCGCCGACCGCCCCTGCCGGGTCGTCGTCGCCGTACCGCCGGGCCTGCGTGCCCAGTTCTTCACCGCCGAGGTGTGGCAGGAGCTGGAGCGTGCGGCCGAACTCACCGTGATCGACGAGCACTCCGACCGGGAGGCGGTGGCGGCCGCCCTGCCCGGCGCCCGTGCACTGATCACCTCCTGGCGGGCGCCGAAGGTGGACGCCGGACTGCTGGCCCACGCGGACCGGCTGGAGCTGGTGGCGCACACCGGGTCGGCGGTCGCTCCCTATGTCACCGAGGACGTGTTCCGGCGCGGCATCCTGGTCACCCAGGCCGGTGACGAGATGGCCCGCCCCGTCGCCGAGGTGGCGCTCGCCTTCACGCTGTCGCTGCTCCACCGCATCCAGCGCTTCGACCATGCGCTGCGCGCCGGGGTGGAGTGGGCGGCGGCGAGCGAGGCGCCGCCGCGCCACGAGATCCACGGCAGCGACATCGGCGTGATCGGCGCCTCCCGCACCGGACGCGCGTACATCCGGCTGGTGCAGGCGATGGGGGCGAGGGTCGGCGTCACCGACCCGTTCCTGTCCGAGGACGAGGCCAGGGCCCTCGGCGTGACCCCCCTGCCGCTGGAGGCGCTGCTCTCGCGCAGCCGGATCGTGGCGGTGCACGCCCCGGTCACCGAGGAGACCCACCGGATGATCGGCGCCGCGGAGCTCGCGCTGATGCCGGACGGCGCCGGCCTGGTGAACACCGCCCGGTCGTGGCTGGTCGACGAGGAAGCGCTCCTGGCCGAGCTGGCCACGGGCCGGCTGGACGCGGCGATCGACGTCTTCGACGCCGAGCCGCTGCCCAGGGACCACCCCTTGCGCGCCCTGCCGAACGTCCTCCTCACCCCGCACCAGGCTGCCGGCAGCGTCGAGTGCCGGCAGCGGCTGGGTCTCAGCGCCGTCAACGAGGTGCTGAGGCTGCTGGCCGGACGCCCCCCGGTCCACGCGGTCACCGCCGACGCCCTCACCCGCCTGCACTGAACCCCGAAGACCCCGTACCCGTACCCGTCAGGAGATCTCACCACCATGCGACTGATGCGCATCGGCGAGCCGGGCCACGAGCGCCCGGTCGCCGTCTGCCCCGAGGGCCGCCACTACGACCTCTCCGGCATCACCGACGACATCGACGGTGCCTTCCTGGCCGCGCTGGCCGACAAGCCGCACCTGATCCCCGCCGAGCCGAAGCTCCCCGAGACCGACATCACCGGACAGCGCATCGGTGCTCCGGTGGCCCGGCCGTCCGCGCTCCTGTGCATCGGGCAGAACTACGCGGCCCACGCGGCGGAGTCCGGTTCCGAGCCGCCCGCGCAGCCGATCCTCTTCTACAAGTCGCCGAACACGGTGGTCGGTCCGTACGACGACGTCCTCATCCCGCGCGGCTCCAGGAAGACCGACTGGGAGGTGGAGCTGGCCGTCGTGATCGGCCGCCGCACCTCCTACCTGGACTCCCCCGCCGACGCCGCGGCCCACATCGCGGGCTACGCGGTCAGCAACGACGTCTCCGAGCGCGCCTTCCAGCTGGAGGAGTCGGGAGGCCAGTGGTCGAAGGGCAAGAGCTGCGCCACCTTCAACCCGCTGGGCCCGGTGCTGCTGACAGCCGACGAGGCGGGCGATCCGCAGCAGTTGCGGCTGCGCAGCTTCGTCAACGGCGAGCCCCGCCAGGACTCCTCCACCGCGGACATGATCTTCAGCGTGGCGCATCTGGTGCACCATCTGTCGCAGTACCTCGTGCTGGAGCCGGGCGACGTCATCAATACCGGTACGCCACAGGGCGTGGCCCTGTCCGGACGCTTCCCGTACCTGGGTCCGGGCGATGTGATGGAGGTCGAGATCTCGGGCCTGGGCCGGCAGCGCAGCGTCTGCCGCCCCGCGTAACGCGTCTCAGTCCTCCGGGAGTTCGACCGGGGCGATCTCGTCGAAGAGGTCGCCGGGCCCGGGGTTGGTGCCGTCGGTCGCACCACCGAACTGGGTCATCACGCCCCAGACGGCGTTGAGTGCGGTCTGCACGGCGCCCTCGGCCCACCCGGCCGTCCAGGAGATGTCGTCACCGGCCAGGAACAGTCCTCGCTTGTCGGCCGGCAGCCTGTCCTGCATGAAATGGGTGAACAGCCGCCGCTGGTAGCGGTAGTGGCCCGGCAGATTCGCCTTGAACGCGCCCATGAAGTACGGCTCGTTCTCCCAGGAGACGGTCACCGGATTGCCCGTGATGTGCCCTCGGATGTCCACGTTCGGATAGATCTCGCCGAGCGACTTCAGCATGACGTCCATGCGCTCCGTCGCGGACAGCGGAAGCCACTTCAGGCTGTCGTCGCACCAGGTGTACGAGAGGCAGATGCTGGCCGGCCGGTCCGGGCCGTCGTCGAGGAGGTACGTCCCCCGGGTCATCCGGTCGGTGAGCGTCATCGACATGGTGTCGCGCCCGGTGGTCTCGTCCTTGTCCAGCCAGAACGGGCGGTCGACGGGGACGAAGAGCTTGGACGACTCCATGTAGTGGGTGCGCTCCATCGCCGTCCAGTGGTCGATCGGGAAGAGCGCGTCGTCGCAGGCGATCTTGGAGAGCAGCAGCCAGGACTGGCCGGTGAAGACGGCGGCCCGGAAGGTGCGGATGTCGCCTGTGGCGTCGGTGACGGTGATCCGGTTGCCGGCGGTGCGGTGCAGGCGGGTCACGGCGCCGCGCGGCTCGCCCTCGTGGAGCGAGGCCAGCGAGGTGCCGAGCGGCCAGTGGACGATCTTCTGCGGTTCGCGTTCCCACAGGCGCAGCGGAAGCTGCTGGCTGCCCCCGACGATGGAGCGGTGGTGGTCGTCCGCCTCGGTGTAGACGACGCGGAGGATCTCCAGGATGGAGTTGGGGAAGTCCGTGTCCCAGCCGCCGGTGCCGAACCCGACCTGCCCGAAGATCTCGCGGTGGCGGAAGGACTTGAAGGCGTCGGAGTCGCAGAGGAAGCCGTAGAAGGTCTGGTTGTCGAGCTTCTCGACGAGCCTGGCCCAGATCTCCCGGATCCGCGGCACGTCGCGCTCGCGCATCGCCCGGTTCATGTCGGTGAAGTCGGCGCCCTCCTCCAGACAGGCGTTCCACGCGTCCATCACGTCGCGGTAGACCTGCGGCAGGTCGTCGATGGTCCGGGCGTAGTGCGACTCGCCCTTCAGGTCGACGACGGTCGAGGGGGTGACCGGGGAGAGCGGGTTCGGGAACGGCTTGGTCTCCAGTCCGACCAGGTCGATGTAGTGCTGGAGTGCCGTGGACGACGGCGGGAAGCGCATCGCGCCCATCTCGGCGGTCAGCGGTTCGCCGTCCGTGGTGCAGCCGTCGAACTCGACGGTGCGCAGCCGCCCGCCGATGCGGTCCGCCTCGTAGACGACGGGCCTGAGGCCCATCTTCATCAGCTCGTAGGCGGCGACGATGCCGGAGAGCCCGCCGCCGATGACGGCCACCTCGCTGCCGTGCTCGGTCGCGGGTATCTGCCCGATGCCGGCGGGGTGCGCGAGGAAGTCGTCGTAGGCGTAGGGGAAGTCCGGCCCGAACATGGTGATCGGCGGGGCTGCGTCGGTGTGCGGGACGGCCGGGGGCACCGTGGACGTCATGGGGTACGGACTCCTTGCGGGAAAACGGGCGGGTGAACGGGGCGGTGTGCTCAGACGAGGGAGCCGTACAGTCCGGGGCGGCGGTCGCGGAGATAGGGGTTGCCCGCCCGGGAGGCGGCCAGGAGGCCGGGGTCGACATCGCCGATGAGGAGTTCCTCGCCGCGCCCCGCGCGGGCGCGAGTCGTGCCGTCGGGGCCGGCGAGTCCGCTCAGTCCGACGAACTCGAAGGGGCCCTCGACGCCGGTCCGGTTGGCGTAGGCGACGTACAACTGGTTCTCGAAGGCCCGGACCGGGACGACGGACTCCGCGACGAACGGGAAGGGGTGCATCAGCGCGGTGGGAACCAGCAGCAGATCGGTGCCGGCCAGGGCGTGGGCCCGTACGTTCTCCGGGAACTCGACGTCGTAGCAGATCAGGAGCCCGAGGCGGACGCCGTCGAGCTCGGCCTGGACGACGGGCCGGTCACCCGGGGTGAACCACCGCTCCTCGAAGTCGCCGAAGAGGTGGGTCTTGCGGTAGTTGGCGAGCGCGGTCCCGTGGGGCCCGATCAGCTGTGCGGCGTTGTACAGGGCGTCGCCGTCACGCTCGGGGTAGCCGTAGTGGACGGCGATCCCGTGCCGACGGGCTATCTCGGCGACGGCCCGGGCGGCGGGTCCGTCCGCGGCCTCGGCAAGCCGGGGGACGTCGTCCCCGATCGCGTACCCGGTCAGGAACATCTCGGGACAGACGAGCAGCCGCGCACCGGCCGCCGCGGCGCGCGCGGCGGCGCTCTCCAGCACCTCGAGGTTCCGCGCCACCGAGCCCGGACATCCGGAACTCTGGAGCAGGGCGGTGCGCAACGGCGGCATGGCTGACCTCGGACGATGTGGCGGGGCGGGGACGTATCGACGGTACGTTCCGCCGTTCGCCCCGGACAAGGCGCGAGCGTTGCGCACCGACCGTCGATCCGTTGCGTCGGATCACCCGGTCGCGGCGATTCATTGCACCAGGTGGGCAGATCCGGCCCGGCCGGCGTGTGAGGACGCAACCGTCGCCGGAGAACCGTGCTGCCGTCGCGTCACCGGCCGGCGGTCCTGCCCCGCTGTACGGACAGCCGCGCCGCTACCCCGGGGACCCCGACGAGTACCGCCGCAGCAGCGGCGAGAGCACCAGCACGGACTTCGTCCGCTCGACGTACGGCTCGCCCGCGATCCGTTCCAGCACCTGCTCGAAGTGGCGCATGTCCGCGGCGAACACCTGGACGAGCGCGTCCGCGTCCCCCGTCACCGTGGACGCCGAGGCGACCTCGGGATACCGGGCGAGCCCCTGCTTGATGGACTCCGGTGAGGTGTTGCGGCTGCAGTAGATCTCGATGTACCCCTCGGTCTCCCAGCCGAGCGCCGCCGGGTCCACCCGCACGGTGAATCCCGTGATCGCCCCCTCGGCCCGCAGCCGGTCCACCCGGCGTTTCACCGCGGGTGCGGACAGCCCGATGATCGAGCCGATGTCGGCGTAGGAGCGGCGGGCATCTTCGGCGAGGGCGTGGACGATGCGTTCGTCGAGGTCGTTCAGTCGCACGTCGTACGGGTCACTTCTCTGCGATGGCGAGGCCTTGGCGGGGCCGGGCACGGCTGTTCCGGGAGCGGCGGTGCCGCCCCCGGAAGTAGACCATGTGCCCGCCCCCAGGGGCGCGCTCAGCGCAGGTGGCGCCGGGTCGGACGAAGGTCGGGACGGGATCAGAAGGGGAACTGCGAGCGACCGTGCTGCACCGAGATCCACTTCTGGGTGGTGAAGGCCTCCAGCATGGAGTCGCCGTTCAGCCGCCCGAGCCCGGAGTTCTTCTCGCCGCCGAAGGGGACGATGGGCTCGTCGTGGACCGTACCGTCGTTGATGTGGATCATGCCGGTACGGATGCGCTGCCCGACCCGCACGCCGCGCTCGATGTTGCCGGTGTGCACGGCGCCGCTCAGCCCGTACGGGGTGTCGTTGGCGATCCGGACCGCCTCGTCCTCGCCGTCGAACGGTATGAGAAGGGCGACCGGGCCGAAGATCTCCTGGGAGAGCACGGGGGAATCGGCCGCCAGGCCGGTGAGCACGGAAGGGCTGACGACGTTCCCGTCGGCCCGTCCGTGCAGCAGCGCCGTCGCGCCGTCCTCCACGGTCTGGTCGACGAGTGCGGAGATGGCCTCGGCCTGGGTCGAGTTGATCAGCGGGCCGATCTGGGTCGCCGGGTCGGCCGGGTCGCCGACCCGCAGCGAGGCGACCTTCGCGACGAACTTCTCGGTGAACTCCTGCTCCACCGCGCGGTCGACGAGGATCCGGTTGGCGGCCATGCAGACCTGCCCCTGGTGCACGTACCGGCTGAAGACCGCCGCGTCGACCGCGTAGTCCACGTCGGCGTCGTCGAGCACGATCAGCGCGCTGTTGCCGCCGAGTTCGAGCACGGAGCGCTTGAGATTCGCCGCGCACACCGTCGCCACGTGCCGGCCGACCTTGTCGGAGCCGGTGAAGGAGATGACCTGCGGTACGGGGTGTTCCAGCAGTGCGTCACCGATCTCCGCGATGTCGGTGACGACCACGTTCAGCAGACCGGCCGGCAGCCCGGCCTCCTCGAACACCTTGGCCACCAGCGTGCCGCCGCAGACAGGAGTGTTCTGGTGCGGCTTCAGCACCACGGCGTTGCCCAGTGCCAGGGCCGGGGCCACGGACTTGAGGGACAGCAGGAAGGGGAAGTTGAAGGGGCTGATGACCCCGACCACGCCGACCGGCACCCGGTAGACGCGGTTCTCCTTGCCCGGGGTCGGTGAGGGCAGGATCTGCCCGGTGGACCCCAGCGCGAGCCTGCTCGCCTCGCGCAGGAACTCCTTGGCCAGGTGCAGCTCGAACGCCGCCTTCAGCCGGGTGCCGCCGAGCTCGGCGACGATCGCGTCACCGATCTCCTCCTCGCGCTCCTCGACGATGCGCAGGGCCTTCTCCAGCACCGCCCGCCTGGCGTACGGATTGGTGTCCGCCCACGCCTGCTGGGCGGTCTCGGCCGCGCGATAGGCCTGGTCCACCTCGTCGGCCGTGGCGACCGTGATGGAGGCGAGCTTCTCCCCGTCGAACGGGTTGAAGTCGATGATGTCCCAGGAACCCTTGCCCGGCCTCCACTCTCCGTCGATGTACTGATGGGCCAGGTCGGTGAAGAAGGACATGAGATCCCTTACCGCAGAGTGGCGGGCAGCTGAGTGGGATTCATATTACTTATTTTTCAACAGAGTTGGTACGGATCTCGGCCCGCTCCGGGCACCCCCTCCGGCCATGCCGCGGGCCCTGGGCGCCCGGAAGACACCCGTGCCCCCGCCGGCGTGAAGAGCCGGCGGGGGCACGGTCGGTGCGCGCGGGAGGGATCAGCTCCAGCTGGCGTGCAGCGGCTTGCCTTCCGCGTATCCGGCGGCGCTCTGCACTCCCACGACGGCCTTCTCCGCGAACTCCGCGAGGGAGCCCGCACCGGCGTACGTGCAGGAGGAACGGACGCCCGCGATGATCGAGTCCACCAGGTCCTCGACGCCGGGGCGGGACGGGTCCAGGAACATCCGCGAGGTGGAGATCCCCTCCTCGAAGAGCGCCTTGCGGGCCCGGTCGTACGCCGACTCGTCGGACGTACGGTTCTTCACGGCGCGCGCGGATGCCATACCGAAGGACTCCTTGTAGAAGCGCCCGTCGGCGGACTGCTGGAGGTCGCCGGGCGACTCGTAGGTCCCGGCGAACCAGGAGCCGATCATCACGTTGGAGGCACCGGCGGCGAGCGCCATGGCCACGTCGCGCGGGTGACGGACGCCGCCGTCGGCCCAGACGTGCTTGCCGTACTTCTTCGCCTCGGCGGCGCACTCGAGGACGGCGGAGAACTGGGGCCGGCCGACACCGGTCATCATCCGGGTCGTGCACATGGCGCCGGGTCCGACACCGACCTTGATGATGTCCGCGCCCGCCTCGATGAGGTCGCGCACGCCCTCGGCGGCGACGATGTTGCCGGCGACGATCGGCACCTGCGGATCCAGCGCCCGGACGGCGCGCACCGCACTGATCATGGACTCCTGGTGGCCGTGCGCGGTGTCGACGACGAGGGTGTCGGCGCCGGCGTCGAGCAGCTGCTTGGCCTTGCCCGCCACGTCACCGTTGATCCCGACGGCGGCCGCGATCCGCAGCCGGCCCGTCGCGTCGGTGGCGGGCGTGTAGAGCGTGGCGCGCAGTGCGGCCTTACGGGTGAGGATGCCGACGAGCCGGCCGTCCGCGTCCACCGCGGGGGCGAGCTTGCGGTTTGCGCCGTCGAGCTTGTTGAAGGCGTCGCGCGGGTCGATGTCCGCGTCCAGCAGCACCAGGTCCTTCGACATGACCTCGGAGAGCTGGGTGAAGCGGTCGACACCGGTCAGGTCGTGGTCGGTGACCACGCCGACGGGGCGCCCGTCGCCGTCGACGACGACCCCGGCGCCATGGGCGCGCTTGGGCAGCAGGGACAAGGCGTCGGCGACCGTCTGGCCGGGGGCCAGCACGATGGGGGTGTCCAGCACGAGGTGACGCGTTTTCACCCAGCTGATGACCTCGGTGACGACCTCGATCGGGATGTCCTGCGGGATGACGACGAGCCCACCGCGACGGGCGATGGTTTCGGCCATCCGGCGGCCCGCGATGGCCGTCATGTTCGCGACGACGAGCGGGATGGTGGTGCCGGTGCCGTCGGGCGAGGACAGGTCGACCCCCTGGCGGGATCCGACCGCCGACCTGCCCGGAACCATGAAGACATCGTCGTACGTGAGGTCGTACGGGACGGAGGGGGACTCTGTGTATCGACCGGTGCCGGGCTCAAGAAAACGCATAACACTCATTTTTTCATACGAAATGGCGCAGGTCGTTTCCACGAAGACACAGCAAATGACTCCCGCCTTCGTATGTTCCTCCGAGGAACAAGAGCGGGAGTCCCGGGCAAGTGGAACCTGCCTTACCCACAGACCCTACCCGAGGGGAGCCGGGATCATTCGTGATCACCTTCCCTGGACCTGGTGACTTGGGGTCAGGTAGCTTCAAACGCGCAGGTCCCGCGGGGCACCCGACACCCCGGAGCATCAAGGCGGCGCTGTCACAACTCCCGCCTCAAACAAGACCGGAGAGGATGACGACCCGCCCGTGGAGAGCGAACTGCCGGACATCTACTGCCCGTTCCCCCAGCGGACGAACCCGCATGTCGGGCACGTACGGGAACATCTCGACAGCTGGACCCGCAACACCGGCCTGGTGCACCGGGATTCAGCCAGAGCCCGCTTCGAGCAGGCGGACTTCGGGGCCTTCGTCGGCATGGTCTACCCGACCGCCGACAGCGAGAATCTGGACCTCGTCGCCGACTGGTTCGTCTGGCTGTTTCTCGTCGACGACCAGCTGGACGACGGACACCTGGGCCGCAGTCCGGACCGCGTACGGGACGTCGTCGCCCTGATGCAGTCCGTGGTCGAGGGCACCGGCACGGGCCCCCTGGCGAACGAGCGGCTGCCGGCCGCGGTCGTCGCCCTCGTGGACCTGTGGGAACGCACGACACCGGCAGCGGCGGCTCACTGGCGGCGGCGTTTCGCCTGGCATCTGATCACCTACCTCACGACGGCCACCACCTGGGAGGCCGGGAACCGCGCGGACGGCGTGGTCCCGGCCGAGGCCACGTACATCGAGAAGCGTCGCCACACCGGCGCGATACACGTCTGCATGGACCTGATAGAGATCGTGGCCGGTATCGAGGCGCCGGAGTCGATCCACAACGACGCACGCTTCATCACCGCGCTGGAAGCCTCGTGCAATGTCGTGTGCTGGGCGAACGACGTGTACTCGTACGAGAAGGAGCAGGTGCTCGGAGAGATCCACAATCTCGTCCACCTCGTCCGGCACCACCGTGGCCTGGGCAAACAGCAGGCCCTGGAACTCGTCTGCGCGGAGATCGCCACGGAGACCGAGCGCTTCCTGACCGCGGAGGCGGAGCTGCTGGCCGCCTACCCGCAGCTCGCCCGGATGCTGGAGCCGTACCTGGACGGGATGCGGAGCTGGATGCGCGGGAACCTCGACTGGTCCCGGCAGACACCGCGCTACAACCCGGCCGACGTCAGTCAGTACAAGGAGCCGGAGCAGTATCTGGAGTCGACCGTCCTGGGCGTCGGGCAGGACTGAGCCGGATACGGCGGACCATCACGGGAGAGGGCGGGCGGTGCCATCACCGCCCGCCCCCTCCCGTCACGTTCCGGAACTACACCCCGTCCGGGTCTGCCCGCTCCAGCGCGGGGCGGCGCGGCGCGGCCGAGTCCGTCAGCAGGTAGTCGGCGGCCGCCGTGTCGGTCACCAGGCTGGTGACGAGACCGGACCGCAGCACCGCGCCGATCGCAGCGGCCTTGCGCTGGCCACCGGCGATCGCGACCACCTCGGGGATCCGGCGCAGCCGGTCCGCCTCGACCGTGATGCAGCGCTCGCCGAGGTCGCGGCCGACGCGCCGCCCCTCCGAGTCGAAGAGGTGGGCCGACATCTCGGCGGCCACACCCAGTGAGGCGTAGTGCTCGCGCTCCGCGTCGGAGAGCATGTCGTGGACCGTGGAGATCCCGGGCTCCCACGAGCCGATGGAGACGGCCGCGACCGTCACCTTGTCGAAGTACTCGAAGGCGCGCGCGATGCCCGTCTGGTGGCGCAGCGCGGCGGCCGTCGCCGGGTCGGGGAGCAGCATCGGCGCGTAGATCGGGTGGGCCTCGCCGCCGGAGACCTGCGCGGCCCGCCGCACGGCCTCGACCGATCCGCGCTCGGCCGTTCCCGCGTCGTACACCCCGGTGAGCTGCACGACCGTGCACGGTGGCAGCCGGTCGAGGGCCGCCGCCATGTGGATGGTGGACCGCCCCCAGGCGAGGCCGAGCACATCACCCTCGTTCACCAGTTCGCCGAGCAGGTCGGCCGCGACCTCGCCCAGGTTCTCCGGGTCGGCGGCGTCGTCCTGCTCCTCCGCCGGGGATTCGACCACGACCGCGTGGCGCAGCCCGTAGCGGGCGCGGAGCGCGTCGGAGCGCTCGGCGTCCAGCTCCGCGGGGACCCGGATCTCGATCCGTACGAGGTCACGTTCCAGCGCCGTCTCCAGGACCCGGGCCACCTTGAACCGGCTGACGCCGAATTCCTCGGCGATCTGGATCTTGGATTTGCCCTCGAGGTAGAAGCGGCGGGCCATGGCCGCCGCCTGCACCAGCTCCGCGGGCCCCATCCGCAGGGCGGACCGGCCCGCCGACATTGCAGACACCGCGCTCTCCTCACTGCTGTTCACACTCTCGATACGCCGTTCATCCTGTCAGATACGGCGATCCTTGATCGGTCCCGTCGGACCGCGTTCATCTGCCCTTGGCCCGGCCGACCTGCAATCGGGGGCCGGAGCGGGTGCCTGCGCCGTCAGCGGCGTCAGTGACCGCACGCCCACCCCGCCGAGGCGATGGCCCCGTCGGCCTTGGCACGCAGGGCCCGGACGGCATCGGCCGGGTCCTTGGCGCCGTACACGGCGGAACCGGCGACGAAGACGTCCGCCCCCGCCTCCGCGCACCGCTCGATCGTGGACTCGGAGACCCCGCCGTCGACCTGGAGCCACAGTTCGAGTCCGTGCTTGGAGATCAGTTCACGGGTGCGGCGGATCTTCGGCAGCATGATGTCGAGGAACGCCTGGCCCCCGAAGCCGGGCTCCACCGTCATGATCAGCAGCATGTCGAGCTCGGGAAGCAGGTCCTCGTACGGCTCGATGGGCGTCGCCGGCTTGAGCGCCATGGACGCGCGGGCGCCCTTGGCCCGGATCTCCCGCGCGAGCCGGACGGGGGCCGCGGCCGCCTCCGCGTGGAAGGTGACGGAGCCCGCCCCCGCCTCGACGTACTGCGGGGCCCAGCGGTCCGCGTCCTCGATCATCAGATGGCAGTCCAGCGGCGTATTGGTGGCCCTGCTGAGCGATTCCACGATCGGAACGCCGAGCGTCAGATTGGGCACGAAGTGGTTGTCCATGACATCGACATGGAGCCAGTCGGCACCTTCGACCGCCTTCGCCTCCTCGGCGAGACGTGCGAAGTCGGCGGAAAGAATGCTGGGGTTGATCTGGGCCATGGGGCCAAGCCTGCCATGCTCCGGGGCAGTTCCCCGCTTCGGTGCGCTCCAAAGCCTCACGGGATCATTACAGTTCGCGCATTCCCGGTCTTTTCGCCCGCGGCCGGGGAGAGCGGGGGCGATCAGCCGGTGCGGCGCAGCAGAGCCAGGTACATCGCGTCGGTCCCGTGCAGATGCGGCCACAGCTGGACGTCCGGTCCGTCGCCCAGGGCGGGCACACCGGGCATCAGGGGGCGGGCGTCCACCCACTCGGCCTCCACGGGTGCGCCGCCGCGGCCCTTGAGCACGTCCTCGACGACGACCCGGGTCTCCGCCAGGTGCGGCGAGCACGTCGCGTACCCGACGACGCCGCCGATCCGTACGGCCTTCAGCGCCTCGCGCAGCAGGCCCCGCTGGAGGGGCGCGAAGCTCTCCAGGTCCTCCTTGCGGCGCCGCCAGCGGGCCTCCGGGCGGCGGCGCAGCGCACCGAGGCCCGAGCACGGGACGTCCATCAGGATGCGGTCGAAGGTGTCGGGCAGCCACGGCGGACGGGTGCCGTCGGCCGTGATCACCTGGTACGGGCCGGGGTTGCCGGCCAGCGAACGCTCGACGAGCCGGGCCCGGTGGGGCTGCTTCTCGGCGGCCAGCAGGGCGGCACCGCGGCCGGCCGCGAGCGCGGCCAGCAGCGCGGCTTTGCCGCCGGGGCCGGCGCAGCCGTCGAGCCAGCGGGTGTCGCTGCCTTCCAGCGGGGCGTTGGCGAGGGCGGCGGCGACGAGCTGGCTGCCCTCGTCCTGGACACCGGCGCGGCCGTCCTGCACGGCGGTCAGGGCGCCCGGCTCGCCGCCCTCGGCCATCCGGACGGCGTAGGGGGACCAGCGGCCCGGCAGGCCGTTCTCCTCGCCGAGGGCGTCGAGGAGTTCCTCGGTGGTGGAGCGCCCGGGTCGGGCGACCAGGGTGACCTCGGGCCGCTCGTTGTCGGCTTCGAGCAGGTCCTCGATCCCGGCGCGGCCGCCGCCCAGCGCGTCCCAGAGGGCAGAGACGACCCACCTGGGATGGGAGTGCACGATGGCGAGGTGGTCCTCGGCGTCGTCCTCGTAGGAGGGGGCGACCCGCGCCACCCAGCCGTCGAGGTCGTCTGCCGACACCTTGCGCAGGACGGCGTTGACGAACTTGGCGCGCCCCTCTCCGAGCACCACCCGGGCCAGCTCCACGCTCGCGGAGACGGCGGCGTGCGTCGGGATGCGGGTGCCGAGCAGTTGGTGCACGCCCATGTTGAGGACGTCCAGGACCGGCGGGTCCACCTCGCGGAGCGGCCGGTCGATGCAGGCGGCGACGATCGCGTCGTACGTGCCCTGTCGGCGCAGCGTCCCGTAGACCAGCTCCGTGGCCAGTGCCGCGTCCCGGTTGTCGAAGTCACCCTTGGCACGGGCCTTCTTGAGCAGCGGGGGGAGGACGAGGTTGGCGTACGCGTCGCGTTCGTCGACGGCCCTGAGGGCCTCGAAGGCGAGGAACCGGACCGGGTCCTTCTGCGGGCGGCGGTGCGGCTTGGCGGGACGGCGACGCGGCTGGTCGTTCACGTGAAAGGTGCTCCGCTGATGGTGAGGGGGCGAACCGTCCCAGCCTACGTCCCCGGCCCGGCCCGCCCGTCCGCGCAGGCCCTCAGATGCCCACGAGCTCGCCGGGGACGATGCGCACCCCGCGCGCCCAGTCCGCGGCACGCATCGGCTTCTTCCCCTGCGGCTGCACCCAGAGCAGCTCGATCGCGTGCGACCCGGTGCCCACGTAGACGTTGTTCTTGGCCGCCGACAGCTCGCCGGGCGCCAGATCGGCCCGGTCCACGACGGGCACGGCCTGGATCAGCTTGAGGCGCTCCCCGCGGAAGAGGGTCCACGCGCCGGGGGCCGGGGTGCAGCCGCGGACCACCCGGTCGACGCGCAGGGCGGGGGCCGACCACTCGATCCGGGCGTCCTCGACGGTGATCTTCGGCGCGAGAGTGATCCCGTCGGCGGGCTGCGGCACGGCGTGCAGGGTGCCGTCCTCGATGCCGTCCATCGTCGCGGCGAGGAGCCCCGCACCCGCGAAGGCCAGCCGGGTCAGCAGATCACCGCTGGTGTCGGTGGGCCGCACCTCTTCGGTGAGGACGCCGTAGACCGGCCCGGAGTCGAGTCCCTCCTCGATGAGGAAGGTGGAGGCCCCCGTCACCTCGTCGCCCGCCAGGACGGCGTGCTGGACGGGCGCGGCGCCGCGCCAGGCGGGCAGCAGCGAGAAGTGCAGGTTGACCCAGCCGCGGGCCGGGATGTCCAGTGCGGTCTTGGGCAGCAGCGCCCCGTAGGCGACGACCGGACAGCAGTCCGGCGCGATCTCCCGGAGCCGCGCCAGGAAATCCTCGTCCCGCGGCCTGGCGGGCTTGAGCACCTCGATGCCGGCCTCCTCCGCCCGCTCGGCCACCGGACTGGCCACCAGCCGCCGGCCACGGCCCGCCGGCGCGTCGGGCCTGGTCACCACGGCGGCCACCTCATGGCGATCGGAGGCGATCAGGGCGTCCAGTGCGGGTACGGCTACCTCGGGGGTGCCTGCGAAGACGAGCTTCATGGGTGGCTGACTGCCTCTCAGGCCGAAACGTTACGGTGACGAGCAACGCACAAGTCTATGGGCCCCGAGGCCGGGAGAGCGCCGGGGGGCGTACGCACGGTTGCGCGCCCCTCGCAGATGCATATGCGCCCCCGGAGCGTGACCAGATCCCCCGGTGAGGCGTTGGTCAAAAGAGATTGACCGAAGCGAGCCGCCCTGGTGCGGCCCGATCCCTTTCAACGCCGGTTCGAGAGGCTTCTTCATGGCCGACCACGCAACCCACGACGCCCAAGCGCGGGCCAGCCTGCATCTACTGGTGCGGGACATCGAGCGGGTTCGGCGGCAGGTGGACGCACTGCGCACACTCACCGCCCAGCTGGGCAATGTCTACCGTCCGCGCCGCTCCGGCCCCTCCGCGGGCTTCGTCGTCTACGGCAGGGCCCCGGCCCCCACCGTCCGGCTGGCCCAGGAACTGCGGGACAGCGTCGAGACCCTGGTCACGGCCGCAGTGGACTTCGACCGTTCGCTGGGGTTCTCCTGGGACGCGGTGGGCTCCGCGCTGGGGGTCACCAAGCAGGCGGTGCACCGCCGCTACGGCGCACGGCGCGCCGCTCCCCAGCCGGTGACGGCCGAGGACGCGGCCGAGGTCGTGGCGCAGCGTCCGGTGCCTGTGGTGCCCGGGTCCCCCGCTCCGGCGCTGCCCTCCGTCCCGGCCGCGCGCTCGATGCCGCCGCAGCCGTCTTCGGACCGCCCGCCGCTGCGGGAGGACCTGCGCCCCGGCGCCTTCCCGGGCCCACGCAACGGCTGACCCGCCCGGGCCCGCCCCCTCGGGTGCGGGGTTCCTTGGTGCGGGGTTCCGTCCTCAATCGCCGGACGGGCTTTGGTGCGGGGTCCCCGCGGGGCGCTGTGTCCGGTGGGTGGGGGTGGTGCCCCTCCGGGCAGACTCCTCAAAAATGGCGTGTGCACCCGACGACGCACTCGTACCCGGGTCGTACGCCATTTTCTGCGGGGACTGCCCTGCACGTCCCCACCCGGTATCACTCGCGTCTGCACCCCGGCGATTCAACCGCCGCAGACGCAGGGCGGCCGGGGCCGGGGGCGTGCAGGGGAGTCCCCGCAGGACGACGAACACCGACCCGGGTCCCTCGCGTACCCGCGGAACGTTCGTCGTCTGAGGAGACGCCCCGGAGGGACCCCGGACCCCCACCCACCGCACACAGGCGCAGCTCGCGGGGCACCCGCACCACCAATCCCGTCCGGCGATTGAGGACAAAACCCGCACCCCGGAACCCCGCACCCCGCGACGCACCCGCACAAACAAGCCCGTCCGGCGATTGAGGACAGGCCCCCGCCCCGGAACGGAGCAACCCGAAAGGGGACCCGCACCCCGCAGGGACCCGCCCCGCACCCCGGAACCCCGCACCCCGCGACGCACCCGCACGCCGGGCAAGGGCAAGGGCAACCAACCGTCACCCGATGTCAGGCGGGTCCACCCTGATCCGCACCGCACCTCCGGCGCCGCCCCCACGGGACATCCGCGCGGCCTGTGCCCCCTTCAGCGCGGCCGCCAGCGCCGCCCCGCTGCCGGGCGGCACCCTGATGAGGGCCCGCTCCCAGGCCTCGCCCAGCGGCGGGTCGGAGGGCCGGCGGGGACGTCCGGGCTCGCTGCCCCGGACCGGCACGGGGCCGAGCACCTGGGCGTCGGGCGGCAGCTCGGCGGCGGTGAGGAACGCGGCGAGCGCCTCCGGCGCCCCCGTCACAGAGGCCATCCGGGAGACCGGCGGAAAGCCCAGCTCGGCCCGTTCCGCGAGCTCGCGCCGGGCGTGTCCGACCGGGTCCCAGCGCACCAGTGCCTGCACGGGCCGCAGCGTCGGCTCGGCGACGATCACCACCGTGCCGCCCTCCGGCTGCCCGCGCACCAGCGCGGCCGCGGCCGTCCAGCGGCGCAGCGCCTCCTCGCCGGCCCGCAGGTCGGGGCGGCCGACCATCGCCCAGCCGTCCAGCAGCAGCGCCGCCGCGTACCCGCCCTCGGCCACCGGCTCGGCGCCCGGGGTGCTGACGACCAGAGCGGGCTGGCCCGGCACCGACTCCAGGATGTGGTCGCGGCCGGAGGTCCGTACCGGCACGGCGGGAAAGGCCCGGCCGAGCTCCTCCGCCGTCCGGCGGGCGCCGACGATCTGCGCCCGCAGCCTGCGGGCTCCGCAGGCGACGCAGTGCCAGGACGTCTCGGCCCGCCCGCACCAGGAGCAGTTCAGATCCTGCTGGTCGGGCGCTTCCAGCGGCCCGGCACAGTGCCGGCACCGCGCGGGCTCCCGGCAGCGCTCGCAGGCCAGCCGGGGGGCGTAGCCCCGGCGCGGCACCTGTACCAGGACCGGTCCTGTGCGCAGTCCGTCGCGCACGGTCTGCCAGGCCAGGCTCGGCAGCCGCGCGGCCCTGGCCGCGCCGTCGCGGGCGAGTTCGCCGTCTCCCACGGTGCGGACCAGGGGCGCCGCGATCCGCAGCTGTTCCCGGTCCGCGCGCAGCGGCAGAGCCCAGCCGCTCTCGACCAGTTGCGCGGCCTCCACGGTGCAGCTCGTGCCGCCGAGGAGGAAGGCGCACCGGCCGTGCGCGGCCCTCAGCTCCAGGACCTCGCGCACGTGCGGGAAGGGGGCGTTGTCATCGCTGTGGCTGGAGTCCCCGTCGTCCCAGATCACGACCAGGCCGAGACCGGCGACGGGCGCGAACATCGCGGCCCGGGTCCCGACGACCGCCCGGACGGATCCGCGACTCACGGCGAGCCACTCCCGGTAGCGCTTCTCGGGCCCCGAGCCTGCCGTCAGCAGTGCGTGGCGTCCCTCGCCGAGCATCGCGGTCAGGGCGGCGTCGACCCGCCCCGCTGCCCGTCCGTCGGGGACGACGACGAGCGCGCCACGTCCCGAGGCGAGGGTCGCGGCAACCGCAGCGGCGATCTCCTGCGGCCAGTGCGGTCCGGGCAGCGCGGTCCACACGGCCCGGGGGGCGCCTCCGTCGGCCAGCGCGGTCAGGAAGGCGGGGCCCTGTGGGTACCTCTGCCAGGTGCCGGGCGCCGGCGGCGGGGGCGGCGGCAGTGGCTCGGGCGACGGCTTCGCCTCGGCCCGGGCGTTCCTCGGCGGTACGGCGAGCTGGAGGACGTCCGCGAGGCTGCCCGCGTACCGGTCGGCGACGGCCCGCGCGAGTGAGAGCAGCTCCGGGCCCAGGACGCGTTCGGGTGAGACGACGGACGCCAGCGCGGCCAGCGCCCCGCTGTAGTCGGACTCGGCCAGCCGCTCGACCAGGAATCCGTCGATGAGCCCGCCGCCCTCCCGGCGCCCGCCGCGCACGTTGCGCCCCCCGGCTCCGAAGCGCACCCGCACGCGCACACCGGGCTGTGCCTCGGCGTCGAGTTCCTCGGGCACCGCGTAATCGAAGTACTGGTCGAGGTGGAGCGCCCCCTTGTTGACCAGGACGCGGGCGACGGGAAGCTCCTTGGCGAGCGCGGCCCCACGCCAGGTCCGCGGTTTGGCGCGCGGCACGTCGGCCCGGCGCACGGTCTCCCGGATCAGCGCAAGCTGCTCCGGTGCCCCGGCATCGGGCTCGTCGGACCGCTCGTCGTCGCTGCTCACAGCCAAATTCCTACCAGACACCACTGACACCGCGGCAGCGCCGCGGTTCGTCGCCGACCACGCGGGCCGGCCCGCCCGGCACTCGGACGCACCGGAGCCCGGACACCGTGAAGGCATCCGGGCTCCGGCGTACGTACGACGCCCCTTCAGGGACGGCCGGCAGGCCTACAGGCCCGCGGCCTTGCGCAGCGCGTCCACGCGGTCGGTGCGCTCCCACGTGAAGTCGGGGAGCTCACGGCCGAAGTGCCCGTACGCGGCGGTCTGGGCGTAGATCGGGCGCAGCAGGTCGAGGTCGCGGATGATCGCGGCCGGGCGGAGGTCGAAGACCTCGCCGATGGCGTGCTCGATCTTCTCGGTCTCGATCACGGCGGTGCCGAAGGTCTCGACGAAGAGTCCGACCGGTTCGGCCTTGCCGATGGCGTACGCGACCTGGACCTCGCACCGGGCGGCGAGGCCCGCCGCGACGACGTTCTTGGCGACCCAGCGCATGGCGTACGCGGCGGAGCGGTCGACCTTCGACGGGTCCTTGCCCGAGAAGGCACCGCCGCCGTGGCGGGCCATGCCTCCGTAGGTGTCGATGATGATCTTGCGGCCGGTCAGGCCGGCGTCGCCCATCGGGCCGCCGATCTCGAAACGGCCGGTCGGGTTGACCAGGAGGCGGTAGCCCTCGGTGTCGAGCTTGATGCCGTCGTCGATGAGCTGGTTGAGAACGTGCTCGACGACGAACTCGCGGATGTCGGGAGCGAGCAGCGAGTCGAGGTCGATGTCGCTCGCGTGCTGCGAGGAGACGACGACCGTGTCGAGACGGACGGCCTTGTCGCCGTCGTACTCGATGGTGACCTGGGTCTTGCCGTCGGGGCGCAGGTACGGGATGGTCCCGTTCTTGCGGACCTCGGACAGCCGGCGCGAGAGCCGGTGGGCGAGGTGGATCGGCAGCGGCATCAGCTCGGGCGTCTCGTCGCAGGCGTAGCCGAACATGAGGCCCTGGTCGCCGGCGCCCTGCTTGTCGAGCTCGTCCTCGTCGCCTTCGACGCGCTTCTCGTACGCCGTGTCGACGCCCTGGGCGATGTCGGGCGACTGCGCGCCGATGGACACCGAGACACCGCAGGAGGCGCCGTCGAAGCCCTTCTTGGAGGAGTCGTAGCCGATCTCCAGGATCTTGTCGCGCACCAGCTGTGCGATCGGGGCGTAGGCCTTGGTCGTGACCTCACCCGCAACATGCACCAGACCTGTGGTGATCAAGGTCTCGACGGCAACACGCGACGTCGGGTCCTCGCGAAGGAGTGCATCGAGAATGGTGTCGCTGATCTGGTCAGCGATCTTGTCGGGGTGACCCTCGGTGACGGACTCCGAGGTGAAGAGACGGCGGGACACATCGCTCCCTGGGGTTGCAGCGGCTGCTGGCTGATCATTTGGCGGACGGCCCGGGAGCTGCGCCCGGTACGAACCTGGACCAGTTTATCGGTCGGCTCCGGCCGCCGGACAACGTGTCTCGCCCTTTGGGAGATCTGTGACATGCGGCACGGGCGCCCGGAGGCCCCGTGGACACCGCCTCCGCGCCGTCCCCGCCCGCATTGCGGGGGTCGGGCCGATCGGGGCGGCGACACGCGAAATTCACCCGAGACGCGCCGTCACGAGGTCCCAGACCGTGTCGGCGAGCGCTTCCTTGGGGCCGTAGGGCACCGGGGTCTCGCTCCCGTCGGCCGCGAGCACCACCGCCTCGTTCTCCTCCGAGCCGAAGGTCTTGCGCTCCCCCACCTCGTTGACCACCAGGAGGTCGCAGCCCTTGCGGCGGAGTTTCTCCCGGCCGTTGGCGAGGACGTTGTCGGTCTCGGCGGCGAATCCGACGACGATCTGTCCGGGCGCGGCGCGGTCGGCCGCCACCTCGGCGAGGATGTCGGGATTGCGTACGAGGACGAGGGGGGCGGGCTCCTGACCGTCCTTCTTCTTGATCTTCCCCGTCACGTACTCGGCAGGCCGGAAGTCGGCGACCGCCGCCGCCATCACCACGACGTCGGCTTCCTCGGCCGCCTTCAGCACGGCCTCGCGCAGCTGCACCGCGGTGCCGACGCGCACGATGTCGGCGCCGGACGGATCGGGCAGACCGGTGTTGGCCTCGACGAGCGTGACCCGGGCGCCACGGGCGACGGCGGTGCGGGCGAGTGCGTACCCCTGCTTGCCGGACGAACGGTTGCCGAGGTAGCGGACGGGGTCGAGCGGCTCACGGGTGCCGCCCGCGCTGATCACCACGTGCCGGCCGGTGAGGTCGGGGGTGACGGGGCCGCGGGCCAGGACGCGGCGGCAGACCTCGAAGATCTCCGCAGGGTCGGGCAGCCTGCCCTTGCCGGTGTCGACTCCGGTGAGCCGTCCGACGGCGGGCTCGATGACGACGGCGCCCCGGCGCCGCAGGGTGGCGACGTTCTCCTGAGTGGCCGGGTGCTCCCACATCTCGGTGTGCATGGCGGGCGCGAAGACGACCGGACAGCGGGCGGTGAGGAGGGTGTTGGTGAGCAGGTCGTCGGCCAGGCCGTGGGCCGCCTTGGCGAGCATGTCGGCGGTGGCGGGGGCGACGACGACGAGGTCGGCGTGCTGTCCGATCCGCACGTGCGGGACCTCGTGGACGTCGTTCCAGACCTCGGTGGAGACCGGGTGGCCGGAGAGCGCCGACCAGGTGGCGGCGCCGACGAAGTGGAGCGACGACGCGGTCGGGACCACCCGTACGTCATGTCCGGACTCGGTCAGCCGGCGCAGCAGCTCGCACGCCTTGTACGCGGCGATGCCGCCGCTGACCCCCAGGACGACCTTCGGCTTGTCCACTGCGTCTCCCCGCACTCGGATACGTACGCGCTCCGTACGCCCCCCATGCTGCCTCACCGCCGCTCGCGCCGGTCCGTCACCCCGGGACACACCACAGGCCCGGCGGTCACGACCGCCGGGCCTGTGGTGAAGGTGCGTTTTCCTGCTTACTGCGCGGGGCCCTCGATGGCCTCGGAGGTGAGCAGGCCCGCGTTGATCTCGCGGAGCGCGATCGAGAGCGGCTTCTCGTGGACGTGGGTGTCGACGAGCGGACCGACGTACTCGAGGAGTCCCTCACCGAGCTGCGAGTAGTACGCGTTGATCTGGCGCGCGCGCTTGGCGGCGTAGATCACGAGGCTGTACTTCGAGTCGGTTGCTTCGAGGAGCTCATCAATCGGCGGGTTGATGATGCCCTCGGGCGTGGTGATGGAAGAGGACACTCTCTGCCTTCCGAAGGGGGTGAAGATCAAAGAAATCTTTGACAGTCAGGGGCTTTGTGGCCGGTGCCCCCGTGTCGATGCGGTCATTGCGCTCATGCACCGTCGGCACGGTGGCCGGAAGCCTCCAGCATCAAGGCTAGCAGCTCACGCGCCACGTCCTCGACGGAGGTGTTGACGAGCGTCGTATCGAACTCGGATTCGGCAGCCAGTTCGACCTTCGCCGCGCCGAGACGACGCTCGATCACCTCGGGTGCCTCGGTGCCCCGGCCGGTGAGCCGGCGCACCAGCTCGTCCCAGCTGGGCGGCGCGAGAAAGACCAGCTGGGCGTCCGCCATGGACTGCCGGACCAGCCGGGCACCCTGGAGGTCGATCTCCAGCAGCACCGGCTCACCGGCCTCCAGCCGCTCCTGCACGGCGCGGCGCGGCGTGCCGTAGCGGTTACCGGCGAACTCGGCCCACTCCAGCAGCTCGCCGTTGGCGATGAGCTTGTCGAACTCCTCGTTGTCCACGAAGAAGTAGTGGACACCGTTGCGTTCGCCGGGACGGGGCTTGCGGGTCGTCGCCGACACCGAGAGCCACACCTCGGGGTGGACCTTGCGCATATGCGCGACGACCGTGCTCTTGCCGACCCCCGAGGGGCCGGAGAGCACGGTCAGCCGCGGACGTACGTCCGGGGGTACGGGGGACGTCCCCCGGGATGTTGCAACCATGGAGCGATTATCCCGGTTCTCAGGAGTGCCTGAGACCGTCAGGCGGCGCTGCCGCCGAACTCACGCTCCAGGGATGCGATCTGGTTGGAGCCGAGACCCCGGACCCGGCGGCTCTCGGAGATGCCGAGCCGCTCCATGATCTGCTTGGCGCGGACCTTGCCCACGCCGGGCAGGGACTCCAGCAGGGCGGAGACCTTCATCTTGCCGATGACGTCGTTCTCCTGTCCCGACTTGATGACCTCGTGGAGGGAGGCGCCGGAGTGCTTGAGTCGATTCTTGACCTCGGCCCGCTCCCGGCGAGCCGCGGCGGCCTTTTCGAGCGCGGCTGCGCGCTGTTCAGGGGTAAGGGGCGGAAGAGCCACGCCTACGTCACCTCGGATGTCGATCTGTCGGATACGGACCGGTGAGGCGACTGGATCGCCCCTCACCTGGTGAGCCGCGAACAACCTGTGCTCGTTGACTCTCGACGGAGACTAGCGGCCAGGGCCGCCGGAGTCAGCGAGAACAGACGAAAAGTCCTGGTCAGCCTTAGCCGACCAGGACATTCCTGGCATAACACCTGAGATTTTTGGTCAGGATTCCGTCAACAGGCTGTTACGTGACAGTGTCAGCCGTCCGAGACGGCCGCGCGGACCTCGTCCGCGAACCGTTCGGCGGCTTCGCGCAGCCCTGACGCGTCCGGACCGTGGCGCAGCACGCCCCGGCTCACGCTGGGCACCACGTTGCCGACCGCGGCGCCGAAGACGCCCCGGAGATCCGCCGGCGTGGCGCCCTGGGCGCCGATGCCGGGGGCGAGCAGCGGACCGTTGATCGCGAGGTCCGCGCCCACGTCGCCGAGCGTCGCGCCGACCACCGCACCGACCGAACCGAGCGGGGTGACGCCCTCGTTCTCGGCGGCCATGTGGTCGAGCATCACCTGGGCCAGCGAACGGCCGTCGGCCGCGGTCGCCCGCTGCACCTCGGCGCCCTCCGGGTTGGAGGTGAGGGCCAGTACGAAGACGCCGGAGCCGGAGACCGCCGCCGCGTCGAGGGCCGGCCGCAGCGCACCGAAGCCGAGGTACGGCGAGACGGTCACCGCGTCGGAGTACAGCGGCGAGTCCTTGTCCAGGTAGGTCGCGGCGTAGGCGGCCATGGTCGAGCCGATGTCGCCGCGCTTGGCGTCCATCAGGACCAGCGCTCCGGCAGCCCTGGCCTCCTCGACGGCCTTCTCCAGTACGGCGACGCCGCGCGAGCCGAACCTCTCGAAGAACGCGGACTGCGGCTTGAGGACGGCGACGCGGTCGGCCAGTGCCTCGACGACCGTACGGGTGAAGCGCTCCAGGCCCGCGACGTCGTCGCCGAGCCCCCAGGAGCTCAGCAGCGAGGCGTGCGGGTCGATGCCGACGCAGAGCGGTCCACGGGTGTCCATGGCGTGGCGCAGGCGTGCGCCGAAGGGCTCCTGGGTCATTTCGCGGCCTTCCTGGTCTCCGCGCCGACCGCGTCGGCGAGGGTGGCGTACGGGGAGGCGGCCAGGCGCGCGGCCAGGCCCTTGTGGATCGCGCGGGCGTAGAACGGGCCCTCGTAGATGAAGGCGCTGTAGCCCTGGACGAGCGTGGCGCCGGCGAGGATGCGCTGCCAGGCGTCCTCGGCGTTCTCGATGCCGCCGACGCCGACCAGGGTGATCCGGGTCCCCACGCGCGCGTACAGGCGTCCCAGGACCTCCAGGGAGCGTTCCTTGAGGGGGGCGCCGGACAGTCCCCCGGTCTCCTTGACCAGGGACGCCGGGGACTTCAGCCCGAGGCCCTCGCGGGCGATGGTGGTGTTGGTGGCGATGATGCCGTCCAGGCCCAGTTCGACGGCCAGGTCGGCGACGGCGTCGACGTCCTCGTCGGCGAGGTCGGGGGCGATCTTGACGAGCAGCGGGACCCGGCGCGTGGTGACGGTCCGGTCGGCCGCCTCGCGCACGGCGCTCAGCAGCGGGCGCAGCGACTCGGTGGCCTGGAGGTTGCGCAGTCCGGGGGTGTTGGGCGAGGAGACGTTCACGACGAGGTAGTCGGCGTGAGCGGCAAGGCGCTCGGTGGACTTCACGTAGTCGGCGGCCGCGTCGGCTTCGGGAACGACCTTGGTCTTGCCGATGTTGACGCCGACCGTGGTCCGGAAGACCGGCTCACGGGTCGCCAGGCGCTCGGCGACGGCGGCGGATCCCTCGTTGTTGAATCCCATGCGGTTGATCAGCGCGCGGTCCGCGACGAGGCGGAAGAGCCGCTTCTTGGGGTTGCCCGGCTGGGGTTCCCCGGTCACCGTCCCGATCTCGACGTGGTCGAAGCCGAGCATCGCCATGCCGTCGATGGCGATCGCGTTCTTGTCGAAGCCGGCGGCGAGACCGAAGGGGCCGTGCATCCGCAGGCCGAAGGCCTCGGTGCGCAGCTCCTGGTGGCGGGGGGCGAGGGCGGCGGCGACGAAGGTGCGCAGCACGGGGATGCGGGCGGCCAGGCGGATCCAGCGGAAGGCGGCGTAGTGGGCGCGCTCCGGATCCATGCGCTTGAAGACCAGCTGGAAGAAGAGTTTGTACATCACGGTGTCCTCATGAAGAGGGGGACACCGTTTCCGGTGTCCCCCTGCTGGGCTTCTAGTCGCGCGCTGCGGTCAGATGCTCCGCGTGTTCCTGGAGGGAACGTACGCCGACGTCTCCGTGGTTGAGGGCGTCGATGCCCTGGACGGCCGCGGCGAGCGCCTGGACCGTGGTCAGGCACGGCACGGACCGGGCGACGGCCGCGGTGCGGATCTCGTAGCCGTCGAGCCGGCCGCCGGTTCCGTACGGCGTGTTGACGATGAGGTCGACCTCGCCGTCGTGGATGAGCTGGACGATCGTCTTCTCGCCGTTCGGGCCCTCGCCCTCGGACAGCTTGCGCACGACGGTCGCGTTGATGCCGTTGCGCTTGAGTACCTCGGCGGTGCCGGAGGTGGCCATCAGCTCGAAGCCGTGGGCGACCAGCTCGCGGGCGGGGAAGATCATCGTGCGCTTGTCGCGGTTGGCGACCGAGATGAAGGCACGGCCCTTGGTGGGCAGCGGGCCGTAGGCGCCTGCCTGCGACTTGGCGTACGCCGTGCCGAAGACGGAGTCGATGCCCATGACCTCACCGGTGGAGCGCATCTCCGGGCCGAGGACCGTGTCGACGCCGCGGCCCTGGATGTCGCGGAAGCGCGACCACGGCATGACGGCCTCCTTGACGGAGATCGGCGCGTCCAGCGGGAGGGTGCCGCCGTCGCCGTGCTTCGGCAGCAGGCCCTCCTCGCGCAGCTCCGCGACGGTCGCGCCCAGCGAGATGCGGGCGGCGGCCTTCGCGAGCGGGACCGCGGTCGCCTTCGAGGTGAAGGGGACGGTGCGGGAGGCACGCGGGTTGGCCTCGAGGACGTAGAGGATGTCGCCGGAGAGCGCGAACTGGATGTTGATCAGTCCGCGGACTCCGACGCCCTTGGCGATGGACTCGGTGGAGGCGCGCAGCCGCTTGATGTCGTAGCCGCCGAGGGTGATCGGGGGCAGCGCACAGGCGGAGTCGCCGGAGTGGATGCCGGCCTCCTCGATGTGCTCCATGACGCCGCCGAGGTACAGCTCGGTGCCGTCGTAGAGGGCGTCGACGTCGATCTCGATGGCGTCGTCGAGGAAGCGGTCGACCAGGACCGGCCGGGTGGGGCTGATCTCGGTGGACTCGGCGATGTACGAGGAGAGCCGCGTCTCGTCGTACACGATCTCCATGCCGCGTCCGCCCAGCACGTAGGACGGGCGGACGAGGACGGGGTAGCCGATCTCGTCCGCGATGGCCTTGGCCTCGGTGAACGTGGTGGCGGTGCCGTGCTTCGGTGCGGGCAGGCCGGCCTCTGCGAGCACGCGGCCGAAGGCGCCGCGGTCCTCGGCGGCGTGGATCGCCTCCGGGGAGGTGCCGACGACGGGCACGCCGTTGTCCTTGAGCGCCTGCGCGAGGCCCAGCGGGGTCTGGCCGCCGAGCTGGACGATGACACCGGCGATCGGGCCCGCGAGGGACTCGGCGTGCACGATCTCCAGCACGTCCTCGAGCGTCAGCGGCTCGAAGTACAGGCGGTCGGAGGTGTCGTAGTCGGTGGAGACCGTCTCCGGGTTGCAGTTGACCATCACGGTCTCGTAGCCCGCGTCGCTCAGGGCGAAGGAGGCGTGGACGCAGGAGTAGTCGAACTCGATGCCCTGGCCGATGCGGTTGGGGCCCGAGCCGAGGATGATCACCGCGGGCTTGGTGCGGGGCGCGACCTCGCTCTCCTCGTCGTAGGAGGAGTAGAAGTACGGCGTCTTCGCGGCGAACTCGGCGGCGCAGGTGTCGACCGTCTTGTAGACCGGGCGGATGCCGAGCGCGTGCCGCACCTCGCGGACGACGTCCTCGCGCAGGCCGCGGATCTCGGCGATCTGGACGTCCGAGAAGCCGTGCCGCTTGGCGTCGGCCAGCAGTTCGGGGACGAGCTTGTCGGCGGCGGCCAGCTCGTCGGCGATCTCCTTGATCAGGAAGAGCTGGTCGACGAACCAGGGGTCGATCTTCGTGGCGTCGAAGACCTCTTCCTGGGTGGCACCGGCCCGGATCGCCTGCATGACGGTGTTGATCCGGCCGTCGGTCGGGCGGACCGCCTCGGCCAGCAGCTCGGCCTTGTCGCCGGGCTCGCCGGTGAAGGCGAACTGCGAGCCCTTCTTCTCCAGCGAGCGCAGCGCCTTCTGCAGCGCCTCCGTGAAGTTCCGGCCGATCGCCATGGCCTCGCCCACCGACTTCATGGTGGTGGTGAGGGTGGAGTCGGCGGAGGGGAACTTCTCGAAGGCGAAGCGCGGGGCCTTGACCACGACGTAGTCGAGGGTCGGCTCGAAGGAGGCCGGGGTCTTCTCGGTGATGTCGTTGGGGATCTCGTCGAGCGTGTAGCCGACGGCCAGCTTGGCGGCGATCTTGGCGATCGGGAAGCCGGTGGCCTTGGAGGCGAGCGCCGAGGAGCGGGAGACGCGGGGGTTCATCTCGATCACGATGACCCGGCCGTCGGCCGGGTCGATGGCGAACTGGATGTTGCAGCCGCCGGTGTCGACGCCGACCTCGCGGATGATCGCGATGCCGATGTCGCGCAGTCGCTGGTACTCGCGGTCGGTGAGCGTCATCGCCGGGGCGACGGTGATCGAGTCACCCGTGTGGACGCCCATCGGGTCGAAGTTCTCGATGGAGCAGACGACCACGACGTTGTCGTTCTTGTCGCGCATCAGCTCCAGCTCGTACTCCTTCCAGCCGAGGATGGACTCCTCCAGGAGCACCTCGGTGGTCGGGGAGAGCGTGAGGCCCTGTCCGGCGATGCGGCGCAGCTCCTCCTCGTCGTGGGCGAAGCCGGAGCCGGCGCCGCCCATCGTGAAGGAGGGGCGGACGACGACGGGGTAGCCGCCGAGGGTGTCGACGCCCTTCATGATGTCGTCCATGGAGTGGCAGATGACGGACCGGGCCGACTCGCCGTAGCCGATCTTCGCCTTGACGGCCTCGACGACGCCCTTGAAGAGCTCGCGGTCCTCGCCCTTGTTGATGGCCTCGACGTTGGCGCCGATGAGCTCGACGCCGTACTTCTCCAGGACACCGTTCTCGTGCATGGAGATCGCGGTGTTGAGAGCGGTCTGGCCGCCCAGGGTCGGGAGCAGCGCGTCGGGGCGCTCCTTGGCGATGATCTTCTCGACGAACTCGGGGGTGATCGGCTCGACGTACGTGGCGTCGGCGATCTCCGGGTCGGTCATGATCGTCGCCGGGTTGGAGTTCACCAGGATGACGCGCAGGCCCTCGGCCTTGAGGACGCGGCATGCCTGGGTGCCGGAGTAGTCGAACTCGGCGGCCTGGCCGATGACGATCGGACCGGAGCCGATGACCAGGACGGACTGGATATCGGAGCGCTTAGGCACGCTGGCCCTCCATCAGGGAAACGAAGCGGTCGAAGAGGTACGCGGCGTCGTGCGGGCCGGCGGCTGCTTCGGGGTGGTACTGGACGCTGAAGGCCGGCCGGTCGAGGAGCTGGAGGCCCTCGACGACCTGGTCGTTCAGGCAGACGTGGGAGACCTCGGCGCGCCCGTAGGCGGTGTCGGAGACCTTGTCGAGCGGGGCGTCCACGGCGAAGCCGTGGTTGTGCGCGGTGACCTCGACCTTGCCGGTCGAGCGGTCCTGCACGGGCTGGTTGATGCCGCGGTGGCCGTACTTCAGCTTGTACGTGCCGAAGCCGAGCGCGCGGCCCAGGATCTGGTTGCCGAAGCAGATTCCGAAGAGCGGGGTCTGCCGCTCCAGGACGCCCTGCATGAGGGAGACGGGGTGGTCGGCGGTGGACGGGTCGCCCGGGCCGTTGGAGAAGAAGACCCCGTCGGGCCGGACCGCGTACACCTCCTCCAGGGTGGCGGTGGCGGGCAGGACGTGGACCTCGATGCCTCGCTCGGCCATCCGGTGCGGGGTCATGCCCTTGATGCCGAGGTCGACCGCCGCGACGGTGAACTTCTTCGTACCGACGGCGGGGACGACGTACGTCTCCTTGGTGGCGACCTCGGCGGAGAGGTCGGCGCCCTTCATCTCGGGGGCCTGGCGCACCCGGGCGAGCAGCGTGCCCTCGTCGGCGATCGCGTCGCCGGAGAAGATGCCGACGCGCATGGCGCCGCGCTCGCGCAGGTGGCGGGTGAGGGCGCGGGTGTCGATGCCGCTGATGCCGACGACGCCCTGGCTCGCGAGCTCCTCGTCGAGCGAGCGCCGTGAGCGCCAGTTCGAGGGCACCCGGGCGGGGTCGCGGACGACGTAGCCGGCGACCCAGATCTGCTTGGACTCCGGATCTTCGTCGTTCACACCGGTGTTCCCGACGTGCGGGGCGGTCATCACGACGACCTGACGGTGGTACGAGGGGTCGGTCAGCGTTTCCTGGTAGCCGGTCATGCCGGTGGAGAAGACCGCTTCGCCGAAGGTCTCCCCCACAGCCCCGTAGGCGCGGCCGCGGAAGGCGCGGCCGTCCTCCAGGACGAGTACGGCGGGAGCTTTGGCTGCTCCCCGGGTGGAGATCGTCATCGTGCGGTGCCTTCCGTAGTGCTGGTGAGATGAGTGCTGGTGAGACCGTTGACGGCGTCGACCCAGGCGGCGTGTTCGGCCGCGTGGTCCGAGCGGAATCCGGAGTCGATCAGCTGGTCGCCGAGCGCCCAGGTGATGACCAGCAGGCCGCCCTCGGGCAGGACCTTGCCCGCGAGGGCCTTGTCGGTCCGGGCTTCGCGCAGGTCGGCGGCGGGGACGAAGAAGTTTGCCGCGCCGGGCCGTACGACGTCGAGTCCCTGCTCGGTGAGGGTGAGCTCGACGCGGCTGCGGGTGCCGAGGCCGTGGGCGACGATCCGGTCGAGCCACTGCCCGGCCGTCGTCGAGGCGTGGTAGCGGCCGGTCAGTGTGAGCAGCTTCTCGCCGTCCGAGAAGCCGTCCGGGGTGGTCGCGAGGTCGGAGAGACCCGACTGGAGGCTGCCGCGCCACTTCCATCCCTGGCGCATCAGCCAGTAGACGAAGGCGATGAGGACGATCAGTCCGATCACCCAGCTGATGCGGGCGGACCAGTCGGTGACCTCCGCCGACTTCTGCTCGGCGGCCAGGTGGTAGAGCTGGTGGGTGGGGCTGAGTGTTGTCACGCGAGCTTCCCGTCGACGACCGTGGCACGGCCCCGCAGGAAGGTGTGGGTCACTCGGCCCGGCAGCTCGCGTCCCTCGTAGGGGGTGTTGCGGCTGCGGGAGGCGAAGCCCGCGGGGTCCACGACTCCACGGTATGCCGGATCGACCAGGGTGAGGTTGGCGGGCTCGCCCTCCGAGACGGGGCGGCCGTGTCCGTCGAGGCGGCCGATGGCCGCGGGGCGCGAGGACATGCGGTCGGCGACGCCGGCCCAGTCGAGCAGTCCGGTCTCCACCATCGTCTGCTGGACGACGGAGAGCGCGGTCTCCAGGCCCACCATGCCCATGGCCGCCGCGGCCCACTCGCAGTCCTTGTCCTCGTGCGGGTGCGGGGCGTGGTCGGTGGCGACGCAGTCGATGGTGCCGTCGGCGAGGGCCTCGCGCAGGGCCATGACGTCGGCCTCGGTGCGCAGGGGCGGGTTCACCTTGTAGACCGGGTTGTAGGACCGTACGAGCTCGTCGGTGAGGAGCAGGTGGTGCGGGGTGACCTCGGCGGTGACGTTCCAGCCCTTGGACTTGGCCCAGCGGACGATCTCGACGGAGCCGGCGGTCGACAGGTGGCAGATGTGCACCCGGGAGCCGACGTGCGCGGCGAGCAGCACGTCGCGGGCGATGATCGACTCCTCGGCCACGGCGGGCCAGCCGCCGAGACCCAGCTCGGCCGAGACGATGCCCTCGTTCATCTGGGCACCCTCGGTGAGGCGGGGCTCCTGGGCGTGCTGGGCGACGACCCCGTCGAACGCCTTCACGTACTCCAGGGCGCGCCGCATGATCACCGCGTCGTCGACGCACTTGCCGTCGTCGGAGAAGACCTTCACTCCGGCGGCCGAATCGTGCATCGCGCCGAGCTCGGCGAGCTGCTTGCCCTCCAGGCCGACGGTGACGGCGCCGATGGGCTGCACGTCGCAGTAGCCGGATTCCTTGCCGAGCCGCCAGACCTGCTCGACGACACCTGCGGTGTCGGCGACCGGGAAGGTGTTGGCCATGGCGTGCACGGCGGTGAAGCCGCCGACCGCGGCGGCCTTGGTGCCGGTCAGGACGGTCTCGGAGTCCTCCCGGCCGGGCTCGCGCAGGTGGGTGTGGAGGTCGACCAGGCCGGGCAGCAGGATCTGGCCCGCAGCCTCGATCACGGTGGCGTCGCCGGCGTCGAGCCCGGTGCCGACCGCCGCGATGGTCTCGCCGTCGATGAGGACGTCCTGGGGCTCGCCGCCGAGGACCTTCGCGCCGCGGATAAGGGTCTTGCTCATGGTTACTTGTTCTCCTCGGTACGGGCGGTGGCGGCGGGCTCGGAGCCGCCGAGCAGCAGGTAGAGCACGGCCATGCGGATCGAGACGCCGTTGGCGACCTGCTCGACGACCGTGCAACGGTCGGAGTCGGCCACCTCTGCGGTGATCTCCATGCCGCGCACCATGGGGCCGGGGTGCATGACGATGGCGTGCTCGGGCATCTTGGCCATCCGCTCGCCGTCCAGACCGTAGCGGCGCGAGTACTCGCGCTCGGTCGGGAAGTACGCGGCGTTCATCCGCTCACGCTGCACACGGAGCATCATCACAGCGTCCGACTTCGGCAGCACCTCGTCGAGGCTGTAGCTGATGTCGCAGGGCCACTGCTCGACGCCGACGGGGACCAGGGTCGGCGGGGCCACCAGGGTGACGTGGGCGCCGAGGGTGGTCAGCAGGTGGACGTTGGAGCGGGCGACGCGGCTGTGCAGGATGTCGCCGACGATCGTGATCCGGCGGCCGTCGAGGTCCTTGCCGAGCCCGGTGTCGGCCCCGACCAGCCTGCGGCGCATGGTGAAGGCGTCCAGGAGGGCCTGGGTGGGGTGTTCGTGCGTGCCGTCGCCGGCGTTGACGACCGCGCCGTCGATCCAGCCGGAGGTGGCCAGACGGTACGGGGCGCCGGAGGCGCCGTGCCGGATGACGACGGCGTCCGCGCCCATCGCCTCCAGGGTCAGGGCGGTGTCCTTGAGGGACTCGCCCTTGGAGACCGAGGAGCCCTTGGCGGAGAAGTTGATGACGTCGGCGGACAGCCGCTTGGCGGCAGCCTCGAAGGAGATGCGGGTACGCGTCGAGTCCTCGAAGAAGAGGTTGACGACGGTACGGCCGCGCAGGGTCGGGAGCTTCTTGATCGGCCGGTCCGCGACCCTGGCCATTTCCTCGGCTGTGTCGAGGATCAGGACGGCGTCGTCGCGGGTGAGGTCGGCGGCCGAGATGAGGTGGCGCTTCATCTGGGTGTTCTCCGGGTGGCTGGAGGGTTCAGGCGTGCGGGCGTGCGGAAGCCGCCGTACGGCAGGTGAGCCGTACGGAAGGGAGCAGCTAACGCTCGACCGCCGGGGCGGCCTGCTCGACCCCGAGCAGCACGGCGTCGCGGCCGTCCTCCTCGGCGAGCTGGACCTTGACCGTCTCCCGCAGCGACGTGGGGAGGTTCTTGCCGACGTAGTCGGCGCGGATCGGGAGTTCGCGGTGCCCGCGGTCGACGAGGACGGCGAGCTGCACCGCGCGGGGCCGGCCGATGTCGCCGAGCGCGTCGAGTGCGGCGCGGATCGTGCGGCCGGAGAAGAGCACGTCGTCGACGAGGACGACCAGGCGGCCCTCGATGCCCTCGCCGGGGATCTCGGTGCGGGCCAGGGCGCGCGCGGGGCGCATCCGCAGGTCGTCGCGGTACATGGTGATGTCGAGCGAGCCGACCGGCATCTTCCGGCCGGTGATCTCTTCGAGCTTGTCGGCGAGCCGGCGGGCGAGGAAGACGCCCCGGGTCGGGATGCCGAGAAGCACCACGTCGTCCGCGCCCTTGGCGCGTTCGACGATCTCGTGGGCGATGCGGGTCAGTACCCGGGCGATGTCGGGAGCCTCGAGAACGGGGCGTGCCGCATTGCCGGTGGCGTCGTGCTGTGCGTCCATAAGAAACGGACCTCCTTCTCCGCCTCACTGGACGGATCTTAAAGGACGTCGAAATTGCGTCATCCACGTTACCAGGGCCTGAGCAGGCCCCTTGCCCCGCCCCAGGGAGGTGCCGGTCGGGACCGTTCAGCTTGACGCACCCAAGTAACGCTGCGTAACCTCACAGTGAGTTACCAGCCACGCGGCGGAGCCGCACAATGTTCCAGCGTCCGGGGAGCCTTATGTCCAGCGAATACGCAAAACAGCTCGGGGCCAAGCTCCGCGCCATCCGCACCCAGCAGGGCCTCTCCCTCCACGGCGTGGAGGAGAAGTCCCAGGGCCGCTGGAAGGCCGTCGTGGTCGGCTCGTACGAGCGCGGCGACCGTGCCGTGACCGTGCAGCGCCTGGCCGAGCTGGCGGACTTCTACGGGGTTCCGGTGCAGGAGCTCCTGCCCGGGACGACGCCTGGCGGGGCTGCCGAGCCGCCGCCGAAGCTCGTACTCCAGCTCGAGCGCCTCGCCCACGTCCCGCCGGAGAAGGCCGGACCCCTGCAGCGCTACGCGGCGACGATCCAGAGCCAGCGCGGCGACTACAACGGCAAGGTGCTCTCGATCCGCCAGGACGACCTGCGGACGCTGGCCGTGATCTACGACCAGTCGCCGTCCGTGCTCACGGAGCAGCTGATCAGCTGGGGCGTCCTGGACGCCGACGCGCGCCGCGCGGTCGCTCACGACGAGGGCTGACCACCCCAGCAGAAACGTACCGCCGGGTCGGCGGGGCCCTTACCGGGCGCCCCGCCGGACCCGGCGTTTCCGTTTTCCGGGCACGTCCCACCGGGCGGCCCCTGACATGCCGAAGGGCCCACGGTCGCGAGACCGTGGGCCCTTCGGCGGCAGAACGCCACCGGGGGCTACTGCTCCCGGCGGAGGTTCGGCTTGAGGTCCTTGAAGCGGGCCAGCAGGCCGTTCACGAAGGACGGGGAGTCATCGGTGGAGAACTCCTTGGCGATCTGCACCGCCTCGTCGATCACCACCGCGTCGGGCGTCGCGTCCACCCAGATCAGCTCGTACGCACCGAGCCGCAGGATGTTCCGGTCGACGACCGGCATGCGGTCGATCTCCCAGTCCACGGCGTAGGTGACGATGAGGTCGTCGATCCGGTCCGCATACTGCGCGTACCCCTCGACGAGCTCCATCGTGTACTCGGTGACCGGCGGCTGACGGGTGTCCGACCGCGAGTGCCGTACCCAGTCCGCGAGGACCGTCTGCACGGACTCACCGCGCTGGTCGGCCTCGAAGAGGATCTGGAAGGCGCGCTTGCGGGCCGTGTTCCGGGCAGCCACGGTTAGCTGTTCACCCGGCCGAGGTAATCGCCCGAGCGGGTGTCGACCTTGATCTTCTCACCGGTGGTGATGAAGAGCGGGACCCCGATCTCGTAGCCGGTCTCCAGCGTGGCGGGCTTGGTGCCACCGGTGGACCGGTCGCCCTGGACGCCCGGGTCCGTGTGCTGGATGGTCAGCTCGACGGCGGCCGGCAGCTCGACGTAGAGCACCTCGCCCTCGTGCTGGGCGACGGAGGCGGTGAAGCCCTCGATCAGGAAGTTGGC
The DNA here is from genome assembly GCF_040630635.1 of Streptomyces sp. NPDC005761. Classification (NCBI taxonomy): domain Bacteria; kingdom Bacillati; phylum Actinomycetota; class Actinomycetes; order Kitasatosporales; family Streptomycetaceae; genus Streptomyces; species Streptomyces sp. NPDC005761. The sequence goes on along the minus strand of NZ_JBEXXX010000030.1, from coordinate 60,439 downwards.
GGCGTCGCCGACGGACTTGCGGTCGACCATCAGCTGGTCGTACGTGTCCATGTCCATGAAGACGAAGTACTCGCCGTCCATGTACGAGAACTGCATGTCGCGCCGGTCAATGGTGGCCGTCTCGACCTTCACGCCGGCGTTGAACGTCTTGTCGACGACCTTGCCTGACAGCACGTTCTTGAGCTTGGTGCGCACGAAGGCCGGGCCCTTGCCGGGCTTGACGTGCTGGAACTCGACGACGGACCAGAGCTGGCCTCCGTCGAGCTTGAGCACCAGGCCGTTCTTGAGGTCGTTCGTGGAAGCCACGGTTGCGGAATCTCCTGGACTGAAGCTGGTGGAACGGCCAAGGATGCGCGCCGGAGTCTCCGCGAGGAGTTCCTAGAGCGCGAGCAGCTCCTTGGTCGTAATGGTGAGTAGCTCGGGTCCGCCGTCCGCCTCGGGGCGCACGACGAGCGTGTCATCGATCCGGACTCCGCCCCGGCCCGGGAGGTGGACCCCCGGTTCGACGGTGACCGGCACACAAGCGTCCAGTTTACCCATGGCAGCGGGTGCCAGCTGCGGGTCCTCGTCGATTTCGAGCCCCACACCGTGCCCGGTCCAGGGTGCGAGGCCCTCACCATGGCCCGCGGAGTCCAGGACATGGCGTGCCGCGCGGTCCACGTCACGGTAGGCGGCACCGGGCACGAGCGCCTCCCGTCCGGCCCGCTGAGCGGCGAAAACCAGGTCGTAGAGCTCGATCTGCCAGTCGGCCGGCGCCGTTCCGATGACGAAGGTGCGGCCGATCTCGCACCGGTACCCGCGGTAGTTCGCGCCGAGGCAGACGGAGAGAAAATCTCCTTCCTCGACCCGTCGGTCCGAGGGGCGATGGCGGCCACGGCCGGAGTTGGGCCCGGTGGCGACGGACGTCGCGAAGGCAGGTCCGTCGGCTCCGTGGTCCACCAGACGGCGTTCCAGTTCGAGCGCGAGATGCCGCTCCGTGCGGCCGACGAGGATCGATTCGAGCAGTTCGCCCAGCGCCTGGTCGGTGATCTCGGCGGCGATCCGCAGACAGCCGATCTCCTCCTCGTCCTTGACGATGCGCAGCTGCTCGACGTTGGCGCCGAGATCGGCGAGCCGCAGCTTCGGAGCGACCGAGGCCATGGCCCGGTGCCGGGCGACGGTCAGGTCGTGTTCCTCGACGGCCAGGGACTCCGCGCCGCCCGCGGTGGCCAGATCCGCGGCGGCCACGACCGGATCACCACCGGTCACCGGCAGGAGGTCCACACGCAGCTGCTCGTCGGTGCGTCCGTCGGCCGGATCACCGGTCGGGGGGCGCGGGCAGAGCAGAACGTCCTCGTCGGGGCCGAGCAGCAGCACGGCGCCCGGGGGCGCTCCGCCCGCCAGGTAGCGGACATTGGCGGGGCGGGAGACCAGGGCGGCCGCGGATCCGACTGCGGCGCACCGGTCGCGGAGCAGCCCGCGGCGGACGGCGTACACCTCTGACATGCATCGAGCGTACGAGCGCGGGCGCGGGCCCGCCCGGTCAGCGCACCCGACCGGGGTGCGCCTCAGCGGACGGACGGCACCGCCGGGCGCCGTCTCACCAGGCCGGTGGGCTGGCGATGGAGCGGGCGAGTATGTCGTCCAGGACGCGGGCGGTGGTCTCCACGTCGTACGTGGAGTTGTCGATGATCGGCAGTCCGGACCCGTACCAGCCGGCCATCCGCCCGTGGATCCGGGCGACCTCCTCGTCGGAGAGCCGGCGGTTGCCGCTGCGGGCGGCGTTGCGCTCCAGGACGATCTCCAGGCCCGGCAGCAGGACGACGGGAAGCAGGCCGGGGCCGACGTGTCGCTTCCAGCCGCCGAGGCCGACCACGGGGCGGTCCGGGAAGACCGCGTCGTCCAGGATGCAGGAGATGCCGTTGGCGAGGAAGTTGCGGGCTGCGAAGCCGCAGGTGCGGCGGGCCAGGCGGTACTGGGCCTCGGACTGGTCGTTCCACCCCGCCTGCGGGTCGGCGAAGCCTGAGCAGACCCATTCGCGGACGTCGTCGAGGCTGACGTGGGCGGTCGGAACGCGGCGGCGCGCGGCCCAGAGCTTGGCCACCGTGGTCTTACCGGCGCCTGCCGGGCCGATGAGGAGCACGGCGAGGGTCGCGGTGCCCGTGCCGGGCTCCGCGGGCGGTGCGGGCAGCGGAACGGGCCCGCCGGGCGGCAGCTGGATGTGCCCGGTGGTCTCCCTGGAGACCGGGGCGGGAGCCTGGTGCGGTGCCGGACCGGCCCAGCCCTGGCCCTGCGGGGCGGGAGGCGCCGGGGGCGGTGGCCCCGGGTGACCGGCCGGGGGGTGAACGGGTGGACCGGCCGGGGGCTGGACCGGCGGGCCGGCCGGGCCCGGGACCGACGGGCCCGGGTGGCCGGGGTGCTGGGCCTGGTGCGACCAGCCGACGGGTCCGTTTCCGGGTCCCTGGGGCGGCGGCAGCGGAGCCCCCACTGCGTGCTGCATCCGGTGGCACTCCGTCTCGTACAGGCAACTGGCGCTGGTGGAACGGCAACCGTACCTTCCCCGGCCGCCACGGAGGGAACGGCCGGGGAGGGTCCACAGTGCCCCGTCGGCCAGTCGGCCTTCCGGTGCGGCAGTACGTCAGTCCGTCAGCTCGTCCGCGAGCGCGCGCAGGGCGAGCCGGTAGGAACCGATGCCGAATCCGGCCACGGTCCCGGTGGCGACCGGTGCGACCACGGAGTTGTGGCGGAATTCCTCTCGTGCGTACGGATTCGAGATGTGCACCTCGATCAGGGGAGCGGTGCGCTGGGAGGCGGCGTCCCGCATTCCGTACGAATAGTGCGTGAAGGCGCCCGGGTTGAGAACGACCGGAATTGCACCGTCCGCGGCCTCGTGGAGCCAGCGGATCAGCTCCCCCTCGTCGTTGGTCTCCCGGACGTCGACGTCGAAACCGAGCTCCTTGCCGAGGGTGCGGCAGGTGTCGACGAGTCCGGCGTACGAGGTGGCTCCGTAGACGTCGGGCTCGCGGGAACCCAGCCGGCCGAGGTTGGGTCCGTTGAGGACGAACACCCGGCGGGTCACGCCGAGACCTCCCCGTAGGCGGCGAGCAGTACGGCCGGGTCGGGGCCCTCCAGGACGGTGGGCTTGCCGAGGCCGTCCAGGACGATGAAGCGCAGCAGGTTGCCGCGGGACTTCTTGTCGACCTTCATGTTCTCCAGCAGCTTGGGCCACTGGTCGCCCCGGTAGGTGAGCGGCAGTCCCACGGACTCCAGGACGGTGCGGTGCCGGTCGGCGGTGGCGTCGTCCAGGCGCCCGGCGAGACGTCCCAGTTCGGCGGCGAAGACCATGCCCACCGAGACGGCCGCGCCGTGGCGCCACTTGTAGCGCTCGTTCTTCTCGATCGCGTGGGCCAGCGTGTGCCCGTAGTTGAGGATCTCGCGGAGCCCGGACTCCTTGAGGTCGCTGGAGACGACCTCGGCCTTGACCCGGACGGCCCGCTCGATGAGCTCGGAGGTGTGCGGGCCGGCCGGTGTGCGCGCGCCCTGCGGGTCCGCCTCCACCAGGTCGAGGATGACCGGGTCGGCGATGAAGCCGGCCTTGATGATCTCCGCCATGCCGGAGACGTAGTCGTTGACCGGCAGCGAGTCCAGCGCGGCCAGGTCGCAGAGGACTCCGGCCGGCGGGTGGAAGGCGCCGACGAGGTTCTTGCCCTCGGCGGTGTTGATGCCTGTCTTGCCACCGACGGCCGCGTCGACCATGCCGAGCACGGTCGTGGGCACGGCGATCCAGCGCACCCCGCGCAGCCAGGAGGCGGCGACGAAGCCGGCGACGTCCGTGGTCGCGCCGCCGCCGATGCCGACGATGACGTCGGTGCGGGTGAAGCCGGTCTGGCCGAGCGCCTTCCAGCAGTAGGCGGCGACCTCGACGGTCTTGGCCTCCTCGGCGTTGGGCAGCTGGATGGCGATGGCCTCGTAGCCCTGGTCCGCGAGGTCCTGACGGACCGCCTCGCCGGTCTCGGCGAGCGCCTCCGGGTGCAGGACCGCGACGCGCTGGGCACGCTCACCGATGAGCGCGGGCAGCTCCGCGAGGAGCTGCCGGCCGATCAGCACCTCGTACGGGTCGGTGCCCGCGCTGCCGGCGATCTGGATGCGGGTGGGGGCCTGGTCGGTCATCGTTGGTTTCTCCCGGCCGGACGGTGCGTCCGGCAGCTCCAGTGCGTCGAGGACCGCCTGGGCGACCTCCTCCGGTGTGCGCTCGTCGGTCGCGACGACGGCGCGGGCCACCTCGGTGTAGAGGTGGCGGCGGGCCTCCATGAGCTCGCGCCACTGCCGGCGCGGGTTCACGGCGAGCAGCGGGCGCGCGGTGTTCAGACCGACCCGCTTGACCGCCTCGTCGACGTCCATCGAGAGGTAGACGACGCGGTGATCTGCGAGCAGGGCACGCGTCGTCCCGTCGAGGACGGCGCCGCCGCCGAGCGAGAGGACTCCCCGGTGCTCGGCGACCGCGGCCTGTACGGCCTGCCGCTCCAGGTCACGGAAGTGCTCTTCGCCCTCGTCGTAGAAGATCTCCGAGATGGGCTTGCCGGCCGTGGAGACGACATCGGCGTCGGTGTCCCGGTAGCCGGTGCCCAGCCGGGCGGCGAGCAGTTCGCCGACCGTGGACTTTCCGACGCCCATCGGTCCGACCAGGACGATCAGCGGACCGCTCATCGGATCTGGAGGTGGTCGAGGTACGACTGGACGTTGCGGTGGGTCTCGCCGACGCTGTCGCCGCCGAACTTCTCCGCGACCGCGTCGGCGAGCACCAGCGCGACCATCGCCTCGGCGACGATGCCCGCCGCCGGAACGGCGCAGACATCGGAGCGCTGGTGGTGCGCCTTGGCAGCCTCACCGGTCACCACGTCGACCGTGGCGAGCGCGCGCGGCACGGTCGCGATCGGCTTCATCGCGGCGCGGACGCGCAGGAGCTCACCTGTGGTCAGCCCGCCCTCGGTGCCTCCGGCGCGGCCGGAGGCGCGCCTGATCCCGTCGTCCGTCACCAGGATCTCGTCGTGCGCCTGCGATCCGGGCACCCGGGCGAGGTCGAAACCGTCGCCGACCTCGACGCCCTTGATGGCCTGGATGCCCATGAGCGCTGCGGCGAGGCGGGCGTCGAGACGGCGGTCCCAGTGCACGTGCGAACCCAGGCCGACCGGCACCCCGTACGCCAGCACCTCGACCACACCGCCGAGGGTGTCACCGTCCTTGTGCGCCTGGTCGATCTCGGCGACCATCTGCTTGCTGGCGGTGGCGTCGAGGCAGCGCACGGGGTCGGCGTCCAGCTTCTCGACGTCGGCGGGAACGGGGTAGACGCCGTAGGGCGCCTTGGCCGCTGCGAGCTCCACCACGTGGCTGACGATCTCGATGCCGGCCGTCTCCTTGAGGTACGACCGGGCGACGGCGCCGAGGGCGACGCGCGCGGCGGTCTCGCGGGCGCTGGCACGCTCCAGGATCGGCCGGGCCTCGTCGAAGCCGTACTTCTGCATGCCGGCGAGGTCGGCGTGACCGGGCCGGGGGCGGGTCAGCGGGGCGTTACGGGCCTGCGCGGCCAGCACGTCGGGGTCGACGGGGTCGGCCGACATGACCTGTTCCCACTTGGGCCACTCGGTGTTGCCCACCATCACGGCGACGGGCGAGCCCATGGTGAGGCCGTGCCGCACCCCGCCGAGGAAGGTGACCTCGTCCTTCTCGAACTTCATACGGGCGCCGCGCCCGTATCCGAGCCGTCGCCTGGCGAGCGCGTCCGCCACCATCTCCGTGGTGACGGGGATACCGGCGGGAAGACCCTCCAGCGTCGCCACCAGTGCGGGGCCGTGCGACTCTCCGGCGGTCAGCCAGCGCAACCTGCTCAACGGTGCTCCTCATGCTCGCGCCTGTTAACTGCAACGGCGCGACCGGGTGCGCGGCCCTGACCCGCCGCTCTCGATCCTCCCACGACCGGGCCCCCCGGCCCGCCGCCGGTCCAGCAGACGGACGGGGCGGGCGGGGCGGGTGTGCGGTCAGCGGGCGGCCAGAGCCTGTTCGCCGGCCCGGCGCATGGCGGCCAGCGGCGCCGGCGAGCGGCCGGTCATCTGCTCGACCTGGAGGACGGCCTGGTGCACCAGGAGGTCAAGACCTCCGATGACTGCGCCGCCACTGCCCTCCCAGGCGGATGCGAGTCCAGTGGGCCAGGGCTCGTACAGCACGTCGAAGAGCGTGCCGGGACGTGCCGGGACGGCATCCATCAGTCCGTCCGTGGCCCCGGCAGGCGTCGTCGCGATGACCAGCGGGGCGTGCAGCGCCTGTTCGGCCTCGGCCCAGTCGGCGATCCGCACGTCGACACCGAGCCGCTCGCCCCAGCCCCGCATCTCGTCCCCGCGCTCACGGCTGCGAACGTAGGCGGTGACCGGTCCCGTACAGATCTGCGACAACGCGGCCAGAGCGGACGAGGCGGTGGCTCCGGCGCCGAGGACGGCGGCGGATTCCGCCTTCTCGACACCGCGCTCGCGCAGGGCGGCGATCATGCCGGGGATATCCGTGTTGTCGCCGTTGCGGCGGCCGTCGTCGGTGAGGACGACCGTGTTGACGGCCTCGACGGAGGCCGCGGTCTCGCTGACGGAATCCAGCAGGGGGATGATCGCCCGCTTCAGCGGCATGGTGAGGGAGAGCCCGGCCCAGGAGCCGTCCAGACCCTCGACGAAGCCGGGCAGCGCCTGCTCGTCGATCTCGAACCGGTCGTACGACCAGCCGTCGAGGCCGAGCTCGGCGTACGCGGCCCGGTGCAGGACCGGGGAGAGCGAGTGGGCGATGGGTGAGCCGAGGACGGCTGCCCGGTGGCGCGGGTCAGCCGATGCCATGGATCTCGTTGAACTTCGCTGTGAGTTTCGCATGCTCCGCGGCCGTCTTGGTGAAATCGGTCTTCTTGCCGTCGAGCGAGATGAAGAACATCCAACCGCCGGCAGTGGGACTGAGCGTCGCACGCAGCGCTTCGTCCCCGGGATTGCTGATGGGTCCAGGCGGAAGGCCGGCGTGATGATAGGTGTTGTAGGGATCCGGGTTGGTCCGGATCTCATCCAGATTGATCTTGATCTTGCTCTGCTTGGTGAGGTAATTGAACGCGGAGTCGAATTCGAGCTTGCGATTCGTAGCCGTGTTGTCCGGCTTCAGCCTGTTGTAGACGACTTCGGCCATCTTCCGGAAGTCGTCATGGGTGAGGCCCTCCGCCTGCACCAGGCTGGCGACGGTGAGCACCTGCCACGGGCCGTCCAGCTTGTACTTCTTGGCCGTCGCTTCGAGGTCGAGCTTTTCGTACTCCTCGTTGGACCGCGAGACCATCTTCTCGAGGATCGCCTCCGGCTTGGTTTCCTTCGTGACCGGATACGCGGCCGGGTAGAGGAATCCTTCCAGCGGGTCCTTGATGTCCTTGTTCTTGCTCGCCCAGCCGGGCAGACCCAGATCGGACTTCCTGGACTTGGCTACACCCTCGGTCGTGCCCTTCTTGAGATTCAGCTTCTTGTCGACCATCGCGTAGACGGCGGCATTCCGCGAACCCTCGGGAATCACCAGAAGGTTCTGGCTCTTCGGGTCGACCATCATCTTCACGGCCTCGGAAGCCGACATCTCCTCATGGAGGAGATAGACCCCGGCCTGGATCGACTTGCCCTTGGGGTTCTCGTTCTGGGCGGAGACGAACGCGTCGACGCTCTTGACGACGCCCGCCTTCTTCAGGATGTTGCCGATGTCGTACCCGTACGCGCCCTTGGGGATCTCGATCTCGACCGATCCCGAGCCGCTACCCGCGTAGTCAGGGGCCGAACCGAACTTGTCCTTGTAGAAGGAGTAACCGAAGTAACCCACTCCGCCGAGACCACCGACCAGCACGAGGGAGACGACCAGGCAGGCGCAGCCGCTGCGGCCCTTCTTCTTCTTGCCCTTGCCGCGGCGCTCGCCGTCCCCGCCCCCGCGGCGGGAATCGCGCGGGTCGTCGTCGTACTCGTCGTCGTCCTTGGCCTTGCCGTCGTCCGCGCCCGTGAAGAACGGGTGGGTCTCCTCAGGCTGGACCTCGGGGTCCCAGTCCGGGTTCTGCGCCGGGGCCTGTGCGGGCTCGGCCTCGCGGCGGCCCGGGGGCTGCGGCGGCGGATAGGCCTCAGGGGTGCCGTAGTAGTCGTTCGTCTCGCCGTAGCCGTACGGCGTCTCGGGCTGGCCCTCGTACGGCATCGCGGCGGGCTGCTGACCGGTGTCCCAGCCGCCGTTGTAGGTCGGCTGCTGCTGCGCGTACGGATCGTGCTGCGTGCCGTACCCGGGCTGCTGCTGGTACTGCGACTGCTGGCCGTAAGGATCCTGCTGGTGCTGCTGGTGCTGCTGTTGGTGTTGTTGCGCGTAAGGGTCCTGCGACTGCTGCTGGGCGTACGGATCCTGCGACTGCTGCGCATAAGGGTCCTGCGGCTGGGCATACGGGTCTTGCGGCTGCTGCTGGGCGTACGGGTCCTGCTGCCGGCCGCCGTACTGGCTCTGGCCGTGGGCAGGCTGTCCGCCTCCCCATCCCTGGTCCCCGTACAGGGGATCCTCGGGATGCCACGGTTCGGAGCCGGGGCCCCGGCCATACTCAGTCATCGATCCCCTTGAGCCGCGAGACGACGTTCCGTCTCTTTGCTGTGCGGTGTTTGTTCGAACCCCGCCGCATCGCGCGGAACGTTACCGTATCGCGATCAGACAACCACTTCGACGCCCTCGCCGGGTGGATTGCCCGAAGCCCGTTCGGACTCCAGAGCGTTCTGAAGGATCACCACAGCGGCAGCCTGATCGATGACGGATCGGCCTTTTTTGGACTTCACGCCCGAGGCGCGCAGCCCCTGACTGGCCGTCACTGTGGTCATCCTCTCGTCCACCAATCGCACCGGAATGGGTGCAACCGCACGGGCGAGCACGTCGGTGAAGGCGCGGACCTTGGCCGCGGCGGGTCCTTCGCCACCGCCCAGGGACCGTGGCAGCCCGACGATGACCTCGATCGGCTCGTACTCCGCGACGATCTGCCCGAGCCGCCGGTGGGCGGCAGGGACGTCGCGTCCCGGCACGGTCTCCACCGGCGTGGCCAGGATCCCGTCGGGGTCGCACGAGGCGACCCCGATCCGGGCGTCCCCGACGTCGATCGCCAGTCGGCGACCGCGGCGCATCTGCGTCATGTCCGGCGTCACGCCGTCTCGGTGACGAGGCGTTCGACAGCGGCGACCGCTTCACCGATGGCGTCCGGGTTCTGGCCGCCGCCCTGGGCCACGTCCGGCTTGCCGCCGCCACCGCCACCGAGCGTCTTGGCGGCGGTACGGACCAGGTCACCGGCCTTGAGGCCGCGCTCGCGGGCGGCCTCGTTGGTGGCGATGACGGTCAGCGGGCGACCGTTGGCCGTGGTGAACAGCGCCACGACGGCCGGCCGGCCACCCTGGATGCGGCCGCGTACGTCGAGGACGAGCTTGCGCAGGTCGTCGGCGGACGTGCCGTCCGGCACGGAGCCGGTGACCAGGGCGACGCCCCGTACGTCCTTCGCGGAGTCGACCAGGCCCGCGGCGGCGGCCAGGACCTTCTCCGCGCGGAACTTCTCGATCTCCTTCTCGGCGTCCTTCAGCTTGCCGAGCATGGAGGCGATCTTCTCCGGGAGCTCCTCGGAGCGGCCCTTGACCAGCTCCTGGAGCTGGGCGACGACCGTGTGCTCCTTGGCGAGGAAGTTGTACGCGTCGACGCCGACGAGGGCCTCGATGCGGCGCACGCCGGAGCCGATGGACGATTCGCCCAGCAGCTTCACCAGGCCGAGCTGGGCCGTGTTGCCGACGTGCGTGCCGCCGCACAGCTCCTTGGAGAAGTCGCCGATGGTGACGACGCGGACCCGCTCGCCGTACTTCTCGCCGAACTCGGCGATGGCGCCCTGCTTCTTGGCATCGTCGATCGACATGACCTCGGCCTGGACGTCGAGCTCCCGCGAGAGGACCTCGTTGATCTTCTGCTCGACGTCGACGAGCACCGTGCCGGGTACGGCGGCGGGCGAACCGAAGTCGAAGCGGAAGCGGCCCGGGGAGTTCTCCGAACCGGCCTGGGCGGCCGTCGGGCCGAGCGCGTCGCGCAGCGCCTGGTGCGTGAGGTGGGTGGCGCTGTGGGCGCGGGCGATGGCCCGGCGGCGGGTGTTGTCGATGGTGGCGAGGGCCGAGGCACCGACCGTCACCTCGCCGACCTGGACCGAGCCCTTGTGGACGGAGACGCCGGGGACGGGCTGCTGGACGTCGCGCACCTGGATGACGGCGCCGTTGTGGAGGCGGATCCGGCCCTGGTCGGCGAGCTGGCCGCCGCCCTCGGCGTAGAACGGGGTGCGGTCCAGGACGACCTCGACCTCGTCGCCCTCGGAGGCCGCGGGCGAGGAGACGCCGTCCACGAGGAGACCGACGACGGTCGACTCGCCCTCGGTGGAGGTGTACCCGGTGAACTCGGTGACGCCTGAGTTGTCGGCGACCTCGCGGTAGGCGGACAGGTCGGCGTGACCGGTCTTCTTGGCCCTGGCGTCGGCCTTGGCCTTGTCCCGCTGCTCCTGCATGAGGCGGCGGAAACCGTCCTCGTCCACGGACAGCCCCTGTTCGGCGGCCATCTCCAGGGTGAGGTCGATCGGGAAGCCCCAGGTGTCGTGGAGCAGGAACGCCTTGTCACCGGCGATGACCCGGCCACCGGCGGCCTTGGTCTCGGTGACGGCGGTCTCCAGGATGTTGGTGCCGCCCTTGAGGGCCTTGAGGAAGGCGGCTTCCTCGGCGAGCGCGACGGTCTCGATGCGCTTGCGGTCGGTGATCAGCTCGGGGTACTGGAGCCCCATCGTGTTGATCACGACGTCGACCAGCTCGCTGACGACCGATCCGGTGGCGCCCATCAGCCGCATGTTGCGGATGGCCCGGCGCATGATGCGGCGCAGCACATAGCCGCGGCCCTCGTTGCCGGGGGTGACACCGTCGCCGATCAGCATCACGGAGGTACGGATGTGGTCGGCCACCACGCGGAGGGAGACGTCGGTGCCCTGCGCGGCGCCGTAGCGCACGCCGGTGAGCTCGGTGGCCCTGTCCATGACGACGCGCAGGGTGTCGGTCTCGTACATGTTCTGCACGCCCTGCAGGATCATCGCGAGGCGTTCGAGGCCGAGGCCGGTGTCGATGTTCTTGGAGGGCAGGTCGCCGAGGATCGGGAAGTCGTCCTTGCCGTCGCCGGCGCCGCGCTCGTACTGCATGAAGACCAGGTTCCAGATCTCCACGTACCGCTCGTCGTTGACCGCGGGTCCGCCCTCGACGCCGAACTCGGGGCCGCGGTCGTAGTTGATCTCGGAACAGGGGCCGCAAGGGCCGGGGACGCCCATGGACCAGAAGTTGTCCTTCTTGCCGAGGCGCTGGATGCGCTCGGCGGGGACACCGATCTTGTCGCGCCAGATCTGCTCGGCCTCGTCGTCGTCGAGGTAGACCGTGATCCACAGACGCTCGGGGTCGAGGCCGAAGCCGCCGTCGGCCAGGGAGCCGGTGAGCAGCTCCCAGGCGTACTCGATGGCGCCTTCCTTGAAGTAGTCGCCGAAGGAGAAGTTCCCGCACATCTGGAAGAACGTGCCGTGCCGGGTGGTCTTGCCGACCTCTTCGATGTCCGGCGTACGGACGCACTTCTGCACGCTGGTGACGCGCGGGGCGGGCGGCTTGACCTCACCGAGGAAGTACGGCTTGAAGGGCACCATGCCGGCCGGGACCAGCAGCAGAGTCGGGTCGTCCGCGATGAGCGACGCCGAAGGGACGACGGTGTGACCGCGCTCCTCGTAGAAGCTCAGCCAGCGGCGACGAATTTCTGCCGACTCCATCAGTGGTCCTCATTCCGGTTGTACGAGTTGTAGGTGCGTGACGTGCGGGGAAGCCCGCGGTCCGTCTCGGCCTCGGCCGCCTCGACGGCGAAGTGGCGCTGCACGGGGAGATCGGGGTCGACGGGCGCTTCGAGTCCGAGCGCCTCGCCCAGTTCGGCCTCGCGTCTGGCCATGCCGTCGCGGACGTCCAGGGCGAAGTCCTTGAGCTTGTGACCTGCCACGACTGCCTTGTCGGCGGCCTGCGCCGCGAGGCTTTCGGGGGTCAGCTGCTTGATCTTCCGGTTGACCTTGGCGGTGGCCCACACGCCGGCGGCTGCGCCGGCGGTGAACCAGAACGTACGGCGGAACATCGCTGCGTCAGTCCTTCGGTCCGCGGGGGTTTCTGCCGTTGCGCTTCCTGCCACGCGCGGACGGCACGGTCCGGCCGACGATCACCTCGCGCCGGGAGCGCGCCTCCGGTGCGGGGTTCGCCTTGCGGCCGATGGCCTGCCGGACTCCGTACCCGAACGCCGCGACCTTGACCAGCGGGCCGCCGAAGGTGGAGGCGACGGTGGTGGAGAGCGCGGAGGCGTTGGAGGTGACCTCCTGGACGTCCGTCGCGATCGCGTCGACCTTGTCGAGCTGGGTCTGCGCGGAGCGTACGGTCGCGGAGGCGTCCGCGAGCAGCGGCACGGCCTGTTCGGTCACGTCCGCCACGAGTTTCGTGGTCGCCCTGAGCGTCTGGGCGAGCCTCACCAGCACGACGGCGAGGAACGAAACCAGGATCGCCCAGAAGACGGCCACCAGGATCCCGGCCACCTCACCACCGGACACAGTGCACCGCTCTCTGGCTTGTCGTCTGTCTGTCTTGTTCCGTGCTCTTCGGCGGGGCCGACGCGGCGGCCGGTCACCGTCCCCCGAGCCTATCGCGCCGGAACTCGCGCCCTGTACCGCATTACCGGGGGGATCGGCGGGAGTTCTCACGACGAGATTGTACGGAGCGCTTTCGGGCCAGTACTCTGCGTGTTTCATGCGACGCCCTCAGCGCCCCTTTCCGTCCTCCGACGATCCGAGCCCCCCGGCCGCCTCCCCCGAGGCGCCCGCACCGTGCCACCCCGGCAATCTCCCGGCGGAGCTGAACAGATTCGTGGGGCGCGACGGCGAGCTGGCCGAGGTCGTCGGGCTGCTGGAAAAGTCCCGGCTCGTCACCGTCGTCGGGGTGGGAGGGGTCGGCAAGTCCCGGCTGGTCACCAGGGTGGCGGCGCTCCTGGAGAAACGGTACTGCGACGGCGTCTGGCTGGTGGAGCTGTCCGCCGTCCACGACCCGGCGCTGCTGGAGCACGCCATGGTCGACGCGCTGGGTCTCACGGACCATACGAGCAGGCCGCCCCGCTCGACACTCCTCGAACACTGTGCCGAACGCCGCCTCCTCCTGGTGATCGATGGCTTCGAACATCTGGTCGACGCCTGCGCGGAATTGGTACGCGATCTGCTGCGCCGGGCTCCGGGGCTGCGGGTGCTGGCCGCCGGCCGGCTGCCGCTGAACCTCGACGGCGAGAAGGGCTACCCGCTCGCCACGATGGGCGACGAGGACGCGTTGCTGCTCTTCGCCGAGCGGGCCGCCTCGGTCCAGCCGGAGTTCCGCCTGACCGAGCACACCGAGGGTGCCGCCCTGGAGCTGTGCCGGCGCCTGGACGGCATTCCGCTCGCGCTGGAACTGGCCGCCGGGCGGCTGCGCGCACTGTCGACGGAACAGGTGCTGCAGCGGCTGGACGACCGCTTCCGGCTGCTGACAGGCGGCAGCCGCAGCGCGCTCGCCCGCCACCAGACGCTCCGTACGGCCATCGGCTGGAGTCATGAGCTCTGCGCGCCCGAGCAGCGGCTGCTGTGGGCGCGGCTCTCCGTCTTCGCGGGACAGTTCGACCTCGAGGCGGCCGAGTACATCTGCAGCGGCCCCGATCTGCCGGCCGACTCGGTGCTGGACGTGCTGTCCGGGCTGCTTGCGCAGTCCGTGGTCCTGCGCGAGGAATCGGCTGTCGGCGCCCGCTACCGGATGCTGGACACGGTGCGCGAGTACGGCGCCGAGTGGCTCGCGGCCACGGGCGACACGGACCGGCTGCGCCGCCGCCACCGGGACTGGTTCCTGGGGCTGGCGACCTGGTGCGAGCTCGACTGGTTCAGCCCGCGGCAGGCAGAGGTGGCCGCGCGGGTGGAGAGCGAGCTGCCGAATCTGCGGCGGGCCATGGAGTGTTCGCTGGAGAGCCCCGAGGAGGCGCACCTCGCGCAGTACCTGGCGGGCACGCTGTGGTTCCTGTGGGTCGGCTGCGGACGCCTCTCGGAGGGGCGGCACTGGCTCGAGCACGTCCGGGAGGAGGACACGCCCTACGACACCTCGCGGCTGAAGGCTCTGTGGGTGCTCGGGTACGTCGCGGTCCTCCAGGGCGATCCGGTGGGCGCGATCTCGGCGCTGACGGAGTGCCGGGAGGAGGCGGATCTGGCGGGGGACGCCGTGGCGTCGGCGTACGCGGTGCACCGCACGGGCTGCCTGGCCCTGGTCACGGACGACATGGCGCGCGCGAACGACCTGCTGCAGGAGGCGCTCGGGCGCTACCGGGAGCTCGGCGAGCTGAACAGCAACGTCCTGATGGCCCAGGTGGAGCTGGCCATGGCCGTCGGGTTCCAGGGTGATCTGGACGGCGCCGCCGTCATCTGCGAAGAGGTCCGGGAGATCTGCGAGGACCACGGGGAGCGCTGGGCGCTCAGTTACGCGCTGTACGTCCTGGGTTTCGCCGCGCTGCAGCGGGGCCGCCCGGCCCGGGCCCGGGAACTGCTCGGGGAGTCGCTGGCCATCAGCCACACCTTCCACGACCGCCTGGGCACCGTGCTCACTCTGGAGCTGCTGGCACTCGTCACGGTGGTCGAGGGCGACGCGGCGGAGGCGGCCCTGCTGCAGGGGGCCGCCGACCGGATCTGGCCGTCGGTCGGGCTGCCGCTGTTCGGCTCGGCGCACTACGGCAGGCCCCGGGCCCGGTGCGAGGAGCTGGCCCGTCAGGAGCTGGGCGAGGCGCTGTACGCGTCGGCGCGGGGCGCGGGCGGCAGGCTCGGTACGGACGCGGTGGTGGCCAGGGCCCTGTCGGGCCGGCCCGGCGAGCGGCCTGCGGGGGTGGACGCCGACGGGCGGGAGTCGCCGGAGCCGGCGTCCCCGGCCGGGACAACGCGAAAGCCCGCCGCCTCCCCGATCGGGGAGGGGCGGGCCTGAGCGCCGGTGTGGAGCGGCTACGCCTGAATCAGCGGGCGTAGTACTCGACGACGAGCTGCTCGTCGCAGATCACGGGGATTTCCTTGCGGTTCGGGTCCCGGTCAAGGCGGAAGGCCAGGGCCTTCAGGTTCACCTGCAGGTAGCGCGGGGTCTCACCGTCGGTGTCGTAACCACCCTCGCGGGCAACCTGGAAGGGGTACTTCTCGCGGCTGCGCTCGCGGACCATCACGATGTCGTCGGGACGGACACGGAACGACGGCTTGTCGACCTTGCCACCGTTGACCTCGATGTGGCCGTGGACGACCATCTGGCGGGCCTGGTAGATCGTCTTGGCGATGCCGGAACGCAGGACCAGCGCGTCGAGGCGGCGCTCGAGCTCGACGACGAGCGCCTCGCCCGTCTTGCCCTCGGCCTTCTTGGCGCGGTCGTAGGCACGCGCCATCTGGCGCTCGCTGATGTCGTACTGGGCGCGCAGACGCTGCTTCTCGAGCAGACGGACCTTGTAGTCCGAGTTCTGCTTGCGGCCACGGCCGTGCTCGCCCGGCGGGTAGGGGCGCGCCTCGAAGTACTTGACGGCCTTCGGCGTCAGCGCAATGCCGAGCGCGCGGCTCTTCTTGACCTTGGGACGCGACTGATTAGGCACGTTCTCCAGACCTCCGTTGTAGGTTAGGTTAGGCTCACCTTACTCAAGGAGATCGCATGTCTCGCCCTGGGAACACCACACACGTCACGGACAGCACAGACAGCGGCAGCACACATGAAGGTGCTGCTACGACGGAAGGCCGATCTGATCGTGGTCAGCCGCGTCCCAGCGGGCTTGAAAACACTCGGATGCCGTCAGCAGCCGAGCGCACACGAACTCTCGTACAGAGTACCTGCTCCGCGGTGCTGCTCGTACCCGGGCTCGATTCCGCGGGACCGGACCAGCTGACGCCGCTCTCCCGGACCGTGGGCGCGGACGGAGATCTCTTCCTCGAATTCCCCGCCAATTCCCCCGTCGTACGGGCTGCCACACGCGCCCAGGACGACGAGCTGGCGGCCGTACTGGAGATCTCGGACGTCGCCCCGGTCTCCGTACCGCACCGCATCCGCGGCCGCGCCCGGGTCTGCGGGTGGCTCACGTCCGTGCCCGGCATGGCAGGGCCCGGTCGGATGCTGCTGCGGCTGGAGACGGGCGAAGCCCACGTCGAGGACCTCTGGGGTGCCGAGGCGGTGGAACCGGAGGAACTGCGGGACGCGGCCGCCGACCCGCTCGCCGCCCATGAGGCAGAGCTGCTGCAGCATCTCCACGCGGCCCACGGCGAACGGCTGGGGACCCTGTGCGAGCTGCTCGGCGAACGGGCCGACCGGGCCGGGGCGGGAAACCGGCCGTCCGTGGTACCGGTGGCGCTGGACCGTCGCGGACTGCGGGTCCGCTTCTTCGAACGGAACGGCCCCTGCTTCGACGCCCGCTTCGAGTTCCCCGAACCCGTGCGCGACATGGTGGAGCTGCGCCATGCCATGCGCACCCTCTTCGACGCCGCCGCGCGCTGAGACCGGCCCCTACGCGCCGTCCGGCGCGCTCGCGCCGCCGTCGGTGTCCGCGCGGCCCAGACGCTCGCGGACCCGGTCGGCCACATCCGCGTACCGCGCCTCGGCCCCGTAACGCGTGGGCCGGTAGTAGCGCTTGTCGCTCACCGCGTCCGGGGCGTACTGCTGGGCGGCGATGCCGCCGGGGACGTCGTGCGGATAGACGTAACCCTGCGCGTGGCCGAGCTTGGCGGCGCCCTTGTAGTGGCCGTCGCGCAGATGGGCCGGGACCGGTCCTGCCAGTCCCTTCCGTACGTCGTCCTGGGCCGCGGAGATCGCCAGCGTCGCCGCGTTGGACTTCGGGGCGAGCGCCAGAGCGATGGTGGCGTGGCTGAGCGTGAGCGCCGCCTCCGGGAAGCCGATCATCGCCACCGCCTGGGCCGCCGCGACCGCGGTGGGCAGCGCCGTGGGGTCGGCGAGACCGATGTCCTCACTCGCCGAGATCATCAGCCGGCGGGCGATGAACCGTGGGTCCTCCCCCGCCTCGATCATCCGGGCCAGGTAGTGCAGCGCCGCATCGACGTCGGAGCCGCGGATCGACTTGATCAGCGCACTCGCCACGTCGTAGTGCTGGTCGCCGTCCCGGTCGTACTTCACGGCCGCCCGGTCGACGGTCTCCTCCAGGGTGACGAGGCTGATCTCATCCTCCTGCTTGGAGAGCGCCGCACCGGCCGCCGCCTCCAGTGCCGTCAGCGCCCGGCGCGCATCGCCCCCGGCGATGCGCAGCAGATGCTCCTCCGCGTCCTCGGGCAGTGTCACCGCGCCGCCGAGGCCGCGCTCGTCGGTCAGGGCCCGGCGCAGCAGATCACGGAGATCGTCGTCGGTCAGCGACTCCAGCGTCAGGAGCAGCGAGCGCGACAGGAGCGGGGAGATGATCGAGAAGTAGGGATTCTCGGTGGTCGCGGCGATCAGCGTGACCCAGCGGTTCTCCACGGCCGGGAGCAGTGAGTCCTGCTGCGCCTTGGAGAAGCGGTGGATCTCGTCCAGGAAGAGGACGGTCTCCTTGCCGTAGCCGCCGGTGGCGCGACGGGCGCCCTCGATCACGGCCCGTACTTCCTTGACGCCCGCGGTGATCGCCGAGAGCTCGACGAATCGCTTGTTCGTGGCCTTGCTGACCACGTATGCCAGGGTCGTCTTCCCGATGCCGGGCGGGCCCCAGAGGATCACCGACGAAGGGCCGGCCGGCCCCCCGCTCCCCTCGCCGACCAGGCGGCGCAGTGGCGAGCCCGGCTTGAGGAGATGCTGCTGCCCCATGACCTCGTCGAGGGTACGCGGACGCATCCGGACAGCGAGGGGGCTGCTGGACGGGTCCTTCTCCTGGCGGTCTTCGGCAGCTGCGGTAAAGAGGTCGGGCTCCACACTTCGAAGCCTATGTCACCGCACTGACATCCCGGCCGGGCCGGTGGGACCCGCAGCGGGGGCGGGACCGTCAGCTGGTCCAGAAGTCCCACCAGCGGGTCAGGATCAGCATGCCGATGATCCCGATCCACAGGACCGGGGGCACCCAGTGGAACTCGGCGAGCCCGTTGCGCAGCCAGCGCGGCGCGGGGATGATCCCGTGCTTGATGTTGTGCGTGGTGATGTAGCAGAACATCAGGATCGTGGCGACCCAGGCCAGGCAGCACCACAGGCACAGCGAGTTGATGTTGTACAGCGACTGGTACTGGAGCCAGGTGCAGAAGCCCACGCCGAACAGGGTGCCCGCGTTCATCCCGAGCCAGTACCAGCCGCGGAAGCGTGCGCCCGCGAGCAGCGCCAGACCGATCCCGATGATCACGGGGTAGGTGGCCATGCCGAGCCACGGATTGGGGAATCCGAAGGCCGACGCCTGCTCGCTCTTCATGATGTTGCCGCAGGCCACCACGGGGTTGAGGCTGCACCCCGGGACGAAGCTGGGGTCCTCCATCATCTTGAGCTTGTCGAGCGTGATGACCCAGGCGGCGAGGAGTCCGGCAGCGCCCGTCACGACCAGCAGCAGTGCCAGCGCGCGACTGCCGCCGATGGTCCGCTTCCCGCCGTCCTCGTCCTGGTCGGAGGAGGGGTGGTCAACCGCTGCAGTCGTCATATCGCCGTTCCGTCAGTGAGTGGCCTGCTGGGGCACCGACATTGTGCCGTACGGCCGCACCGGTCTTCCGTTCGATGAACATAAAGATGCCCGGACGGGTGCGGGCTCACAAGGCTCGGAACAACGGGGTGTCAGGCCCTCACCGCCGTGACGAGGGGCTCTGCCACCCTGTCGGACGGAGTCGGTCCCACCCGTTGGTGTCACTGACGCCCCGGGACCGGAATCGCCCGGCGGGATGAATCGGCGACCGCCGAATTGACGGGCGGGGGAACCGGACACCCTCGGACCGCCGTCGAGACGGGCGCTCCCCGGTCGCGGGCGGACTCTCGCCCGCCCGCGACGGATGTGTCACGCGAGGCGCGTACGGACCGCCTCGGCCACCTCGGCCAGGGGAACGGCCGTCTGCTCGCCGGACTCCATGTCCTTGAGCTGGACCATCCCCTCGGCCAGATCGCGTTCACCGGCCACGATGGTGAAGCGTGCGCCCGATCGGTTGGCGCTCTTCATCGCGCCCTTGAGGCCGCGGCCCCCGAACGCGAAGTCCGCGGCCACGCCCTCGCGGCGCAGCTGCGTGACGACGCCGAACAGCACGCGCCGTGCCTCCTCACCGAGCGGCACGGCGAAGACGCTGGTGGTGGAGGGGAGTTCGAGCTCGATTCCCTCGGCCTCCAGCGCGAGCACGGTGCGGTCCACGCCGAGCGCCCAGCCGACGGACGGCAGCGCGGGGCCGCCGATCATCTCGGACAGGCCGTCGTAGCGGCCGCCGCCGCCGACCGCCGACTGCGAGCCCAGACCGTCGTGGACGAACTCGAAGGTGGTGCGGGTGTAGTAGTCGAGGCCGCGGACGAGCCTCTCGTCGTCCTCGTACACCACGCCTGCCGCGTTGAGCAGGCTCCGGACCTCCTCGTGGTACGCCTTGCAGGCGTCACACAGGTAGTCGCGCAGCACGGGGGCACCGGTCAGCTGCTTCTGGACCTCGGGGCGCTTGTCGTCGAGGACCCGGAGCGGGTTGATCTCGATGCGCCGACGGGTCTCCTCGTCGAGGTCGAGGTCGCGCAGGAAGCCCTGGAGCGCTTCGCGGTAGACGGGCCGGCACTCCTTGTCGCCCAGCGAGTTCAGCAGGATGCGGAACTCGCGCAGCCCCAGGGTGCGGTACGCCTGGTCGGCGAGGATGATCAGTTCGGCGTCCAGGGCCGGGTCCTCGGCGCCGATCGCCTCGGCACCGACCTGCGAGAAGTGGCGGTAACGGCCCTTCTGCGGGCGCTCGTAGCGGTAGTACGAGCCGGAGTACCAGAGCTTCACCGGCAGGTTGCCGAGCTTGTGGAGATTGGCCTCCAGGGCGGCCCGCAGCACGGAGGCCGTGCCCTCGGGACGCAGGGCGAGCTGGGAGCCGCCCTTGGTGGTGAGGGTGTACATCTCCTTGGACACGATGTCGGTGGACTCGCCGACGCCGCGGGAGAAGAGGGCCACGTCCTCGAAGCCGGGCGTCTCGATGTAGCCGTAGCCGGAGTTCTTCAGCGGAGCGGAGATCGCCTCGCGCACCGCGAGGTACTTCGCGGAGTCGGGCGGGGTCAGGTCGTACGTGCCCTTGGGGGCCTTGAAGGTGCTCACGATTTCGCTCTCGTCACATTCCTCGTCGGGGCGCGTCCACACCGCTCAGATACGGGTTGGTGGCGCGCTCGCGGCCGATGGTCGTCTGGGGGCCGTGGCCGGACAGCACCACGGTCGAGTCGTCGAGCGGCAGGCACACACGGGCCAGCGACTCGAGGAGCTCGGCGTGGTCGCCGCCGGGCAGGTCGGTGCGTCCGACGGAGCCGGCGAAGAGCAGGTCGCCCGAGAAGAGGACCTGCGGAACATCCGCGGCCTCGGGCATCCTGAACGTCACCGACCCCTTGGTATGGCCGGGCGCATGCGAGACGCCGAACTCCAGACCGGCCAGCAGCAGCCGCGCGCCGTCACTGAGCTCCTTGACGTCGTCCGGCTCCCCCACGGTGAGCTCGCCCATGAGCGGCATCCCGATGGAACGGCCGAGGGCCTTCTCCGGGTCGCTCATCATGTAACGGTCCGCGGGGTGGATCCAGGCGGGGACGTCGTGCGCGCCGCACACCGGCACGACCGAGGCGACGTGGTCGATGTGGCCATGGGTGAGGACGACGGCGACGGGCTTCAGCCGATGCTTCTTCAGCGCTTCCTCGACGCCGGAGGCGGCCTGGTGGCCCGGGTCGATGATCACGCACTCCTCACCTGCGGCGGGGGCGACCAGGTAACAGTTGGTCCCCCAGGCCCCGGCGGGGAACCCGGCAATGAGCACGATCGTCCTTAATGGTCGTCCGACGAGGGAGGTCGGCTGCGAGGTCGCAGCAGTTCAGAGCCTACCGGCGCTCCTCATTCCACAGCTAACCCATATACGGTACGGGGCAACCCAGGCCCGATCACACGACGTACAAGGAGATCACCCGGTGGTCAGCAGCGATCAGCGGCGGCGGCAGCTCGCCAGGGAGAAGTTCGAGCGGCAGCAGCAGCGCCGGGAGGACGCCCGTCGAAGGACGAGGCGGCTGACCGTCGTCATCGCCTCCGCAGTGGCCGTGGTGGCGGTCATCGGCGGTGCCACGTACTTCGCCACCAGCGGCGACGACGACAAGGACGACAAGGCCGGTGCCGCCGCGAGCCAGAGCCCGTCGGCCTCGCCCTCTCCCTCGGTGAGCGAGAAGACGGCGCCCGAGCCCGCGATGAAGATCGACAAGAAGTCGAAGTACACGATGTCGCTCAAGACGAGCCAGGGCGACATATCGTTCGAGATGGACGCGGCGAAGACCCCGCACACGACGAATTCCTTCAAGTCGCTGGCCGACAAGAAGTTCTTCGACGGCACGAAGTGTCACCGGCTGACCACGGACGGCATCTTCGTCCTGCAGTGCGGTGACCCGAAGGGCGACGGAACCGGTGGCCCCGGCTACACGATTCCGGACGAGAACCTGACCGCGCTGGGCAAGGCGGGCGCCGACGGCACGGTCACGTACCCGGCCGGCACGGTGGCGATGGCCAACACCGGCCAGGCGCACACCGGCGGCAGCCAGTTCTTCCTCGTCTACAAGGACAGCAAACTGCCGCCCAGCTACACGCCGTTCGGCACGATGGACAAGGAGTCCCTCGCAGCCGTCGAAGCCATCGGCAAGTCGGGCGTGACCGGCGGCGGCGCGGACGGTGCTCCGAAGAAGGCCGTGAACATCTCCAAGGCGGGCGTCGACAAGGCCTGATCCCCGGCGCGATGAGCCCGGCCGTCCGCACCCGGTGCGGCCGGCCGGGACCGGCCGGCGCGGGGGTGAGTGCGCCCGCATGTCCCGGCCGGTCCAATTTCAGCCGCGCTGAGTGCGGACAGCCGGGCGGCCCGTCGCCTAGATTGGCGTTGTGCAGGGCGGGCGCAGCCCGCCCCAGGAAACTGTGGACGATGCCAAGGGGGGCGAACCCCCTCATGGGCATCAGGTGGAGGAGGCGCTGTGAGCAGCGACCCGTGGGGCCGTGTCGACGAGACAGGCACCGTGTACGTGCGTACAGCCGATGGCGAGCAGGTCGTCGGATCGTGGCAGGCCGGCTCTCCGGAGGAGGCCCTGGCTTATTTCGAGCGCAAGTACGAGGGCATTGTGGTCGAGATCGGCCTCCTCGAACGGCGGGTGAAGACCACCGACCTGTCGGCGAAGGACGCGGCCACCGCCATCGAGCATCTGCGCGGACAGGTCGACGAGCACCATGCCGTCGGCGATCTGGACGCACTGCGCAAGCGGCTGGACGCGCTGGTCGCGACGGTCGACGCGCGGCGCGAGGAGCGCAAGGCCCAGAAGGCGAAGCAGACCGACGAGGCGAAGCACGCCAAGGAGGCGCTGGTCGTCGAGGCCGAGGAGCTGGCGCAGAGCGAGCAGTGGCGCTCCGCGGGTGAGCGGCTGCGTGCGCTGGTCGACACGTGGAAGGGCCTGCCGCGGCTCGACCGCAAGTCGGACGACGAGCTGTGGCACCGCTTCTCGCACGCGCGCTCGGCGTTCTCCAAGCGCCGCAAGGCCCACTTCGCCTCGCTGGACGCCCAGCGCGAGGAGGCCCGCAAGGTCAAGGAGAAGCTGGTCGTCGAGGCCGAGGCGCTCTCCGGGTCCACGGACTGGGGCGCGACCGCTGCCCGCTACCGCGACCTGATGACCGACTGGAAGGCGGCGGGCCGCGCCCAGCGCGAGGCCGAGGACGACCTGTGGGAACGCTTCCGCGGCGCCCAGGACGTCTTCTTCGCCGCGCGCAGCGGAGTCTTCGCGGAGCGTGACGCGGAGCAGGGCGGGAACCTCGAGCTCAAGGAGGAGCTCGCCACAGAGGCCGAGAAGCTGGTGCCGGTGAAGGACCTGAAGGCGGCCAGGGCCGCGTTCAGGACCCTCAACGAGCGCTGGGAGGCCATCGGCCACGTACCGCGTGACGCCCGCCCGAAGGTCGAGGGGCGGATGCAGGCGGTGGAGCGGGCGCTCCAGGAGGCCGAGGAGTCGGAGTGGCGCCGGACCAACCCGGAGGCACGGGCCCGTGCCGCGGGCCTGACGGGGCAGCTCCAGGCGGCCGTCGACAAGCTGCGTACGCAGATCGACACCGCTCGTGCCTCGGGCAACAACGCGCGTGCCGACAAGCTGGCTCGTGAACTGGAGGGCCGGCAGGCGCTCCTGGACCAGGCGCTCAAGGGCCTGGAGGAGTTCGGCGGCTGACGCCTCCTCACGTCGTCCGGGGGGCCTTCCCGCGTTCACGCGGGGAGGCCCCCTTCGCGTGTGCGGACGGCAACGAAACACCGTGATCGCTGCCGGAACCTGGCAGTGATCCGAGGCAGGGACAGACGTCAGGATCTTCGCACCGGCACGCTGCGTGCAGTTGCCGGAACCGCCGAGATCACCACGACGTTGAGGCAGGTCCACAGATGAGACTGACCCGTGCCGCTCTGACCGTAGCGGCCGCCGCGCTGGCCCCGGCCCTTCTGCTGACGGGTCCGGCCTTCGCCGCCGGGACGGCGGCCCCGTCCACCGCCGTCCCGGCCACGCAGGCGGAAGACGGCTCCGATACACCGGTCGCCGAGATGTCCGACGACGACCTCCGGGTCGCGATCCTGCGCATCCTGGCGGACGAGGAGAGCGGCAGGCGGGTCGTCCGGGAGGCCGGCGAGGCCTTGGACAACGGCACGTCGGAGGCCATGCGGTACTTCCTGGAGACCGGCTACCCGCTGGCCCGGGCGGAGGACGACCGCGTCGCCCTCTTCCGCATCCTCGCCGACCCGGACTCGGGCAAGCGGGTCGTCAACGAGGTCAACGCACTCCTCGACGGCGGTACCGCGGCGGACATACGGCAGTGGCTGGAGACCGGCTACCGACTCGCGCAGGCGGAGGACGACCGCGTCGCCCTCTTCCGCATCCTCGCCCGTCCCGGGATCAGCGAGGAGCTGCGTGCGGCGGTCGTCGAGGTGGTCGAGGGCACGCCGGAGGAGATGCGGTACTTCCTGGAGTACGGGCAGTTCGAGGTCACCGCGTAACCGGACGCCGCCCGCCGGCGACAGGGGCCGAGGCCTCGTCGCCGGCGGGACCGCCGGGTACTACGGCCTGCGGGCCGAGGTCACCCGGTACACGTCGTAGACGCCCTCGACGCCGCGTACGGCCTTCAGGACGTGCCCCAGGTGCTTGGGGTCGCCCATCTCGAAGGTGAAGCGCGAGGTGGCCACCCGGTCGCGGGACGTCTGCACGGCCGCGGACAGGATGTTGACGTGCTGGTCCGACAGGATCCGTGTGACGTCCGAGAGGAGCCGGGACCGGTCCAGCGCCTCTACCTGGATGGCGACCAGGAAGACCGAGGACTGGGTGGGGGCCCATTCGACCTCCAGGATCCGTTCCGGCTGCTGCGAGAGCGAGTCCACGTTGACGCAGTCGGCCCGGTGCACGGAGACGCCGCTGCCGCGGGTGACGAAGCCGATGATCGGGTCGCCGGGTACGGGCGTACAACAGCGGGCCAGCTTGACCCATACGTCCTCGACACCCTTGACGACCACGCCCGGATCGGCGTTGGAGCGGCGCTTGTTGCGTCCGTGCGAGGGCGGTGAGCTCTCCGCCAGGTCCTCGTTGGCCGCGTCCTCGCCGCCGAGTGCCTGCACCAGCTTCTGCACGACGCCGGCCGCTGCCACGTGTCCCTCGCCGATCGCGGCGTAGAGGGACGAGATGTCGGGGTAACGCATCTCGTGCGCGAGCGTGACCAGGGAGTCGCCCGTCAGGATCCGCTGGATCGGCAGGTTCTGCTTGCGCATGGCCCGGGCGATGGAGTCCTTGCCCTGCTCGATCGCCTCGTCGCGGCGCTCCTTGGAGAACCAGGCACGGATCTTGTTGCGGGCGCGCGGCGACTTGACGAAGCCGAGCCAGTCACGGGAGGGCCCGGCGCCGGCGGCCTTGGAGGTGAAGACCTCCACCAGGTCGCCGTTGTCGAGCGTCGACTCGAGCGGTACGAGCCGCCCGTTGACCCGCGCCCCTATGGTCCGGTGGCCGACCTCCGTGTGGACGGCGTACGCGAAGTCGACCGGTGTCGCCCCCGCGGGGAGCGCTATGACGTCGCCCTTGGGTGTGAAGACGAAGACCTCGTTGCGGGAGAGGTCGAAGCGCAGGGACTCCAGGAACTCGCTGGGGTCCTCGGTCTCCTTCTGCCAGTCCAGGAGCTGGCGCAGCCACGCCATGTCGTTGACGGTGTCCTGGCCGCGGCCGGTGTTCTTGGGGACGTCGGTGCGCACCTTGGAGGCGCCCGCGACGGCCTCCTGCTTGTACTTCCAGTGCGCGGCGATGCCGTACTCGGCGCGGCGGTGCATGTCGAACGTACGGATCTGCAGCTCGACGGGCTTGCCACTGGGGCCGATCACCGTGGTGTGCAGCGACTGGTACATGTTGAACTTGGGCATCGCGATGTAGTCCTTGAACCGGCCGGGGACCGGATTCCATCGCGCGTGGACCGTGCCGAGCGCCGCGTAGCAGTCGCGGACCGTGTCGACGAGCACCCGGATGCCCACCAGGTCGTAGATCTCGGCGAAATCACGGCCCCGCACGATCATCTTCTGGTAGACGCTGTAGTAATGCTTCGGCCGTCCGGTGACAGTGGCCTTGATGCGGGCGGCGCGCAGGTCGGACTGGACCTCGTCGGTCACTATGGCGAGGTATTCGTCGCGCTTGGGCGCCCGCTCGGCGACGAGGCGGACGATCTCGTCGTACATCTTGGGGTAGAGGATCGCGAAGGCGAGGTCCTCCAGCTCCCACTTGATGGTGTTCATGCCCAGGCGGTGGGCCAGGGGGGCGTAGATCTCCAGCGTCTCGCGGGCCTTCTTCTCCTGCTTCTCCCGCTTGAGATACCGCATGGTGCGCATGTTGTGCAGCCGGTCGGCGAGCTTGATGACGAGGACCCGGGGGTCCTTGGCCATGGCGACGACCATCTTGCGTACGGTCTCGGCCTGCGCGGCCTCGCCGAACTTGACCTTGTCCAGCTTGGTCACGCCGTCGACCAGGAGGGCGACCTGGTCGCCGAAGTCGCGGCGCAGCGTGTCCAGGCCGTACTCGGTGTCCTCGACCGTGTCGTGCAGCAGCCCCGCCATCAGGGTGGCCGGATCCATACCCAGCTCGGCGAGGATCGTCGTCACGGCGAGCGGATGCGTGATGTACGGGTCGCCGCTCTTGCGCTTCTGGCCGCGGTGCCAGCGCTCGGCGACCTGATAGGCGTTCTCGATCTGGCGCAGCGTGGACGACTCGATCTTGGCGTCGTTGCTGCGGACGGTACGCAGCAGGGGTTCCAGTACCGGGTTGTACGGGCTGGAGCGCTGGACGCCGAGGCGGGCCAGCCTGGCCCGGACCCGGTTGGACGAGCCGCCGCTGCGGGTCACCGGGCCCGTGGGGGCGGCCGGCCCCGTCGCGGGCTTGGCGGGCGGCTTCGGTGCTGTGGGGGCCGGGGAGGCAGGGACGGCCGGCTGCGCGGGGGAAACGGGCGCGGGTCCGTTCGCCTCGGCGGCGGCCGGGCCCGTGCCGGGCTCGGGCGCCGGGGGCTTCGGCTTCTCCGCGGGCTGCTGCTTCGCGGGCGTGGCTGGGGCCGCCGCGGGCTTGTCGGGCTGCGGGGCGGCGACTGGCTGGGCCTCGTCTGGCAAGAGCGCTCCTCGTGCGGATCCGGACACCCGGAAAGGCCATCGTATCGACCCTGCGGCCGGAGCTCCCCCGGGGACGGTGAGAGCCCTCACAACGCGAAACGGGCACCCGGTTGTTCCCGGGTGCCCGCAGCGGTGTGCGAGTGGCTGAGCGACCGCCGTCCGGCAGCCGTCAGACCGTGATCAGGGCTTCGAGCGGAGCACCCTGCAGGTGCGGTGCCAGGCGTTCGCGGCCGGCCAGGAATCCCAGCTCCATGAGGACGCAGACTCCCGCGACCGTGGCGCCGGCCCGTCGGATCAGCTCCAGCGAGGCCCCGGCGGTGCCGCCGGTGGCCAGGACGTCGTCGATGACCATGACGCGGTCGTCGGCCGACAGGTCCTCCGCGTGGACCTCGATCTCCGCGGTGCCGTACTCCAGCTCGTACGCCTGCCCGAGCGTGGCTCCCGGCAGCTTCCCGGCCTTGCGGACGGGGATGAAGCCGAGGCCCGCCCGTACCGCGACCGGTGCGGCCAGGATGAAGCCGCGGGCCTCCAGGCCGACGATCTTCGTGGCACCGTGCCGTACGCACAGTTCCGCGAGGGCGTCGGTGAGGGCCGTGAACGCGACCGGGTCCGCCAGCAGCGGTGTGATGTCCTTGAACATCACACCCGGCTTCGGGTAGTCCGCCACGTCACGGATCCGGCTGAGCAGGAGATCCCTGGTGCTCTCGGTGGTGCTGGTCATCGACGCTTCCCCGGGGTCCGGCCGTGGCCCCTGGGGGGCTCCTGGCGCTGGCCGACGACCGCACCGGCGGGCGCGGCGTCCTCGGGGGACCGCTCGTCCTCCTGCTCGGCCTCGTTGAGCTCGCCCTTGGCAGCGGCCGCGGCGCGCTTGGCAAGGATCCGCTTCTTCAGCGCCTTCATCTGCGGTTCGCGTTCCTTGAGGTCGGCGACCAGCGGAGTGGCGATGAAGATCGAGGAGTACGCACCGGCGGCGAGGCCGACGAAGAGAGCCAGCGAGATGTCGTTCAGCATGCCGGCGCCGAGGACGCCGCCACCGATGAACAGCAGACCGGCCACCGGCAGCAGGGCGACGACCGTGGTGTTGATCGAGCGGACCAGCGTGCCGTTGATGGAACGGTTGGCGATCTCGCTGTACGTCCACCGGGTCTGCTTGGTGATCCCCTTCGTGCCCTCCTTGAGGCTGTCGAAGACGACGACCGTGTCGTAGAGGGAGTAACCGAGGATGGTCAGCAGACCGATCACCGTGCCCGGCGTGACCTCGAAGCCGACGAGCGCGTAGATGCCGACCGTGATGGTGATGTCGTGGATCAGCGCGACGAGGGCCGCGATGGCCATGCGCCATTCGAAGGCGATCGCCAGGTAGATCACGACGAGGACCATGAAGACGCCGAGGCCGGTCCAGGCCTTGTTGGCGATCTGCTCACCCCAGCTGGGGCCGACCAGGTCGGCGGCGATCTTCTCTTCCGGGACGGAGAGGCTCTTGGAGAGCTCGCCCTTGATCTGGTCGGACTTCGCGGTGTCGACCTCGGTGATCTGGATACGCAGACCACCGTTGCCCAGCTTCTGGACGATGGCCTGGTGCCCGGAGGCGTCGGACGCCACTTCCTCGGCCTTTTCGACGGACACGCTCGTCTTCGGAGTGGTGAAGACGGCACCGCCCTTGAACTCGATGCCCATGTTCAGGCCGCTGACCGCCAGGCCGACGATGGCCGTGATGGTGATCAGGATCGAGATGCCGTACCAGATCTTGCGGTTGCCGATGAAGTCGTAGCCGACCTCGCCGCGGTAGAGACGGGCGCCGAGATTGCCGAGTCGCGACATCTCACGCCTCCTTCGGGTCGGTGGGGGCGTTGACACGGCGCGAGCGGCGCAGCGGCGGCTTGGCGCCGAGCCGCTTCGGGTCCAGTCCGGACCACGGGTGACCGCTGGCGAAGAACTTCGTGCGGGCCATGAGCGTCATGACGGGCTTGGTGAAGAGGAAGACCACGACCACGTCGAGCAGGGTGGTGAGACCCAGCGTGAACGCGAAGCCCTGGACCTTGCCGACGGTGACGACGAAGAGCACGGCCGCCGCCAGGAACGACACGAAGTCGGAGACGAGGATCGTGCGCCGGGCGCGCGGCCAGGCCCGCTCGACGGCCGGGCGGAGGGTGCGGCCCTCGCGGATCTCGTCCCGGATGCGTTCGAAGTACACGATGAACGAGTCCGCGGTGATACCGATCGCCACGATGGCGCCGCAGACCGCCGGCAGGTTCAGCGCGAAGCCGATGGCCGGGCCGAGCAGCGACATGATCGTGTAGGTCAGGATGCCGGAGACCAGGAGGCTGAGCAGGGCGATGAAAGCCAGCCCGCGGTAGTAGGCCACCAGGTAGATGACGACCAGGGCCAGGCCGATGGCGCCGGCGATGAGTCCTGCGCGGAGCTGCTCCCCGCCGAGGGCTGCGGTGACGGTGGTGACGCTCTGCTCCTGGAAGGAGAGCGGAAGCGCACCGTAGGAGAGCACGTTGGCGAGGTCCTCGGCGGACTGCTGGGTGAAGCTGCCGGAGATCTCGGCGTTGGCGCTCAGCGCCTGGCTCACGGAGGGCGCCGAGACGACTTCGCCGTCGA
This sequence comes from Streptomyces sp. NPDC005761, assembly GCF_040630635.1. Lineage (NCBI taxonomy): Bacteria > Bacillati > Actinomycetota > Actinomycetes > Kitasatosporales > Streptomycetaceae > Streptomyces > Streptomyces sp. NPDC005761. The sequence continues at coordinate 30,939 of NZ_JBEXXX010000030.1, read as the reverse complement.
GCGCGATGGCGAACTGGTTCTGCGGCGACTGCTGCTGGGCGAGCTTGCCCGTCGTCTTGTTGAACTTCTTGGCGCCGCCGCCGGTGAACTCCATCTGAACGATCCACTGACCGGTCTGCTGGTTAATCGCCGCCTTGGCGCTGTCGACGTCCGTGCCGTCGACCTCGGCCGGGCCGAGCACGTACTTGGCGCTGCCGTCCTGCTCACAGGCGACGACCGTGTCGGTGGCCTTGGTGCCCTGGCTCGCCTTGGAGCGGGAGGCCTTGCTGGAGCAGTCCAGGGCCTCGAACTTCTTCTGCAGATCGGCGGCTGCCGCCTGCTCCTCGGCGGAGGCGGTCGGTGTGGAACTCGCCTTCGGCGTGGTGCTGGCCTTCGGCGTCGGCGTGGGGTCCGCCTTCAGGGCGCCGGTGACCGCGCGGCCCTGGGTGGTGGCGCTCGCGGTGGGCTTCGCGGACGGGCTGCTCGCCTTGTCCGAGGCGGAGGCGCTCGGCTTGGCGGACGGGCTGGCCTTGTCGGTGGACGAGGCGCTCGGCGCGGGCGTCGGCGTTCCCTGGGCGACGGTCAGCACAGGCCGGAAGTAGAGCTTCGCGGTCGTACCGACCTGCTCACGGGCCTGGGCGGAGTTCGTCCCCTTGGGGATGTTGACGATGATGTTGCGATCGCCCTGGGTCTGGACCTCGGCCTCGGAGACCCCAAGACCGTTGACGCGGCGTTCCATGATCTGGACCGCCGTGTCCATGTTGGTCTTGTTGATCGCCGACTCCTGGCCGGGCTCGGCCTTCGCCTCCAGCGTGATGGACGTGCCGCCTGCCAGGTCGATGCCGAGTCGCGGCGTCGGCTGGTCGGCCAGGAACATCCCGCCGGTGAGAGCGACCATGGCGATCAGGATCAGAGCCAGGGAACGCCCCGGCCTGCCCTGACCGCCGGCCGGTCCTCGGCCCTTCTTCGGTGCTGCCACCTTCTCGTTTCTCCCTGTCCAACCGCCCCGCGCCGGGTACGCGCCCGAGCGGCCACGAAGTTTAGTGGGGACCCGCCCCCGCGGAAGACCGCACGGTCCGGGGATGGCCGGATGCCTGTGGGCTCACGGCATCCCCGGGTCGTGTGCTACTTAGCGTCGGCCTCGCCGTCGGCCTTGCCGTCGGACTTCTTGTCGGCCTTGTCGTCGGCCGGCTCCGCGTCGTCCGCCTCGGTCTTCTTGACCAGGTCGGTCTTCGCGTCGTCCGCGTCGTCCGCGGCCTCGGCCTCGGCCTCGGTCAGCGAGGAGGCGTCGTCCGGCACGACCGCGCCGTCGACGTCGAGCTCCTCCACGTCGCCGTGGACGATGCGGTTGTACTCCGCGTCGTCCAGGACGGCGCCGATGGCGTTCTTCGCGTAGATGGCGTGCACGCCGGGGGCGACCTCAAGGAGGACCGTGTCCTCGTGAAGCTCCTTGACGGTGGCGTACATGCCCCCGATCGTCCGGACGCCGGTGCCGGGCTGCATTTCATTGCGCATGTTCGCAGCCGCCGCCTGCTTCTTCTTGGCGGACCGCGTCATCAGGAACATGGCCCCGATGAGCACGATGAAGGGGAGGAGAGTCACGGGATTCACGGGACGATTTTCCTTCGCACGACCGCGCTGGAAGGCGGCCTGGTCTACGGGGGTGGGTACACCGACCTTTAAGGGCGGCATCGGCGGAGTCTAAGCGAGTCCGCATCGATGGAACAACGCCCAGCATGGCACCGTGGTTCCTCTGTGGGTCAACCTGTGATGCATCACGCCCCGAACAGGCCCTGTTGTCCCTTTCCGCCGTGCTGCGGAGGAACCAGCCCGAGGTGGGCCCAGGCGGCCGGGGTGGCGACACGCCCCCGCGGCGTCCTGGCCAGCAGTCCTTCCCGTACGAGGAAGGGTTCCGCGACCTCCTCGACCGTCTCGCGCTCCTCGCCCACGGCGACCGCGAGCGTGGACAGGCCGACCGGTCCGCCGCCGAAGAGTTTCAGCAGGGCACCGAGCACCGCCCGGTCCAGCCGGTCCAGTCCCCTGGCGTCGACCTCGTACACCCGCAGAGCCGCGGCGGCGATCTCCCGGTCGATCCTGCCGTCGGCCTTGACCTGGGCGTAGTCCCGGACCCGGCGCAGCAGCCGGTTGGCGATGCGGGGCGTCCCGCGGGAGCGCCCGGCGATCTCGGCGGCGCCCTCGACGTCTATCGCGACGTCCAGGAGACCCGCCGAGCGGTGAATCACCCGTTCCAGTTCGGCCGGGGCGTAGAACTCCATGTGCCCGGTGAAGCCGAAGCGGTCGCGCAGCGGGGGCGGCAGCAGTCCGGCCCGGGTGGTCGCGCCGACCAGGGTGAAGGGCGGCAGCTCCAGCGGGATGGCGGTGGCCCCCGGGCCCTTGCCGACGATCACGTCGACCCGGAAGTCCTCCATGGCCATGTAGAGCATCTCCTCGGCGGGCCGGGACATGCGGTGGATCTCGTCGAGGAAGAGGACCTCGCCCTCCTGGAGCGAGGACAGGATGGCCGCCAGGTCCCCCGCGTGCTGGATGGCGGGGCCGGAGGTGATCCGGATCGGCGCGTTCATCTCCGCGGCGATGATCATCGAGAGGGTGGTCTTGCCCAGGCCGGGGGCGCCGGAGAGCAGCACGTGGTCGGCCGTGGCACCCCGGGCGCGGGCCGCCTTGAGGACCAGGTCGAGCTGTTCGCGCACCTTCTCCTGACCGACGAACTCGTCGAGGTCCTTGGGGCGCAGCGCCGCCTCGACCGCGGTGTCCTCGCCGTCCGCGCCGGCGTCGACGAGCCGCTCGTCGAGGAGCTCGTCGGTGTCGGGTCCGGTCTCGTCCCAGTTCATCTCGTCAGTCCCGCCTCGGGTGTTTCGGTGCCGGGCCGTGGGGTGTCCGGCCGGGCGTCAGGGGTGTTGCCCGGTTTCGCTCAGCGCGCGCGGTTGAGGCTCTGCAGGGCGGCGCGCAGCAGCTGCGGCACGGGCGGCTGACCACCCTCCGCGAGGGCAGCCTCCGCCTGCGGCGCCACGGCGGACACCGCCTCGTCCGCCTCGCGGGTGGCGTAGCCGAGTCCGATCAGTGCGGCGTGCAGCTGGTCGCGCCAGGAGGCGGAGACCGCGGTGCCGATGCCCTGCTGGCCGATGTGGGCGCCGAGCGGCTCGCCGAGCCTGTCCTTCAGTTCGAGCAGGAGCTTCTGGGCGCCCTTCTTGCCGATGCCGGACACGGCGGTGAGCGCCTTCTCGTCGCCGGTGGCCACGGCGATGCGCAGGGCGTCCGGGCTGTGTGTGGCGAGCATCGCCTGGGCGAGCCGCGGTCCGACCCCGCTGGCGGTCTGAAGGAGCTCGAAGACCTGCCGCTCGTCGTCGTCCGCGAAGCCGTAGAGCGTCAGCGAGTCCTCCCGGACGACGAGGGACGTGGCGAGCTTGGCCTCCTTGCCGATGCGGAGGCCGGCGAGGGTGTTCGGTGCGCACTGGACGGCCATGCCGATGCCGCCGACCTCGATCACGGCCGTGGTCGGGGCGAGCGCGGCGACGGGGCCGCTGACGAAGGCGATCATCGGGGGACCTTCCGGACGGGTGCTGCTGCGGTGCGCGGGACGCGCGGGGTGCGGGCTGCCGCTGCGGCGGCCGCGTGCGCCTGCTGGAGGCGGTTGAGCGCGGGGGCGCGCCAGATGTGGCAGATGGCGAGGGCGAGGGCGTCGGCGGCGTCCGCGGGCTTCGGAGGGGCGTCCAGGCGCAGGAGCCGGGTCACCATGGCTCCGACCTGTGCCTTGTCCGCCCGTCCACTGCCGGTGACGGCAGCCTTGACCTCGCTGGGCGTGTGCAGGGCGACCGGAATGCCACGGCGGGACGCGCAGAGCATGGCGACCGCACTGGCCTGGGCGGTGCCCATCACCGTACGCACGTTGTGCTGGGCGAACACCCGCTCGACTGCGACGTACTCGGGCCGGTGCTCGTCGAGCCACTCCTCGATGCCGCGCTCGATGGCCACCAGCCGGTCGCCGAGCTCGGCGTCGGCCGCTGTGCGCACGACGCCCACGCCGACCATCGTCAGGGGCCGGCCCGCGACGCCTTCGACGACTCCGACGCCGCACCGGGTGAGCCCGGGGTCCACGCCGAGTACCCGCACGATGCGTCCCCTCCCTGCCGATCGGTCAACTGTTCCCGCAGGCTATCGGCTCGCACTGACAATGCGACGGGCCGACGGGGTGTGTCCCCGTCGGCCCGTCCACAGAAGCTGCGCTGGGCGCGACTCAGGCGTCGACCTTCTCCATGACCTCGTCGGAGACGTCGAAGTTGGCGAAGACGTTCTGGACGTCGTCGCTGTCCTCCAGCGCGTCGATCAGCTTGAAGATCTTGCGCGCACCCTCTTCCTCCAGCTCGACCTGCATGGTCGGGACGAAGTTCGCCTCGGCCGAGTCGTAGTCGATGCCGGCCTCCTGCAGCGCGGTGCGGACCGCGACCATGTCGGTGGCCTCGCTGAGGACCTCGAACGTGTCACCGAGGTCGTTGACCTCCTCGGCGCCGGCGTCGAGCACCGCACCGAGCACGTCGTCCTCGGAGAGTTCACCCTTGGGGACGATGACTACGCCCTTGCGGTTGAACAGGTACGAGACCGAGCCCGGGTCCGCCATCGAACCGCCGTTGCGGGTCATGGCGACACGGACGTCGGACGCGGCACGGTTGCGGTTGTCGGTGAGGCACTCGATGAGCACCGCGACGCCGTTCGGTCCGTAGCCCTCGTACATGATCGTCTCGTAGTCGGCGCCACCGGCCTCGAGGCCGGCACCGCGCTTGACCGCCGAGTCGATGTTCTTGTTCGGGACCGAGCTCTTCTTGGCCTTCTGGATGGCATCGAAGAGCGTCGGGTTGCCGGACACGTCGGCACCGCCGGTGCGGGCCGCGACCTCGATGTTCTTGATCATCTTCGCGAAGAGTTTGCCGCGCTTGGCGTCGATCACGGCCTTCTTGTGCTTCGTCGTAGCCCATTTAGAGTGGCCGGACATCTGCCTTCTCCTTCGCGTCACCAAATTCCGTACGAACCCGAGAGATCCTACCGGGGTCGAGTCAGCTGACTGCGCGCACCATGTCGACGAAGTACGCGTGAACCCGGTGGTCCCCGGTCAGTTCCGGGTGGAATGACGTGGCAAGGGCGTTTCCCTGCCGTACCGCCACGATGTGGCCCCCGTGCTCGGCCACCACCTCGGCCTCGGCACCCACGGATTCGACCCAGGGGGCGCGGATGAAGACGCCCTCGACCGGGCCGCCGTCGATTCCGGTGACCTCGACGGCCGCCTCGAACGACTCGTTCTGCCGCCCGAAAGCGTTACGCCGCACGATCATGTCGATGCCGCCGATGGTCTCCTGGCCCGAACGCGGGTCCAGGATCTTCTCCGCGAGCAGGATCATCCCGGCGCAGGTGCCGTAGACCGGCATCCCGGCCCGCGCCCGCTCGCGCAGGGGTTCCAGCATGCCGAACAGGGCGGCCAGTTTGGACATGGTGGTGGACTCGCCGCCCGGGATGACCAGGCCGTCGACCTCGGCGAGTTCTTCGGGACGCCGGACCGGCCTGGCCAGGGCATCCGCCGAGGCCAGGGCGATCAGGTGTTCCCGTACGTCGCCCTGGAGAGCCAGGACTCCGATCACAGGGGTGTCGCTCATCAGTGACTACCAGCCACGGTTGGCGTAGCGCTCGGCCTCGGGCAGGGTGTCGCAGTTGATGCCGACCATGGCCTCGCCCAGGTTGCGGGAGGCATCCGCGATGATCTTCGGGTCGTCGTAGAACGTGGTGGCCTTCACGATGGCGGCGGCGCGCTTGGCCGGGTCGCCGGACTTGAAGATGCCGGAGCCGACGAAGACGCCCTCGGCACCGAGCTGGCGCATCAGCGCGGCGTCGGCCGGGGTGGCCACGCCGCCTGCGGAGAAGAGGACGACGGGGAGCTTGCCGAGCTCGGCGACCTCCTTGACCAGCTCGTACGGGGCGCGGAGGTCCTTGGCGGCGGCGTACAGCTCGTTGTTGTCGTAGCCGCGCAGCCGGGCGATCTCGTTCTTGATCTGGCGCAGGTGACGGACGGCCTCGACGACGTTGCCGGTGCCCGCCTCGCCCTTCGAGCGGATCATGGCCGCGCCCTCGGCGATGCGGCGCAGGGCCTCACCCAGGTTGGTGGCACCGCACACGAACGGGGTGGTGAACGCGAACTTGTCGCTGTGGTTGACCTCGTCGGCTGGGGTGAGGACCTCGGACTCGTCGATGTAGTCGACGCCGAGGGACTGCAGCACCTGGGCCTCGACGAAGTGTCCGATGCGGGACTTCGCCATCACCGGGATGGAGACGGACTCGATGATCTCCTCGATCATGTTCGGGTCCGACATCCGGGCCACGCCGCCGTCCTTGCGGATGTCGGCAGGCACCCGCTCCAGGGCCATGACGGCCACGGCGCCCGCGTCCTCGGCGATCTTCGCCTGCTCGGCGTTGACGACGTCCATGATCACGCCGCCCTTGAGCTGCTCGGCCATCCCGCGCTTGACGCGGGCGGTGCCGGTGGCGGGGGCGTCGGTGGACTGCGGGGTGGCGGGGTTCGTGGACACGGATCGACCTCACTCGGAGAAACGGCTGCTGAACGTGCAGGACTGATGCACTGCAGAGCAAACTCTCCGGCACCAGTCCACAGCAAGGGCCAATGGAAGGCCGGTGGATCGTTTTGGCCCGGTGGACCGTTCCTGGGCACGTCGGATCGGTCTTTGGCCTGCCGCACCGGTTCACCGACCGGTGCGGCGGAAGGCGCGGGCGTGCCGTGCCCGCCCAGGTGCGGGGCGGGCGTGCCGTACCCGTGCCACACCTGCCGCCGTCAGCTGACCGGCCGGTCCGCGAGGGCGACCGGCGGCTCGTCGTCCATCTCGAAGGCCAGCGGGAACGGGGCATGCCCGGCGAGCCGGAACCAGCGCACCGTCCGGTGCCGGCGCAACGCACGCGCCGCCCGCACCGCGTCGTTGTGGAACCTGCGCGCCATCGGGACCCGGCGCACGGCCGCCGCCAGCTCGGAGGCGGCCTCCTCGCCGCCGGGAATCTCCTTCACCGCATCGACCTGCGCCCTCTCGCCGAACACCGCGCGCAGAGCGGTACTCAGCTCGCTCTCGGCGACCTCGCGGTGCTCCTCCTCCGACTGACGGGCGGCGTGGGCGGCCTCGTACAGCACGATGGAGGCCGCCGGGTCGAGGACCCCGGACGTGGCGAGTTCCTGGGTGACCGAGGCGCGGCGCAGCAGTTGGGCGTCGAGTGCGGCGCGGGCCGCGTCGATCCGGGTGTGCAGCCGGTCGAGGCGACCCGCGGTCCAGCTGAGATACAGGCCGATCGCGATGAGTACGACGACGGTCCAGATGAGGGTTTCGGTCACGGGCGGCAAGGCTACCGGTGAGCGGGCGCGCCCCTGCTCCCCCGGAGGGCGGGGGCGCCTTCGGGGGGAAGGCGCTCGGAGGCCGTCGGGAGTACCGGCCCCCGGCAGCGTCTCAGTCCCGGGCCAGGCCGAACCGGGCCCGCAGCCCCGTGCGTTCGTCCGCCGCCACGGAGGCGGCCCCGTCCGCCACCGTCTCGTACACCGCCAGGATGTCGGCCCCGACCGTCGACCAGTCGAAGCGCCGCACGTGCGCACTGCCGCGCTCGCGCAGCTCCGCGCGCCGTTCCGGATCGCCCAGCAGGCGGATCGCCGCCCCTGCCAGGGCCTCCGCGTCCTCGTTGGCAAACAGCTCCCCCGCCGCCCCCAGATCCAGGACCTGTGCGAACGCGTCCAGATCGCTGGCGAGGACCGGCGCACCCGCCGACATGGCCTCGACGAGAATGATGCCGAAGCTCTCACCGCCCGTGTTGGGCGCGACGTACACGTCGACGCTGCGCAGCAGCCTCGCCTTGTCCTCGTCGCTCACCATGCCGAGGAACTCGACGCGCGCGCGCATCTCCTTCGACAACGAGGCGACGGCCTCCTCCTCGTCGCCCCGGCCCGCCACGAGCAGCCGGGTGTCCGGGCGTGCCGCAAGGATCGCGGGCAGCGCCCGCATCAGGACCGGCAGGCCCTTGCGGGGCTCGTCGATGCGCCCGATGAAGCCGATCGTGCCCCCCTGCCACTCGGGCCTGGGCTCGGCCGCGGCGAAGAACCCGACGTCGACCCCGTTGGGGATGACCACCGCGTCGCCGCCCAGGTGCTCGACCAGGGTCCGGCGCGCGTACTCGCTGACCGCGATGCGCGCGCTGATCTTCTCCAGCGCCGGCTGGAGGATCGGATAGGCGGCGATCATCGCGCGCGAGCGCGGATTGGACGTGTGGAAGGTGGCGACGATCGGCCCCTGCGCCGCCCAGCAGGTGAGGAGCCCCAGCGAGGGCGAGGTCGGCTCATGGATGTGGATCACGTCGAACGTGCCGGCCTGCAGCCACCGCCGTACCCGGGCCGCGGACAGGAAGCCGAAGTTCAGCCGGGCGACGGAGCCGTTGTAGGGGACGGGCACGGCCCGGCCCGCGGACACCACGTACGGCGGCAGCGGCGTCTCCTCGTCGGCCGGGGCGAGCACGGAGACCTCGTGGCCGAGCCGGATCAGGTGCTCGGCGAGATCCCGGATGTGGAACTGCACGCCGCCCGGAACGTCCCAGGAGTACGGGCAGACGATGCCGATCTTCACTGCTCGTCTCCGCGGGGTTCGAGGTCGGAGAGCCAGAGCCGTTGCAGCATGTGCCAGTCCTCCGGATGCTCGGCGATGCCCAGGGCGAACGCGTCGGCCAGGGCCTGTGTCATCGAGGACGTCCTTTCGCCGCGGTCGCCTGAGCCGGGTACCTCGACGGGCGGATGGATCCGCGCCTTCATCACCGGCGTGTCGTCGTACGAGAGGGTGACCGGCAGCAGCAGCGCGCCGGTCTGCTGGGCCAGGAGCGCCGGCCCCGCGGGCATCCGGGCCGTGTCGCCGAAGAACGTCACCTCGACGCCCGAGGCCGACAGGTCGCGGTCGGCGACCAGGCAGACGAGGCCGCCCTCGCGCAGCCGGCGTGCCAGCGTGCCGAACGCGGTGCCGCCGTTGTGCGCGAGCACCTCCATGCCGAGGCCCTCGCGGTAGGCCACGAACCGGTCGTACAGGGACTCCGGCTTGAGCCGCTCGGCGACGGTGGTGAAGGGGACCTTGAGATCGGTGGTCACCCACGCCCCCGCCAGGTCCCAGTTCCCCAGGTGCGGCAGGGCGAGGATCACCCCGCGCCCCGCGTCGAGTCCCTCGGTCAGCCGGTGCGCGTCCGTCACGTCGATGGACGCCTTGATCCGCTCCGGGGTCCAGGTGGGCAGTCGGAACGACTCCATCCAGTAGCGCATGTAGGAGCGCATCCCGGCCTTGGAGAGGGCCGCGAGCCGGGCCGGGCTCGCGTCCGGCACGACCCGCGCCAGATTGGACTCCAGGCGCAGCACACTCTTTCCGCGCCGCTTCCACACCTGGTCGGCCAGGGTGCGGAAGAGCGCCCGCGCGACGGGTTCGGGCAGCTTCTTGACCGCGGCCCAGCCCAGCCCGTACAGCCCGTCGCTCAGCCGCTCACCGGCCCCGGGCTTCGTGTCCCCGGGCGCGCCGCTCACTGCGCGGCCTCGCTCCCCCGGTCCGCCGCAGACACCGCGGCGGCCGCGTCCGCCTCGGCGGACTCACGGCGCACGGTCACGACCCGCTGCACCAGCGTCACCAGGCTGCCGACGGCGACGATCCACAGGGCGATCGGCAGCAGGATGTCGATCCCGGGCACACCGAACTTGTGGAGACCGGCCAGGCCTGCGGCCACCAGCGAGATCACCAGGCGCTCGGCACGCTCCACGAGCCCGTTGACGGCCACCGGCAGACCGATCGACTCCCCGCGGGCTTTGGTGTACGAGACCACCTGGCCGCTCGCCAGGCAGAAGATCGCGACCGCGCACAGGACGTTGTCGTCACCGCTGCCCGCGTACCAGAGAGCGAATCCGGCGAAGATCGCCCCGTCGGCGACCCGGTCGAGCGTCGAGTCGAGGAACGCGCCCCAGCGGCTGGAGATGCCCGCCTGACGCGCCATGTTGCCGTCGACGAGGTCGGAGAAGACGAAGATCGTGATGACGATCGTGCCCCAGAAGAACTCCCCCATCGGGAAGAAGACCAGTGCACCTGCCATCACCCCGGCCGTGCCGATCAGAGTGACCGCGTCAGGACTCACGCCCAGACGGAGCAACAGTGCGGCGAACGGCGTGAGGACACGCGTGAAAAATGCACGCGCGTACTTGTTCAGCATGGCCTTCCCGAGGGTCGGTGGGCCGCATGGCCCCATCGGCCACCGGCTGGCCCATCGTAGTCACGACCGTCGGGATCCACTGTCCGGGCACCCTGGAGGAGACCGTCGACGCGCTGTGGAGGCGGCGCGCGGTCCCGCACGACGGCGTGCGGCGTATGGACGGGACCCGGCAGCAGTGCCAAGCTCGGAACTACCGCGGGCGTCGCCGTAGCCGCCGCGGCGGCTCCCCCGTGCCCGTGCGACCACTCCCCATCCCGCGCCGACGGCCCCGCCGCCCGGCGCCACCACCCGGGAGGCACGCATCATGGGCGACAAGGCACACACGCACGACGGAGCCGCCGGAGGAGCAGCGACAGCCGGCCACCCCTCCCTCATACGGAACGTGGTCCTGGTCGGCCACAGCGGCTCCGGAAAGACCACCCTCGTCGAGGCACTCGCACAGACCGCGGGCGCGGTCAACCGGGCAGGCCGGGTCGAGGACGGCACCACGGTCTCCGACCACGACGGCATCGAGCAGCTCCGGCACCGCTCGGTATCGCTCTCCCTCGTCCCCGTCGAATGGGACGGCATCAAGATCAACCTCCTCGACAGCCCCGGATACGCCGATTTCGTCGGGGAACTCAGGGCCGGTCTGCGCGCCGCGGACGCGGCCCTGTTCGTCGTCTCGGCTGCCCAGGAGGCCGACGCGGTCGCCGGAACCACCCGTGCCGTCTGGGACGAGTGCGCGGCGGTCGGCATGCCGCGCGCCATCGTCGTCACCCACCTGGACACCGCCCGCACCTCCTTCGACGCGATGACCCGGATCTGCGGCGAGATCTTCGGAGGCGACGACCCCGACGCCGTACTCCCGCTCCACCTGCCGGTGCACGGCCCCGAGGCCGCGGACGGGCACGCCCCGCTGACCGGGCTCACGGGACTGCTCTCGCAGCGGATCTTCGACTACTCCGGCGGAGAACGGCGGGAGCTCCCGCCGGCCGAGTCCCAGCAGGCGCCCCTGTCCGATGCCCGCAACCGGCTGATCGAGGGGATCATCGCCGAGAGCGAGGACGAGACCCTGATGGACCGCTACCTCGGCGGGGCGGACATCGAAATCAGGACACTCGTCGACGGCCTCGAAAGCGCCGTCGCGCGCGGCACCTTCCACCCCGTCCTCACCGCCGCTCCCGCGGCCGACGGCGCCCGCCAGGGCATTGGAACCGTCGAACTCCTCGATCTGATCACCGGCGGCTTCCCCACCCCGCTCGAACGGCCGCTGCCTGCTGTGACCACGCTGCACGGCGCCCCGCTCCCCACTCTGGACTGCGACCCGCAGGGGCCCCTGGCCGCCGAAGTCGTCAAGACGGCGTCGGATCCCTACGTCGGCCGCCTCTCGCTCGTGCGCGTCTTCTCCGGCACTCTGCGCCCCGACGACACGGTGCACATATCCGGCCACGGACTCGACGACCCCGGCCACGAGGCCCGGCCCTTCCACGAGAGCGAGATCCGCGTCGGCGCCCTCTCCTCACCCTTCGGCAAACAGCAGCGGCCCCTCACCGCCTGCATCGCCGGTGACCTCGCCTGTGTCGCCCGGCTGGACGCCGCCGAGACCGGCGACACCCTGTCCGCTCCGGACCACCCCCTGCTCATGCAGCCGTGGACGATGCCCGACCCTCTGCTGCCGCTGGCCATCGAGGCCCACGGAAAGGCCGACGAGGACAAGCTCTCCCGGGGCCTCGCGCGCCTCGTCGCCGAGGACCCGGCCCTGCGCCTGGAACTGAACCAGGACACCCACCAGGTGGTCCTGTGGTGCCTCGGCGAGGCACATCTGGACGTGGCCCTGGACCGTTTGCGCACCCGCTACGGCGTGCAGGTCGACGCGGTGCCCCATCGCGTCGCCCTGCGCGAGACCTTCGCCGCCCCGTCCGCCGGACGGGGCCGTCACGTCAAACAGTCCGGCGGCCACGGCCAGTACGCCATCTGCGAGATCGACGTCGATCCGCTGCCACCCGGCTCCGGTATCGAATTCGTCGACAAGGTGGTCGGCGGATCGGTACCCCGCCAGTTCGTCCCGTCCGTCGAGAAGGGCGTCCGCGCCCAGGCCGCCCGCGGCCTCACCACCGGACATCCCCTGGTCGACGTGCGCATCACCCTGCGCGACGGCAAGGCCCACTCCGTCGACTCCTCCGACGCCGCCTTCCAGACCGCGGGCGCCCTCGCCCTGCGCGAGGCCGCGGGCGACGCCCGCATCCAGCTCCTCGAACCCGTCGCAGAGGTCCGCGTCCTGGTCCCCGACGACTACGTCGGCCCGGTGATGAGCGACCTCTCCGGCCGCCGCGGCCGGGTGACCGGCACCGAGCAGTCCGGCACCGGCCGCACCCTCGTACGGGCCGAGGTCCCGGAGCTGGAGATCGGACGCTACGCGGTCGACCTGCGCTCCCTGTCCCACGGAACCGGCCGGTTCGACCGCTCCTACGCCCGTCACGAAGCCATGCCCCCGCAGCTCGCCGACCGCCTCGACCAACAATAGGAAAACGGCGCAAAGGGCGCGTAGAGCCCCGGGCCGCTCACCGTTGTCCACAGGGCCGGACGGGGTGCCGATCCGGACGATACGCTGTGCTGCCAGGTCAGAAAGTGTGCCGGGCCCGGCAGTTGGGAAACAAGCCGCAGGAGCGGTTCCTCGGCGGCGAGTGGGGGCGACAGTGGCCAGCAACGGATTCGATTTCTCTCCCGGAGCGCAGATTCCGCTCCAGGGGGCGGCAGGAGCGGCGGTGGCGACCAACGCCCTCGCCTCCGCCGCGTACCGCGACAGCCCGGTGGAGGAAATCCTCAAAGCCAACAGCGAATGGCACAAGTCCGAGGTGAAGGCAGGGCGTTCCAAGCTCTTCAAGTCCGACTACTTCAAACCCAACCTCGGCGAGGCCTTCTCCCGCGCCGTCCAGGAACGCATGCTGGGCGGCGCGCGGAAGGCCCTCATCCAGTCCTTCGGCAGCGACCCGCAGACCGTCGTCGAGCACTGCCTCTCCGCGACCCGCCTCCGCAAGGCCCGCGACACCAAACTCACCGCGGTCACCGCCCTGTTCGGCTTCGTCTTCCTGCCCGGGATGCTGCTGTGGGTCATCGCGTTCCGCCTGCGCGACGGCCTCGCCGGCACCAAGGACAAGGGCCTCGCCGCCATCGGCAACGCCCTGCTGCCCGTCATCGGCATCGCCGCACTGTTCCTCCTGATCAAGATGCCCGTCACCGGGCTCCTGGCGCTGTACCTGCGCGCGATGATCGTGGCGCCCGTCATCGGCTGGCTGCTCGCCAAGCGGATCGCCGAGAAATCCGCCCAGGACATGCGTGCCCGCTGGGAAGGGCTCCTCTCCGGCGGTGGCGTCATCGCCAAGATCCCCGAAGCCGTGCCGAAGAACCCCAACGAAACCGCCCGCGAGGCCCTCCGGCAGGGCCTGGAGAAGCTCTCCGCCGAACAGCAGTCCAACTCCGTCTTCTACGCCGGCCCCAAGGGCATCCTCGGCATGGGCACCCGCTGGGGCAGCTGGCAGCTCGCCGAGGACCTCGTTCCCAAGGAGCCCGCCAAGGAGTTCCACCAGTTCCGCAGCTGGGACCTGATACGCGTCATCCACGACCAGCTCAAGATGCTGGAGCGCGGCCCCCTGAACAGCGGCGGATTCCCCACCCCCTCGGTCACCCACTGGATCGTGTCGCCCGTCGGGGAGAACACCGACGAGGTGTCCCGCCCCCAGGGGGAGGACGTCGCCACCTTCCAGGTCAAGCCCCACGAGATACAGCGGATCTGCAACCACCAGCAGTTCGGCGGCGGCGACCGCCACTACCTGGGTGTCCAGTTCACCCTCTGGGACGGCCAGCTGGTCATCACCATGATGATCACCGTCACCGTGCTCTTCGAGACCCTGCGCATCGAGGTCACCGGACACGCGCTCGGCCCCGTCCACTCCCTGTTCACCAGCAAGCCCGCCGCCAAGAAGAAGACGGTCAACAAGACCGTCAAGTTCTGGGAGACCCGCGACATCGCCCTGTCACTGGTCGAGCCGAAGGAAGTGGTCCGCCTCGCCCTGCGCGCCCCCTTCACCTGGTACCCGCCGCTCCTGGACTACCTCGGCGGCAAGATCGCCCTGCCCGAGCCCTTCGGGCTGCGCCACGCCTGGGCCGAGAAGCCGTGGCGCCACCGCTTCATGGCCGACGACGCGATGCGGGCGGCCACACCCGTCCTGCGCGTCGTGCACAGCGCCGCCATGAAGGTCCTGGCGGAGAACGGCGTCGACACGGACCGCTTCGACAACCGCTCGTCGATACTGAGCGGACTCGTCCAGGACCCCACCCCGCGCAAGGCCGACCTCTACGACGCGTAACCACCCGCACACACCCGCGGGGCACTCCGGGAAGGTCCGGAGTGCCCCGCGAGGTGCGGACGGAGATCAGGCGGCGGGCCAGGCGTCCGCCAGCATCTTCCGGGTGTCCGCCAGCAGCTGCGGCAGCACCTTGGTGTGCCCCACCACCGGCATGAAGTTGGTGTCACCACCCCATCGGGGCACCAGATGCTGATGCAGATGCGCGGCGATACCCGCACCGGCCACCGCACCCTGGTTCATCCCGATGTTGAAACCGTGTGCCCCCGACGCCGCACGCAGCGCCGTCATCGCACGCTTGGTGAAATCGGCGAGCTCCAGCGTCTCCGGACCGTCCAGCTCGGTGTAGTCCGCGACATGCCGGTACGGCACCACCATCAGGTGCCCACCGTTGTACGGATACAGATTGAGCACCGCGTAGACCCTCTCACCGCGCGCGACGACGAGTCCGTCCTCGTCCGACTTCGAGGGGATCTCGCAGAACGGACAGCCGTCGCCGGCCTCCGGGCCGGTCGGCTTGTTCTCGCCCTGGATGTACGCCATCCGGTGGGGCGTCCACAGGCGCTGGAACGCATCGGGCGTTCCCACTCCGATCTGCTGCTCCGGCTCACTCGTCATGCCGATCAGCATATTGCGTACCCGACGCGGAGCGTGTCGCCGGGGGCGATCCCGTCCCCTCGGCGCGATGCTGGGCCGATGAGCGACCGCACCCCGGCCCGAAACTCCTCGCCCGCTCTGGCCCACTGGGAGCAGCGCACCGAGGTACCGCTCTTCGCCGCCTCGCTGCTCTTCCTGGTCGGATACGCGGCCCGCGTCCTCACTCCGCACGACAGCGAACCGTGGCACGACATCGCCGTCGCGCTGGTCGCGGCCACCTGGCTGGTCTTCATCGTCGACTACGCCGTACGGATCCGGCTCAGCGGCCTCGGCCACCGGTTCGTCCGGGTGCGCTGGCTCGACACGATCGTGCTCCTGCTGCCGCTGCTGCGCCCGCTGCGCATGGTCCAGGTCTATACGGCCGTCCAGCAGCGGCGCGACGTGCCCCGCCTGAGCCTGTACGCGCGTGTCATCACGTATGCGGGGATGACCGCGGTGCTGCTGGGGTTCTCGGCCGCGCTCGCCGTCTACCACCAGGAGCACGACGCGCCGGGTGCCTCCATCCTGACGTTCGGCGACGCCGTCTGGTGGGCGTGCGAGACGCTCACCACGGTCGGGTACGGCGATGCCGTGCCGGTGACGCCGGGGGGCCGGGTGGTCGCGGCGTTCCTGATGGCTTGCGGGCTGGCGCTGCTGGGGGCGGTGACGGGTTCGTTCTCGTCGTGGCTGATCCAGGTCTTCCGGCGGGAGGACGAGAAGGAGCCCCCGGCGAGCCAGTAGCTCGCCGGGGGCCCCTGCCCGTCACCGATCAGACCTGGACGCGGTCCTCCACGGCCTTGGCGATCTTCGCGATCGCGTCCTCGACCGGGATGCCGTTCTCCTGCGAACCGTCGCGGTAACGGAAGGAGACGGCTCCGTTGGCCATGTCCTCGTCGCCGGCGATGATCATGAACGGCACCTTGGCCCGCTGCTGGTTGCGGATCTTCTTCTGCATCCGGTCCGACGAGGCGTCCACGTCGACCCGCAGCCCCTGCTTGCGCGCCTTGGCGGCGAACTCCTGGAGGTACGGGATGTGCGCGTCGCCGATCGGGATGCCGACCGCCTGGACGGGCGCGAGCCACACCGGGAACGCACCCGCGTAGTGCTCCAGGAGCACCGCAAAGAAGCGCTCGATGGAACCGAACAGGGCACGGTGGATCATGACCGGGCGCTGCTTGGTGCCGTCGGGGCCGGTGTACTCCAGGTCGAAGCGCTCCGGCAGGTTGAAGTCGAGCTGCACGGTCGACATCTGCCAGGTCCGGCCGATGGCGTCCTTGCACTGGACCGAGATCTTCGGGCCGTAGAACGCGGCGCCGCCCGGGTCCGGGACCAGCGGCAGGCCCTGCTTCTCGGCGACCAGTCGCAGCGTCTCGGTGGCCTCTTCCCAGACCTCGTCCGAACCGACGAACTTCTCCGGGTCCTTGGTGGACAGCTCCAGGTAGAAGTCGGTCAGACCGTAGTCGCGGAGCAGGTTCAGGACGAAGGTGAGCGTCCGGTCGAGCTCCTCCGCCATCTGCTCCTTGGTGCAGTAGATGTGCGCGTCGTCCTGCGTGAATCCGCGGGAGCGGGTCAGGCCGTGCACGACGCCGGACTTCTCGTACCGGTACACCGTGCCGAACTCGAAGAGGCGCAGCGGCAGTTCACGGTAGGAGCGGCCGCGCGCGTCGAAGATCAGGTTGTGCATCGGGCAGTTCATCGGCTTGAGGTAGTAGTCCACCCCGTCGTCGAGCTGCATGGGCGGGTACATGCCGTCGGCGTACCAGTCGAGGTGGCCGGACTTCTCGAAGAGCTTGCCCTTGGTGGCGTGCGGCGAGTAGACGAACTCGTAGCCCTCCTCCTCGTGGCGGCGCCGCGAGTAGTCCTCCATGGCCCGGCGGATGACGCCGCCCTTGGGGTGGAAGACGGCGAGGCCGGGGCCGATCTCGTCCGGGAAGGAGAAGAGGTCCAGCTCGTTGCCGAGCTTGCGGTGGTCGCGCTTGGCGGCCTCCTCCAGGAACTCCAGGTGGGCCTTCAGCTCGTCCTTGGTCGGCCAGGCGGTCCCGTAGATGCGCTGGAGCATCGGGTTCTTCTCGCTGCCCCGCCAGTACGCCGCCGCGTTCCGCATCAGCTTGAACGCGGGGATGAACCGGGTGGTCGGCAGGTGCGGGCCCCGGCAGAGGTCCTTCCAGCACAGCTCGCCGGTCTTCGGGTCGAGGTTGTCGTAGATGGTCAGCTCGCCGCCGCCCACCTCGACGTCCGCGCCGTCGTCCGACGAGGCCGAGCCCTTGATGCCGATGAGCTCCAGCTTGTACGGCTCGTCGGCGAGCTCCTCGCGGGCCGCCTCGTCCGTCACGACCCGGCGGGAGAACTTCTGGCCCCGCTTCTGGATCTCCTGCATCTTCTTCTCGATGGCCTTGAGGTCCTCGGGCGTGAACGGCGTCTCGACGTCGAAGTCGTAGTAGAAGCCGTCCTTGACCGGCGGCCCGATGCCCAGCTTGGCCTCGGGGTGGAGCTCCTGCACGGCCTGGGCCATCACGTGCGCGGTGGAGTGCCGCAGGATGTTGAGGCCGTCCTCGGAGGAGATCTCGACGGGCTCGACGGTCTCGCCGTCGGCGACCACGTACGCGAGGTCCTTCAGCTCACCGGCGATGCGGGCGGCGACGACGGTGCGCTCGCCGGGGAAGAGCTCGGCTGCCGTAGTGCCCGTCGTCACCACGCGCTCTTCCCGCTCGGAATCGCGTTGGATGGTCACACGGACGTCTGACACCGGTCTCTCCTGACTGAGGGGGCGCACCCGCATTCCTCTAGCGCGTGCAGAAGGAATCGTACCGAGCCGACGCCCCCCATTGCGAAAGGGCCGGTTCCCGGCGGCCGCCGCCCCGCTACTCGCCGGTGCACGCCTCCTCGAAATAGTCGACGTTCTCCTGGAGCGACTTCATCAGCCGGTCCCGTTCCTCCTCGTCGACCTGCACCGGAACCACCTGCGAGGCCCTGGTCAGCCGCCGGAAGCCGCCCCGGCTCTCCAGCTGCCCCTCCACCCGCACGGGCAGCCCCACGAGGTGGGCCTGGCCCGCGATCCGGTAGGCCTCCTCGTCGAGTTCCAGCCGCACGTGCGGCACCTCGGCGCCCGCCAGGACCCGCAGCCGTACGATTCCGGCCCCGCGCGGCCCCGAGCGGCGCAGGCGGACGACGGCACCGGTGATCCGTACCGTCACCGCGGGCTCCTCCCGCAGGTAGCGGGCCCCGGCCCGGCGCAGGGCCGGGAGGTCGCCCGGGGAGAACTCGACCGGTTCGGGCCGTGCGGGGCAGCCGTCGGGGGCTCCCGCGGCAGGCGCCCAGTCCAGTGCGATCCCGGCCCCTTCCGAGCCGCGGACGAGCGCGATGACCGCCTCGGTGAGTTCGCGGCTGACGCCCGCCTCGACGGCGGAGTCGAAGGCCTCCATGCCGCCGGTGGCCCGTTGGTAGTCGACGGCCTCCCGGGCTGCGTGCAGCGCGTGGTAGAGCCGTACGGCGAGGGGGCGGCCCGCTTCGACGGGGACGAACGCGGTGAGGTCGCGGCCGCCGGGCGCGGGGCCGATGAGGATGGAGCCGAGGGTCGCCAGGGCGCGGCGGCGATGACGGGCACCGTGGTAGCCGGCCCGGCCTCGGACGGCGAGTGCCCCGGCCAGCAGGATCTGGCGGGCCGCGCCGTGCAGTTGCTCCGCACCCGTCCAGCTGGCAGCGCCGGCGGCCCCGGCTGCGGGCTCGGGCACGTCGCGCCACCAGCGGATCTCGTCGCTGGGGACGGCGAGGGAGACCAGGACCTCGCGGGCCGAAGGCGCGGCGCTGCGGGCGAGGGCGGTCAGGGCCTCCCCCAGCAGGTCCTCGCTGTCCGGGAACGAGATGGAGTCCGGCACGAGGAGGCTGGTGGAGCCACCCGGCGGTCCGGGCGGGGTCCAGCGGCTGTACCGCCCGGCCGCACCGCCGCGCCGCTGCCAGCCGTGCCGGGCGAGCAGGACCCCGAGGACCGCGGGGTCGACGCGGGCCGGGTCGGGGAGGCCCCCGGCGAGCTGCGAGCCGGCGGGCCGGGGCCCGGCCGGCTCGGCGGGATGGGGTCGGACGGCTGAGGGGAACAGTTCGTTGACGGACTCGTCCACAGGCCGGTGCATCAGGGTCTCCCTCCCGCCCCGACACGGGTCATGATCTCGCAGAGCGCTCGGTCGTCGAAGATGCGCGAGGTCGGGATCCGCACGGTCGTCCGGTGCCGGCCGGTCACGGCGTGACCGGCCAGGTTGGTCCAGTAACAGCAGTGCCGCAGGTCGAGGCGGTCGTGCCCGGCGCTCAGCCAGTCGTCCTGGCTCCGGGGCACGAGCATCACGACGAGGATCTTGTGCACGGACACGGGGGTCCGGGCGAGCTTCACGAGATGGGCGTTGTCGAGGGTGAAGGCGAAGGTCGGGCCGGGCGGCCGGGGCGGTATCTGGTAGGTGCACTTCAGCTGGACCTTGATGGTCACCTCGTCGTCGACGACGTGACCGGGGGCTCCGTGGCTGACGTGCCAGTCGATGCCGTTGTCGGGGAAGGGCTGCGACAGGGAGCACCCCGCCGCGGCCGCGACCGCGTGCAAGTAGCCCACCTGGAGGGTCTCCATGCAGGCGGTGGTGGCGAGTGCGCCGCGCAGCGGTGCGGTCCGCTGGGGCAGCAGCCCGCTCGGGTCGGGCTGCGCGAGCGCCATGGCTCCGTATGCCTTCCGGGCTGTGCCGATGGGTGTGTTGGACGCGGCGGCGTTGCAACTTCCGTCCCCGTCACCTGTGTTGTCACCGCACGAGACCACCCTCAAACGGCGTATCAGGCAAAGGGTGCGGGTATCACCGAACCGGGCAGAGGAATCACACCATCTGCCGCTCGGGCGCGAGGAGTTCGGGGATGACTCATTGGTACGAGGGGCCGCTGGCCTCTTTCGACACCGAGACGACGGGAGTGGACGTCGAGCAGGACCGGATCGTTTCGGCCGCGCTCGTCGTCCAGGACAGTGCCGGCGGGCGGCTGCGCGTCACCCGCTGGCTGGTGAATCCGGGGATTCCGGTGCCCGTGGGGGCGACGGAGATCCACGGCCTGACCGACGACCACCTCCAGCGCAACGGGCGTTGGCCCGCGCCGGTGGTCGAGGAGATAGCGAGGGCGCTGGCGGAGCAGAGTGCGGCGGGCCGGCCGCTGGTCGTGATGAACGCGCCGTTCGACCTGACGCTGCTGGACCGGGAGCTGAGGCGGCACCGGGCGTCGTCGCTCGGCGGCTATCTGGAGAACGCCTCGTTGTGCGTGCTCGATCCGCGGGTGCTCGACAAGCATCTGGACCGCTACCGCAAGGGGCGTCGCACGCTCACGGATCTCTGCGAGCTGTACGGGGTGGTGCTGGACGGCGCCCATGATGCGGCGGCCGACGCGGCCGCGTCGCTGGAGCTCGTCCGGGCGGTCGGGCGGCGGTTCGCCAGCCGGCTGGAGCGGCTGACTCCGGCGGAGCTGCACACGCTCCAGGCGGTGTGGCACGCGGCCCAGGCGCGGGGCCTGCAGGCCTGGTTCGCGAAGAGCGGGACGCCGGAGACGGTCGATCCGGCCTGGCCGCTGCGGCCCGAGTTCCGCGCCGCGGCGTGAGCGTGGGCGGTCTCGGCGCCCGGACACGCAGAGGCCGGTCCGTCGGTGCTGCTGACGGACCGGCCTCTCCCGGGGTGGGCGATACTGGGTTCGAACCAGTGACCTCTTCGGTGTGAACGAAGCGCTCTCCCACTGAGCTAATCGCCCGGGAACGGGTTGAACCATACAGGGCTCGACGGGTGTGGTTCAAACCGCTTCGAGCCGAGCCGCGAGACCGCGCCGCCCGGCCCGCATCATCAGCGCGTGGTTGGCGCGGAACAGGGCCCGTCCCGGCACCGCGAGGACCCGCATCAGCGCACGGCGCACCACGACCTCCTGTTCGTACGTGGCACGGCTCCCGGTGCCGTGCGGGACGACGGTCCAGCGCGCCCAGCCTTCGAGGTCGCCGGTGAGGGTCACTTCGAGGACGCCGCCGGGCGCGTCGCGACGGCGGGCACGCATGGTCATGACGAGGTCGTACGGGAGGAGGGAGCGGATCCGGGCGGTGCCGGAGGCGTCGTCGACGGGGGTGACCTCACGGACCTGCGGCCACCACTGCGGGTAGTCCTCGACGCGCTCGAGGTGCGCGTACACGGCCCGGGGCGGGGCGGGCAGCTCCCACACGCTGACAAATCGGTACCGGCTCCAGTCCATGCCTCCAGGATGCGCGTACTCAGCCGGGGATCTGAGTACCTGAGCGCATGCCCCCTCGCGTGGCCCGCACCACACTCGCCTCCATGGAACATGTGCCGCCACCCGCCGAGGAACTGGTCCTCCTCGACCGTGAGCTCGCCCGGCTCGATCTGCGCCGGTCCCAGCTGCTGACCCGTCGCACCTGGCTGCTGAGCGTGCTGCAGGCACCCGGCCCCGGGCAGACCGCTCCGCACACACCGCGGTTCCCGCCGCCCCCGGGCCGTGCCGGGCCCTGGGGTGCGGCTCCGGCCTCCCCGGCATCACCGTTCAGGCCGTCCGCTCCCCCGGCCCGTGCACGTGGTGCGCAGAACGTGCTGCTCACCCTCGGTGGTCTGCTGCTGGCGATCGCCGCGATCGCGTTCACCCTGGTGAGCTGGGGTCAGATGGGGATCGGTGGGCGCTCTGCCGTGCTGACCGCCCTCACGGTGGCGGCACTGACCGCGCCGGCGGTGCTCCTGCGACGGGGTCTGTCCTCGACGGCGGAGGCCCTCGGTGCGCTGGCATCCGTGCTGATGGTGCTGGACGCCGTCGCCCTGTACCTGGTCGCGGTTCCGGACGCCGGAGGGCTCGGGTACGCGGCCGCCGCTTCTGCCGTGCTGGCCGTGCTCTGGGCTGCCTACGGTCTGCTGCTGAACCGGTTGCGGCTCCCCCTGCCGCTGGCCGTGGCCGGCGCACAGTTGCCGCTGGTCCTGTGGGCGTGGGCCGCGGAGGCGGACGCTCTGGTGTTCTCCGTCGCGCTGCTGGCGACCGCGGCGCTGGACTGCGCGGTCGCGGTGTGGTTCAAGGGAGTCGCGGTACGGGTCACGGCCTGCGTCGGTCTGTGCGCGACCGGTGGGGCGGGCCTGCTGGTGGCTCTGGTGCGGTCGCTGTCGGCCGTGGCTCCGGCCGGTGCGGTGGCGCCGGGAGCGCTGCTGCTGGCCGGTGCGGTGATCGCTCTCGCGGGGGCCCGCCGGGCGCCGGTGACGGTCGCGGTGGCCGCGGGTGCCGTGGCCGGGCTGGCCGCGGTCGCCGCGGTGGGCGCAGTGGTGGCGGCCGGAGTGCCCGGTGGCTGGGCGGTGCAGGTGTATCTGGTGTGCGCGGGGCTGCTTCTGCTGGGTGTACGGGCTCCGTTGGGGCGTCCGGCCGGGCAGGGTCTGGTGTGGGCGGCGGGTTCGGTGACGGCCGTGTCGGTGCTGTTCTCAGCCGCCCCGGTAGCGGTGGTACTGGTGGGTCCGATGGCTCAGCTGGGCCGGCTGTGGGCGGGGGCACCGGAGGGCGGAGTCCGGGGAGCGCTGGGGGCCGCGGATCTGCCGTGGCAGGAGATGGCGGTGGCTCCGGTGGTGCTGCTGTCGGTGGCCGTGGCGCTCGGGGCCGCGTTCCGGTCGTGGGACGGCGTGATGCGGTGGGCCGGACCGGTCCTGTCCCCCGGTCCACGGTGGCGGGCGGCCGTCGGTGCTTCGGCCGTGCTGCTCGGCTGGGCGGGGCTGACGGTGCTGCCGCCCGCGTTCGACGTCTCCTTCACCACGGCTGTCGCCTTGCAGTCGGTGCTGGTCGCGGGTGTCGTGATCGTTGCAGTGGGCGCGCTCGGCCGCGGAACGACGGGGGTGGCGCTGACCGCGGGGGTCTGTGGCTCGGTCGGTGCGGTGGGCGTCGCGTTGTTGTCGCTGGCCACGGAGCCGGCCACTTATGCGGTGTTCGGGGCGCTGTTGCTGTTGTTCGCCGGTGCCGCGACGGCGTTGGACGCGCCCGGGGAGCCGTCGCGTTCGCCGGTGGTGGTGACCGTGCAGGCGGTGGTGACGTGCGCGGCGGTGGTGTGTGCCGCCGTTCTCGCCGTCGCGTTCGGTGCGTCGGTGGGGCTCGCGTCGCACGAGACGGCGCCCTTGCTGCTCGTCGTCCCCGCGCTGACGGCCGGTCTGGGTGCACGGCTGAAGGGGCACCCGGTGGCGCTGCCGCTCGAACTGACCGGCGGCGCGGTGGGGCTGGCCGCTGTCGTGGCGGCTCTGGAGGACCCGCCGTTCCTGGCCCTGGTGCTGGCTCTGTGCGGGGTGCTGGCGGCGGGTACGGCGCTTCGCCCGGAGCGGCGGGAGGTGGCGGGTTATCTGGCGACCGCGTTGTTCGTCCTGGCGTCGTGGGTCCGGCTGTCGGCGTCCGGGGTGTCCTCCCCGGAGGCGTACACGCTGCCGGTGACAGTGCCGGCGCTCGTGATCGGTGTGCTGCGGCGTCGTCGCGACGCTGCGGCGTCCTCGTGGACGGCTTACGGGGCGGGCCTGGCGGTGACGCTGGTGCCGGCTCTCATCGCCGCCTGGGGTGACCCGCACTGGCTGCGGCCGTTGCTGCTGGGCGCGGCGGCCCTGGTGATCACTCTGCTGGGTGCGCGGCTGCGGCTCCAGGCGCTGCTGGTGCTGGGCGGCGCGGTGCTGGCACTGGACGCGTTGCACGAGCTGGCGCCGTACGTGGTGCAGGTGGCGGGTGCGATGCCCCGTTGGGTGGCGCCCGCGCTGGCCGGGGTGCTGCTGCTGGCGGTGGGTGCCACGTACGAGAAGCGGCTCCGCGATGCCCGGCGGCTGCGGGACGCCCTGGGCCGGATGCGGTGATCTGCCGCATGCCGGCCCAGGGACCCCTCACGGGCCTCAGGCCGGCATGTGGTCACCGACCAGCGCGAGGTTCTCGATTGCCGCGAGTCCGTACAGCGCGGTGTCGTTGGTGTAGACCCAGTTTGCCTCGCTGCCCGGGACGGTGGTGACCGGGCCGCTCACCTTCTCGGTCTTCCAGGGGGCGGACTCCTTGTAGCCGTCGCTGTTGTAGAACTTCTCCCAGGCACGGGCGGCGAGTTTCTCGTCGCCCGTCTGCACGGCGGCGTAGGCGTCCATCCGGGAGTGGCCCTGGAAGAGGAGCAGGCTGCCGAAGTTGGTGCCGTAGCGGGCGGTCTGTTCGGCCTTGGTGGCGTTGAAGTAGCGGCAGTAGTCGAGGTAGGCCTCCTTGAACTTCGGCATGTCGATCAGGCCGATGAGTTCGGCGCACAGTTCGTTGAGGCCGAAGACGCCGGACAGGTGGGAGACGCTGACGACGGGTTCGGTGGCGACGGCGAACTTCCCGGTGTCCAGGTCGTAGAGACCGCTGCCCTGGACGAACCCGTTGGGCTGGGCGGCGATCGTCTCCATGGTGCCGAGCACCCGGGCCTTGGCCTTCTCGGCCTGGGGTCCGCCTCGCTCCCATTCGGTGAGCCAGGCGGAGACGAGTCCGCTCCAGTCGGTGCCGAAGCCCACGGACAGCGCGTGGCGGTCCGGGGTGTAGGGCTCGGTGCGGATCTTGCGGAGCGGGTCGAGGCCGAGGAAGGTCTCGTCGGAGTCGACGTTGGCGCGCATCAGGTCGCCCACGCGTTCGTCCGCGGTGAGGAAGTAGTAGAAGCGCCGGTAGGTGGTGTTGGCGATGCGCTGCTGCTTGGCGCTGTCGGCGTAGTGCTGGACGCCGTGGCGGGTGCCGAGGCCGGCCCAGTCGCCGAGGTGGTAGACGTCGACCTCGCCGGTGTGACGGGTCATGGCTTCGGCGAAGCGGAAGATGTCGGCGCGCCCCGAGCGCAGGTAGGCGTACCAGAGCCAGAGGTCGGGCGAGAGTTCGGAGTTGTCCCAGGCGTAGCCGCCGACGTCGTAGCGCCACTGGTGCCGGGCGGGGTCGTACGAGTGCATGATGTCGCCGTAGTCCCAGAAGCCGTACCAGCGGCGCATCTCGACCTGGTCCTTGTAGTACGTGAACAGGAAGTCGAGGTGGTCCTCGATCTTCGCCCTGGCCGGGGTGGAGCGGTCGACCGGGGAGAAGAGTCCGCCGAAGACGCCGGCCCCGATGAGCTGGGACGGCGGGGCGACGAGCTGCGGGAGAGTGCGCACGGTGCGGGTCTGCTGGGCGAGGGCCTCGGCGCTGGGGGTGGAGTCGTTGGCCCAGAAGACGAGTTCGCTGGTGCGGGCGATGCCGTACGGGGTGCCGAAGCCCGGCTCGTAGTCCTCGTAGGTGATGTTGAGGCCTTCGAGCTGCTCGGCGAAGGTGTCCTGGCCGAGACCGTCGTGGTAGAAGCGCAGGTCCATCGGTTCCGCTTCCGGCGACCAGAGCCAGAGGGTGACCTCGGCCGCGTCGGTGTCGGCGCCACGGATGTCGAGCTGGGCGGGGAACTTCTCCCAGAAGTCGCGCAGTCCGAAGGAGAGTCCGCCGCTCGCACCGCCCACGTATCCGAAGCCGGAGGCGCGTCGGCCGCCGCCTGCGGCGATCCAGCCGTGGCCCTTCTTGGTGCGCTTGCGCAGGGAGAAGCCGTCGGCGGAGAGCTGACTGAGGGTGTAGTCGCCCCAGGTCGGGATGAGCGGGAGGCGGGTGGTGACGCGCTGGTCCCAGGTGGCCGGGTCGGGCAGTTTCGTGCCCTCGAACTGGGCTGCCTGTACGGCGGCTCCGGGGTCGCGGCGCAGTCCGGTGATGCCCTTGACGGCTTCGCGGAGCATGCCGCTCTCGTCGCCGCCGATGCGGATGTGGCGGTCGTAGGTCTCGTCGCGCATGGGGACCGTGAAGCGGACGCCGAGGCCGCGGATGAAGTCGCCGCTCGCCTTGCCGGGCTCCTGGGTGCCGTCGAAGGTGATGGTGTGCATCATGCGGAACGATTCGGCGCCCGCGTAGAAGTAGAGCCGGACGGAGAAGGGGAGCCAGGAGCGGTTGCCGTGGCGGTGTTTGCCGTCGATGCGGACGACGGCGCGGACGGGCCCGCTCTGTTCCACCTCGGTCCGGCTGATGGCGCTCTCGAAGCGCTCGTACTTCTCCTGCCCCTGGTCGCCGTCCTCGATCTCGCCCTGGCGGATCAGGACGAGGCGGCCGTTCTTGGCGATCTCGGTGGAGCCGCGGGTGAGGGAGGTGACGAGCGAGGAGCCGGTCTTGCCGATCTTCGCGGTGATGACGCCGGTGGAGACGGTGATCGAGCCGCCGCTGTTCCTGACGGTGACCCTGTTGGCGGCGGTGGCGGGTTCGCCGGTGGTGAGGGTGAACTTCTTGGCGCCGCCCGCCTCGGGGCCGACCGCGTGGGCGGTCCACTTGAGGGAGCCGTCGGGCCATTTGGCGGTGGCCCACGTCTGGACGGGGATGCCCTTTCCGTCGGCGGTGGCGAGGGCGAACTTCTGGTCGGCGGGGTAGCGCCCCTTGGCCCAGGGGACTCCGAAGGTGGAGCCGGGTGCGGCGCCGAGGCCGTCCTCCTCCAGCCAGCCGATCTCGACGGGCCCCTCGTCGGCCTTGCCGGTGGCGGCGGCTGCCTGCTGGGCGGTGTCTTTCAGCGCCCAGGAGAAGGTGGTGGCCGCACCGGCGACGGCGGCTGCCCTGAGGACGGTACGGCGGGGGATCGGGGACATCACGACTCCAATTCGTGGCGAAAATGGGCATGACTGATCGCACGCTGACGCGTGGTGGGACGTGGTGGGACGTGGTGCGGCTGGTGGGGTCAGCGGCGGTCGGCGGCGACCGCAGCTGCCGCGAGACAGCCGAGTGCGGGGGCGGCCAGAGGCGGGATCTGCCAGGCGGTGAGGGCCAGGGCGACGAATCCACCGACGAGCAGCAGTGATCCGGCAGGGTCGGTGAAGGTCCGGCGGCCGGCCGCCCGTACGGTCTGCGCCCAGGGGATGCCCGGCCGCCAGGCGGCGGCCGTACGCAGTCCCCAGACGGCGACGGCCGGCAGTCCGAGCAGGCTCACGACGATCAGGGGGCGGCCCCCCGGGAGCAGGCCGGACCGGGCGACCTGCCAGTCGAAGGCGAGCAGGGCGAGTGCCGCCCACCACAGCAGGGAGATCCGCCAGCCGCTGCGGAACGCCTCCCGTACGTCGGCGGCGAACTCCCTTACCCCGCCCGCCTCACCGGCCAGGTACCGGCGCAGGTGCCGGCTCCCCGCGGCGAAGGCCGCGGGGAACGTGACGAGCGGCAGGGCGGCGACCGTGATCCACACGCCGGTGAGCAGGCATTCGGAGAAGACGCTGAATCGCTCCCGGACGAAGGAGGTCCTGGGTGCGGTGCCGGATTTGGTCGCCACGGGTGCTCAGCCCTTCAGGCCGGAGGTGGCCATGCCGTCGATGAGGTAGCGCTGGAAGGCCAGGAAGAAGGCCAGTACCGGCAGCAGGGCCACCAGCGACATCGCGATCATGCCGCCGTAGTCGGCGACGGCGTCCTGGTCGATGAACATCCGCAGCCCCATCGAGACGGTGTACTTGTCCGGCTCGTTGAGGTAGAGCAGCGGACCCATGAAGTCGTTCCAGGTCTGGATGAAGGTGAAGATGGCGCTGGTGATGAGCGCGGGCCGGCACAACGGCATCACGATCGACCAGTAGATGCGCAGGTGCCCGCAGCCGTCGAGCCGGGCGGCCTCGTCGAGCTCCTTGGGCAGTCCGCGCATGAACTGGACCATCAGGAAGACGAAGAACGCGTCGGTGGCGAGGTACTTGCCGATCAGGAGCGGAGTGAAGGTGTTGATCAGCTCCAGCTTCTGGAACATCACGTACTGCGGAATGATCAGTACGTGGTACGGGAGCAGCAGCGTCCCGATCATGATGGCGAACATGGCGTTGCGCCCGGCGAAGCGGACCTTGGTGAAGGCGTAGGCCGTGAGCGAGCAGGAGAGTACGACACCGATCACCGAACCGACGGAGATATAGGCGGAGTTCAGGAAGAACTTCCAGATCGGGATGTCGGCGATGCCGTCGGCGAGCCGCCGGTAGTTGTCGGTGATCGGATCGGTCGGGAAGAGGTTGAGCGCACCGACGATGTCCTCGCTCGGCTTGAACGAGGCGCCGATCGTCCACACCACCGGGTAGAGGATCACCACCAGGAGGACCAGGGCGCCGATGTGCCAGGCGAGGGAGCCGGGCAGTCGGCGTCGTACGGGGGCAGTGGTGTCCATCGGGGTCATCGGCCCCCCTCCTCGTAGTGCACCCAGCGCTTCTGGGACCAGAACAGCACGGCGGTGACCAGGCCCACGGCGACGAGCAGCAGCCATGCCATGGCGGAGGCGAAGCCCATCCGGCTGTTCGCGAAGCCCTGGTCGTACAGGTAACAGGTGTAGACGAGCGTGGCGTCGGCCGGGCCGCAACTGCCGTTGCTGACGATGTAGGCCGATCCGAAGATCTGGAAGGAGTGGATGGTCTCCAGCAGGACGTTGAAGAACAGCACCGGCGAGATCATCGGCAGGGTGATGCTCCAGAACCGGCGCCAGGGGCCGGCCCCGTCCATCGCGGCCGCCTCGTACAGCTCCCTGGGGACCTGCTTGAGGCCGGCCAGGAAGATCACCATCGGGGCCCCGAACTGCCAGACCGTGAGGGCCACCAGCGCGTAGATGATCATCTGTGGGTCGCCGATCCAGCCGCCGGCGTCGATGCCGAACAGCTGCTGTCCCCGGTCGACGACTGCGTCGTCCGAGAACAGGGCGCGCCAGACGATGGCCGCCGAGACGCTCGCGCCGATCAGCGAGGGGGCGTAGAAGGCCGCCCGGTAGAAGGACTGCCCCCAGCGCTTCTGGGCCAGCAGCATGGCCACTGCGAGCGCCGCCGCCAGCTTGATCGGGGTGCCGATCACCACGTACCAGGAGGTCACCTTGACCGACTGGCGCCAGCGGGGGTCGGCGAACATGTCGGTGAAGTTCTTCAGCCCCACCCACTCGGGGGCGTCGAACAGGTTGTAGTCGGTGAACGCGAGGTACAGCGAGAACACCATGGGGCCGGCGATCAGGAACAGGAAGCCCGCGATCCAGGGCGACATGAAGAGATAGCCGGTCAGATTCTCGCGGTGGCCCCGCGGCTGCGGAGCGGGGCGGGTCTTTCGTCCCGGGCCGCTCCGCTCCACGGCGGCGAGGTCCGTGTCGAGGACCGGGCCGCTCGTGGAGATCTGGATGTGAGTCACCGCGTCATTCCTCTCAGTTCGAGGCGAGGGCGGTCTTCGCCTCGGAGAAGAACTGCTTGACGGAGTCCTCCGGCGAGGCCTTGCCCAGGGACATGTCGCCCGCGATGCGCAGGAACGCCGCCTCCACGACATCGGCGCCGGCCGGGTGCGGGGTGATGGGCTCCAGCACGCCGGCCTCGGCGATCTCGGTCTCGTACGCACCGATCGCCTTGCTGGGGGCGTCGGTGGGCTGGAAGGCCTCGAACTGCGCGGTGGTGGCGGGGACTCCGCGGTCGTAGCCCATGATGCGGGCGACCTCCGGGTCGTGAGTCATGAAGCTGATGAAGGTGGCGACCTCGGCGGGGTGCTTGGTACGGGCCGTGCCGCTCAGCATCAGCGAGCCGAGGTACTGACCGGTCTTCTTGCCGTCGGTGCTCGGGATGGGCGCGAGACTGTAGGTGCTCTTGCCTTCCGCGCTGTAGCGGACGGAGAAGTTGTCCCAGGTGAACTCACCGGCGGAGAGGCCCTTGGCGAGCGCGGAGGCCGGCTTGATCTGCTCGACCTTCTTCTGGTCGGCGTAGATGCCCGCCTTGACGCGGGACAGCGCCTCGGTCCAGTACGGCAGGAGTTCGTTCTCACCGAAGCCCATGCCCTCCTCGGTGAAGAAGGCCTTGCCGTTCTGCCGCAGCACCAGGTCGTACAGGTACATGACGCCGTGGGGGCCTGAGTCGCCGGCTATGCCCTGGCCGGACTTGATCTTCTGCAGACCCGCGTACCAGTCGTCCCAGGTCCAGCCGAGGCTGTGGTCGACGCCCGCCTTCTCGAAGACCTTCTCGTCGATGACGAGGGACATCGAGTTGCTGCCGACCGGGACGCCGAGCAGCTTGCCGTCGATCTCGGCGAACTTCTCCAGCCCGGCACGGAAGCCCTCCATCTGGAGGTTGCCCTTCTTCGCCTGCGGGTTGAGGTCGAGCAGGACGTTCTTCGCCTCGTACTTGCGCAGGAACGTCACGGCGTTCTGGATGACGTCCGGCGGGTTGCCGCCGGCCGCTTGGGTGTTGAACTTCTTCCAGAAGTCCGGGTACTGCTGGAAGTCCGTCTTGACCTTGATCTTCGGGTGCTTCTTCTCGAAGAGCTTGACGCACTCCTGGACCTTCTTCGCCCGGTCGTCGGCGCCCCACCAGGCGTGCCGGATGGTGACCGGCCCGTTCGAGCCGCCGCCCGAGCCGCAGCCGGCCGCGGTCAGCCCGAGACCGGCAGCCGAGAAGCCCGCGAGCTTCAGCATCTGCCGCCGGTCCATGCCCTGGTTCCGAGACATAGTTCGCCCCTACGCTTGATTGAATCGTTTTAGAAAGCGCTTGCCGGGTCAAAGTAAGGAGCCGCACCGGCAACGTCAATGGCTGGGACGAAAATCGATCGAAGCGCTTGAACGGGGCACCCGGAAACGCCGACGGCCCGGAAGCTTCTGAAAGCTTCCGGGCCGTCGGTCCGGGGTGGGCGATACTGGGTTCGAACCAGTGACCACATAGGTGTGAACAAAACGCACAACCACAGAGCTAAA
>NZ_JBEXXX010000029.1:0-104973 GCF_040630635.1 Streptomyces sp. NPDC005761 | reverse complement strand
GGGCACGGCACCCCGTGCCCCGCCGCTGTCACGTCGTCTCGTACTGCGGACCCGGCTCTCCCGTCGGAGCATGGAACGGACAGGCTGCGACGACATCGGGACGAAGGGATGCCGGATGGGTGGTGAAAGGCATGATCCGCCACCGGACGGTTTCGAGGCCGAGCTGGACCAGATCGACGCCCTGAACCACATGGAGGCGCCGCGCCCCGGCCCCCCGGAGCGGCAGGTGCCCGAGGACGGAACGGAGAGGGTCAGGCGGCGCGACTCCCTGTTGCTCTCCGCAGGGCACGCCGTCGCCGAGGCCGACTCCCTCGACGAGGCACTGAAGCTGGTCGCCGCCCTGTACGCGCCCGACTTCCCGCTGGACGGCCAGTGCGTGTTCGGGATCGGCGAGGGGACCCTGACCGCGGTGGGACAGTACGGCTTCCGGCCGGGTGGGGCCGACCGCGGGTTCCGGATGCCGATGACGACCGGCTACCCGGCCGCCGAGGTCGCCAGAACCGGCCGAGCCGTCTACCTGGCCTCCCCGGAGGAGTACCGCCGCCGCTTCCCGGCGACCTGGCACATGTCCGCCCGTAAGGGCCGCGAGGCATGGGCCTTCGTTCCGCTCGTGACCGCCGGCCGGATCACCGGGGTCTGGCTGGCCGCCTTCCGCACGCCGGTGGAGTTCACCTCCGCCGAGCGTTCGCTGCTGACCATGACCGGACGGATGCTCGCCCAGGTACTCGAACGCGCCCGGGCCAGCAGAGCCGAACTGGAACTCTCCCGTGGCCTGCGCCGCAGCATGCGCACGGACGGCCCCGCCATGACCGGAATGAGCGTGGCCACGCGCTACGTGCCGACCGGCGGCGGCCTCATGGTCGGCGGCGACTGGTACGACAGCATCGATCTGCCCAACGGCCGGCTGGCCCTGGTCATCGGCGACGTACAGGGGCGCGATGTGCACGCCGCGGGGCTGATGGCCCAGCTGCGCACCGCCGTGCACGCCTACGCCGCGGAGGGGCACGGCCCGGACGCCGTACTGGCGCGTGCCTCACGCTTCCTGACCACCCTCGACGAGGACCGGTTCGCCACCTGCCTCTACATCGAGGCCGACCCGTCCACCGGGGACCTGCACATCGCACGGGCCGGGCATCCGCATCCGGTCCTGCGCACGCCGGACGGCACCTGCCTGATCAAGCACATCAGTGGCGGTCTGCCGCTGGGACTGATGCCGGGCGAGGAGGACTACCCCGTCGACATCGTGCGCCTGCACGACGACGAGGTCCTGATGCTGTGCACGGACGGGCTGATCGAGAACGGCGGCCACGACATGTACACCGGCTGGGTCCGGGTGCGAGACGCGTTCTCGCCGGGGCCCGTCGAGGACCTCGAAGCAATGGCGGACCGGCTCATGGCGGCCGCGCTCAGTACCGAGGCCGGGTCCGGGGAGGGCGACACGGCGCGGGACGGCGACGACATCGCCCTTCTGCTCCTGCGGCGCGACCCCGTACAGGCGCGGGCAGAGGTCAGCCGGCGCCGGCTGATGCTGACCGTGGGCCAGGACCAGGGCGAGGGGCTCTCCGAGGCCCGGGCCGAACTGAAGGCGCTGCTGCACGACTGGGCGCGGCCGGACCAGGTGGACACCGCGGTACTCCTGACCACCGAGCTCCTCGGCAACGTACTCGTCCACACCGACCAGGACGGCGCCCTCAACGCGTACGTCACCGGCGAGACCGGCCATCGGCGGCTGCTCGTCGAGGTGATGGACCGCGGCGACGAACTGCCCCATCAGCGGACGCCCGGTGAACTCGCCTCGTCGGGCCGGGGGCTGATGCTGCTCGACATCCTGGCCGACCAGTGGGGTGTGCGCCCCGAACCCGAGGGCAAGACAGCCTGGTTCGCCCTCACCGAGGCCCCCCCGGCGGACGCCGGCGACACCACGACGGACTGAAGCCGAAGGCGCGGCGACCGGGCGGGCACGGCCCGGCACTCCGCCGGTGCCTGGACGTCAGTTGGCTGCTGAAGCACGACTGCCTACGGTTTGCTGAGGTGTTCCTGTCAGGAGTGTTGACAGGTTCCCTCGTGAGCTGGCTTCATGGGCAACGCCTATGGGAGCGCTCCCACGCGCTTGCGGTACCGGCGCCCCCACCGACGTACGGAAGGGATTGTTCCGTTGCGCTCGCTCACTTTCGCCGCTCTGCGAAGACGACTCCGACGGGCCGGCGGCGGCCCCCTCGCCCTCCGGCCCGGCCGCCCCGGCGCCATCGCCCTGGCACTCGCTCTCGGCGCCGGCCTGCTGCTTCCGCTGTCGCTGTCGGGCAACGCGGCCGCCGCACCCGCCTTCGACTACGGCGAGGCGCTGCAGAAGTCGGTGCTGTTCTACGAGGCACAGCAGTCCGGCACGCTCCCCGACACCAACCGGGTCGGCTGGCGCGGTGATTCGGCCCTCGGCGACGGCAAGGACGTCGGTCTGGACCTGACGGGTGGCTGGTACGACGCGGGCGACCACGTCAAGTTCGGCCTGCCGATGGCCTTCTCCACCACCATGCTCGCGTGGGGTGGCGCGGAGGAGGAAGACGCCTATGCGGCCTCGGGCCAGCTTCCGTACCTGAGGAACAACCTCCGCTTCGTCAACGACTACTTCCTCAAGGCGCATCCGTCACCCAACGTCCTCTACGGGCAGGTGGGCAACGGCGGGGACGACCACAAGTGGTGGGGTCCGGCCGAGGTGATGCCGATGAAACGGCCCGCCTACAAGATCGACGCCTCCTGCCCCGGCAGCGACCTGGCCGGTCAGACAGCCGCGGCTCTGGCCTCCTCCTCCATGGTGTTCGCCGACAGCGACCCGGCGTACGCGACGAAGCTGATCACCCACGCGAAGCAGCTGTACGCCTTCGCGGACACCTACCGGGGGAAGTACAGCGACTGCATCACCGACGCGCAGGCGTACTACAACTCCTGGAGCGGGTACAACGACGAGCTGGTCTGGGGGGCGATCTGGCTGTACAAGGCCACGGGCGACGCCGCCTACCTCACCAAGGCCGAGTCCCTCTACGACAAGCTGTCGACCGAGCCGCAGAGCAGCACCCGCTCCTACCGCTGGACGCTCTCGTGGGACGACAGCTCCTACGGGGCGTACGTACTGCTCGCGCAGTTGACGGGGAAGCAGAAGTACGTCGACGACGCGAACCGCTGGCTCGACTGGTGGACGGTCGGCGTCAACGGCCAACGGGTGGCCTATTCGCCCGGCGGCCAGGCGGTGCTGGACAGCTGGGGATCGCTTCGGTACGCGGCGAACACCGCGTTCGTGGCGCTGAGTTACTCCGACTGGCTGACCGACGCCACCCGCAAGACCCGCTACCACGACTTCGCCGTCCGCCAGATCGACTACGCGCTCGGCGACAACCCGCGCAAGTCGAGCTACGTGGTCGGCTTCGGCAGCAACCCACCGACCAAGCCGCACCACCGCACCGCCCACGGTTCGTGGACCGATCAGATGAACAACCCCGTGGAGAGCAGGCACACGCTGTACGGAGCACTGGTCGGCGGCCCCAGCGCAGCGGACGACAGCTACACCGACGACCGCTCCAACTACGTGAACAACGAGGTCGCCACCGACTACAACGCGGCCTTCACCGGAGCACTGGCCCGGCTCTACGGCGAGTACGGCGGCGCACCGCTCGCCGGCTTCCCCAAGCAGGAGACCCCGGACGGGCCCGAGATGTCCGTCCAGGCATCGGTCAACGCGGCGGGCAGCAACTTCACCGAGATCAAGGCATATCTGGTCAACCGCTCCGCCTGGCCGGCGCGCGCCCTCACCGACGCGTCCGTGCGCTACTACTTCACGCTGGAGCCCGGGGTCACGCCCGGACAGATCAGCCTCACCACCAACTACAACCAGTGCGGCGAGGTGACCGGACCCACGCGTGAGGCGGGCGATGTCTACTACGTGACGGTGGACTGCTCCGACACGGACATCGCACCCGCCGGCCAGTCCGCGTACCGCAAGGAGGTGCAGTTCCGGATCAGCTCGGCCGGGGCCTGGGATCCGGCGAACGACTGGTCCTACCCCGCGTCGGCCACGACCCCCGGCACCACGCCGGTGGACGCGCCGCACATGGTGCTGCTGGAGGGCACGGCGCCGCAGTGGGGGAGTGCACCGGACGGTACGGACCCGGAACCGACCCCGGACCCGACCACGACGCCCGACCCGACCACGACCCCGGATCCGACACCTACCCCCGACCCGACCGACACACCCGGCCCGGCCGGCCCCTGCGCGGTCACGTACCGGGTCAGCCAGTCCTGGGGCAGCGGATTCACGGCCGACGTCTCCGTCCGGAACACCGGGACGGGCCCGGTCGACGGCTGGCAGTTGGGCTTCGCCTTCAGTGGGCCGGAGGTGGTCACCAATGCCTGGAACGCGACCGCCACCCAGACCGGCTCCCGCGTCACGGTGAAGAGCGCGACCCACAACGCCGCCATTCCGTCGGGCGGCACCGTCTCCTTCGGATTCCAGGCCACCGGCGCGCCGGCCCAGGCACCCGCCTCCTTCACCCTCAACGGGACGGAGTGCGGCTGACCGACGGGGGTGCTGTCCCGGCGCGGTCGGGACAGCACCCCAGGGCCGTCACCCGGGGATCCAGGCCCGCCACTTCGCCTCGTTGGCGTCCACCCACTTCTCGGCCGCGGCCTGCGGCGACATCTTCTGATCGGCGATCATCAGGGCGACCTTGTTCTGGTCCTCCGTACCCCAGGAGAAGTTCTTGAGGAACGTGGCCGCCCTGCCGCCGGCGCCGGCGAACCGCGCGTTGAGGTACTTCTTCAGCGGAGTGTGCGGATACGCGCACGCCACCTTCTCGGGCTCGGCGTCGCAGCCCTCCTTGTACGCCGGAAGTCGCACTTCCGTCATCGGCACCTGCTCGAAGAGCCACTGCGGCTTGTACCAGTAGGTGAGGAACGGCTTCCTGCCCTTGGCGAACTGCTTGATCTGGGTGATCTGCGCCGCCTCGGACCCCGAGAACACGACCTGGTAGTCCAGGCCGAGATTCTGTACCAAGGCCTTGTCGTTGGTCACGTACGACGGCGAACCGTCCAGTAGTTGGCCCTTGCCGCCGCTCTCCGCCGTGCGGAAGCTGTCGGCGTACTTGTCGAGGTTGCGCCAGTCGGTGACATCCGGATGCTCCTTCGCGAAGTACGTGGGCACGAACCAGCCGATGTGACCGGTGACCCCCAGCTCCCCGCCGGAACGGATCGTCTTCTTGTCCTGGACGTACCGGGCCTCCTGTTCCGGGTGGCCCCAGTCCTCGAGGATGGCGTCCACCCGGCCCTGGCTGAGGGCGTCCCAGGCCGGCACCTCGTCGATCTGCACGGTGTCCACCCGGTAGCCCAGCTCGTGCTCGAGGAGGTATTCGGCCACGGCGACGTTGGCCTGGGCGCCCACCCACGACTGCACGGAGAGGGTCACGGTCTTCGCGCCCCGCGCGTTGGCGAAGGGGGAAGCCTGCTGCGTCATGTCCGCCGCACCGCAGCCCGCCACGGCGAAGAGAGCCGTGGCCGAGGCGAGGACGACGACAGGGGTACGCGTGCGAGCCATGTCAGGCCCCCTTTC
Source organism: Streptomyces sp. NPDC005761 (assembly GCF_040630635.1). Lineage (NCBI taxonomy): Bacteria > Bacillati > Actinomycetota > Actinomycetes > Kitasatosporales > Streptomycetaceae > Streptomyces > Streptomyces sp. NPDC005761. The sequence continues at coordinate 99,380 of NZ_JBEXXX010000029.1, read as the reverse complement.
CGGAGCGGCGGGTGGGCTGGGTGACCCGGTCGAGCATCAGGCCGAGGAGGACGATCGCGGCGCCGGCCACCAGACCGGTCGCCAGGTCGCCCTGGGCGAGGCCGAACACCGCGGAGTAGCCGAGCGCCCCTCCGCCGACCAGGCCGCCGATCACCACGACGGCCAGGACGAGGACGACACCCTGGTTCACGGCGAGCAGCAGCGCCGGGCGGGCCAGCGGCAGCTGGACCTTCAACAGCTGCTGGAAACCCGTCGCGCCGAGTGAGCGCGAGGACTCCATCGTCACCGGGTCCACGCCCTTCATGCCCTGTGTGGTGATCCGTACGACGGCGGGCAGGGCGTAGATCACGGCGGCGGCCACCGCCGGCGCGCGGCCGACGCCGAACAGGGCGACGACCGGGATGAGATAGACGAACTGCGGCATCGTCTGGAACACGTCCAGCACCGGCCGCAGCAGCCTCTCCACCCGTGTGCTGCGTGAGGCGGCGATCCCGACGGCGAAGCCGGCCACCAGCGTCACCGCGACACCGGCCAGCACCTGGGACAGCGTGTCGAGTGCCGGGTCCCACACGTCCAGGACACCGATCGCGGCCATCGCGAGGACGGCGGTCAGCGTGGTGCGCCAGGTGCCGATCAGCAGGGCGAGCACGGCGATCAGCAGGAGCACCGTCCACCAGGGCAGCCACTGCAGTCCGTCGCGCACCGGGTCCAGGACCCATGTGGTGAACCGTCCGGCCCAGTCCGCCGTGCCCCCGATCACCGGCACCCCCGAGTACAGGTGGCCGGTCATCCAGCCGACGGCCGTGTTGACCGGTCGGGCGATGTCGGCCGTCCACGCGTCCGGCCAGCCCGTCCCGGAGACCAGGCGTGCCACGACGGCGGCGGCGACGGTGCCGGCCGCGGCGGTGGCCCAGCCCAGCACGGCGGATCCGGCGCGCGGCGCCGCGCCCAGGCGGTTGCCGGCCGCGGCGGTGACCCGGTCGAGCACCACGGCGAGCAGCACGATCGGGATCCCGGCCGCGAGCGCGGCTCCCACGTCGACGGATCCGAGGGCCTGGTAGACGCGGTCACCGAGTCCGCCGGCACCGATCACGGAGGCGATCACGGCCATCGACAGCGCCATCATGATCGTCTGGTTGAGACCGAGCAGCAGCTCCCTGCGTGCCAGCGGAAGCCGCGCGGTGAACAACCGCTGCCGTCCCGTGGCACCGAGCGAGGCCGCCGCCTCCATCACGCCCGCCTCGGCGTCACGCAGCCCGAGAGCCGTCAGCCGGGCCATCGGCGGCGCCGCGTAGACGACGGTCGCCAGGACGGCGGCCGGGACACCGATGCCGAACACGAGGACCACCGGCAGCAGATACGCGAAGGCAGGCATGACCTGCATGGTGTCGAGCACCGGCCGCAGGATGCGGAACACCCGGTCCGACAGCCCGGCGGCCAGGCCGAGGGCCGCACCGAGCGCCACCGACACCAGGACCGCGATGACCATCAGCGCCAGGGTCTGCATGGTGGGCACCCACATGCCGAGCACGGCGCAGGCGAGAAAGGCGACGACGGCGGTCAGGGCGAGCCTGACGCCCGCCACCCGCCAGGCGATCAGCCCGGCAGCGGCCGTGACCCCGGCCCATCCGGCGGCGAGGAGGACCAGGTACACACCGCGGACCGAGAGCACGACGGCGTTGCTGAGGTGCCCGAGGAAGTAGAGGAACAGCGGATGCGTGTCGCGGTTGTCGATGATCCAGTCGCTGACGTCACCGAGCGGTCCCGTGAGGTCGACGGTGAGGCTCGTCGGCCACGGGCCGCGGCCGACGAGGACGGCGCCGAGCACCAGCAGCACCGCCGAGCCGGTCAGCAGGAGCGGGGTGCGGTGCCGACCGAGGGAAGCGGCCGGACCTGCGGCGCCGAGGGGGGCGGAGGTCGGGGTGGTCGCGGTCGCTGTCATATCGCCCGCCTTCCCGTGGCGTACGGCCGGCCCGGTGGCCCCGAGGCGTTGTCCACTCGCATCACGCGGCCTCCTTCACGGCCGGGACCCCGGCCACGACGCCGAGCAGACACGCGTGGTCGACCACGCCCAGGCAGCGTCCGTTCTCGACCACACGTGCCGTCTGTCCGGTCCGGACGACCGCCTCGATGGCCTCGGAGACGGTGGCGCCCGGTGCCAGAGCAGGGCCGGAGACTCCTTCCGTGCCGTCCGCCGGCCGCATGGCGGCGCGGACGGTCACGACCTGCTCGCGCGGCACGTCCCTGACGAAATCGCGGACGTAGTCGTCGGCCGGCGAACTCACGATCTCCTCCGGCGTACCGAGCTGCACGATCCGGCCGTCGCGCATGAGCGCGATGCGGTCGCCGAGCTTCAGCGCCTCGTTCAGATCGTGGGTGATGAAGACCATCGTGCGGCCCTCCTCGCGGTGCAGCCGAACGACCTCCTCCTGCATGTCGCGGCGGATCAGTGGGTCGAGGGCGCTGAACGGCTCGTCGAACAGCAGCACTTCGGGGTCGACGGCGAGCGCGCGCGCCAGCCCGACCCGCTGCTGCTGGCCGCCGGAGAGCTGCCCCGGGCGACGGCCCTCCAGCCCGTCGAGACCGACCTTGGCGATGAACCCGGCCGCCCGCTCACGGCGTTCGGCCCGGCCCATGCCCTGGATCTCCAGGCCGTACGCGACGTTGTCGAGGACCGAGCGGTGCGGGAGCAGACCGAAGTGCTGGAACACCATGGCGGCCCGGTGGCGGCGCAGTTCGCGCAGCCGTCCGGCGTCCATCGACAGCACGTCCTCGCCGTCCATGGTCACCTCGCCGGACGTCGGCTCGATGAGCCGGGTGAGGCAGCGCACGAGGGTGGACTTGCCCGAGCCGGACAGCCCCATGACGACGAACACCTCGCCCTTGTGGACGTCGAAGGAGACGTCCCGCACGGCGGCGGTGCAGCCGGTGCGTGCCCGCAGTTCCGCGGCGTCGAGCGCGCCGAGTTCGACGTCGCCCGGTACGCGATCGGCCCGCGGACCGAACACCTTCCAGAGACCGCGCACGGAGAAGACGTGCTGTGGCGTGTTCATCAGGCATGACCCCCAGGGGTGGCGCCGAGCAGATCCGCGCATTTCTCGCCGACCATCAGGACACCGATCATCGGGTTGACGGCCGGCATGGCCGGGAAGACCGACGCATCGGCTATCCGGATGCCGTCGAGGCCCCTGATCCGCAGGTCCGGAGCCACCACCGCGAGAGGGTCGTCGGGCGCGCCCATACGACAGGTTCCGGCCGGGTGGTAGACGGTGTGCGCGACCTTGCGCGCGTACTCGCCCAAATCCTCGTCCGAAGTGACCTCGGGCCCCGGACAGACCTCGCGCTTCAGCCAGGCGGCCAGGGGTTCCTGGGCGGCGATCTCCCGGGCGATCCTGATCCCGTCGACGAGGGTGCGCCCGTCGTAGTCCTCCGCGTCGGTGAAATAGCGGAAGTCCAGAGCCGGTTTGACCTCGGGGTCGGGACTCGTCAGGTACAGCCGGCCGCGACTGCGCGGCTTGGGGATGTTCGGCGTCATCGACACCCCGTGCGGTGGGCGCTCGTAGCCGAGCCGCTCGGGATTGTCCGTGAACGGGATCTGGTAGAAGTGGAACATCAGGTCGGGGCCCGGACTGTCCGGATCCCGCCGTACGAAGAGTCCGGCGTCGCTGTCCATCGCGGAGTTCTCCGGGATCGGCCCGTGCGTCTCCCAGACGATGACCGACTCGGGGTGGTCGAGCAGGTTCTCGCCGACCCCCGGCAGGTCGTGCGTCACCGGAATGCCGAGTTTCTCGAGCTCCGCGCGGTGACCGATGCCCGAGTGCATCAGCAGCCGGGGCGTGTCCACCGCCCCCGCGCACACCACGACCTCGCGCCGGGCCCGGATCACCCGCTCATCGCCGTCCGCGGTACGCACCCGCACACCGGTGGCCCGGGTGCCGTCGAGCTCCAGGCGGAACGCCCACGTCTCCAGGGCGATATGAAGGTTCGGCCGGTCGAGGAAGGGATGCAGATAGGCGACGGAGGCCGAGGAGCGCTTGTTGTTCTCCGGGTGGTAGGCGAGGTCGAAGAACCCCACGCCGTCCTGGAAGGCCTTCTTGTTGAAGCCCTCGACCCGCGGCACGCCGAGCGCCGTCTGCGCGGCGTCGACGAAGTCGCGTGCGATGGCGTTCCGGTCCGCCTCGTCGACCGGGACGATGTTGTTGCGCAGCCGGTCGAAGTAGGGGGCCATCGACGAGGCGTCCCAGCCGGCCGCCCCGGCGGCCTCCCACTCGTCCCAGTCGGACGGCAACGGCTTGAACGCGATCAGGGTGTTGTGGGACGAGCACCCGCCGAGCACCCGGGCCCTGCTGTGGCGGATGTACGAATTGCCGCGAGGCTGCTCGGTGGTGGGGTAGTCGTAGTCCAGCTCACCGCCGAGGAGGCCCATCCAGCGGCGCAGGGTCAGCACGTCCTCGCGCCCCACGTCGCTCGGTCCGCCCTCGATGAGGGCGACCGTGACGTCGGGGTCCTCGGTCAGCCGGGACGCGATCACCGAACCGGCGGTGCCGCCACCGACGATCACGTAGTCGTACGCGGTCATGTCGTTCTCCATCGCCTCTGCTCCCCGTTCAGCCCGCGAACCAGCGCACCGGGCGCGGGGCGAGGTTCTGGTAGATGTGCTTGGCCTCGCGGTACTCGGCCAGGCCTGTCGGGCCCAGTTCCCGGCCGATGCCGGACTTGCCGAAGCCGCCCCATTCCGCCTGCGGCAGGTAGGGGTGGAAGTCGTTGATCCAGACCGTGCCGTGCCGCAGCCGCGCCGCGACCCGGCGTCCGCGTCCCGCGTCCGCCGTCCACACGCCGCCGGCCAGGCCGTACTCGGTGTCGTTGGCGAGGGCGACGGCCTCGTCCTCGGTACGGAAGGTCTCGACGGTCAGCACCGGTCCGAACACCTCTTCGCGCACGACACGCATGGAGCGGTCGCAGCGGTCCAGGACCGTGGGCCGGTAGAAGTAGCCGGGCCCCTGGGGACGTTCGCCGCCCGCCCGCAGCACCGCCCCCTCCTTGAGTGCGGAGGCGACGAACTCCTCGGTCCTGGCGAGCTGCTGCGCGGAGACGAGCGGACCGCATTCGACACCGTCGTCCGTGCCGCGACCGACACGGATCAGCTCCGCGCGGCGGGCGAGCTCGGCCACGAACTGCTCCCGGACCGACTCCTCGACGATCAGCCTGGAACCGGCGGAGCAGACCTGGCCGCTGTGGATGAACGCGGCGTTCAGCGCCTGGTCGACGGCCGTGTCGAAACCGTCCATGGTGGCGCACGCGTCGGCGAACACCACATTGGGGTTCTTGCCGCCGAGTTCGAGCGCGACCTTCTTGACGGATTCCGCGGCCGCACGCATCACCTTCGTACCGCTGGAGAGCCCACCGGTGAACGAGACCAGGTCGACATCCGGGTGGTCGGCGAGCCGGGCGCCGACGGTGGCTCCCGGACCCGTGACGATGTTCGCCACACCGGCCGGCAGCCCGGCCTCGGCGAGCAGGGCGATGAGCGCGACGGTGGTGAGCGGGGTGATCTCGCTGGGCTTGATCACGAAGGTGTTGCCGGCGGCGAGCGCCGGGGCGATCTTCCAACTCGCCTGCAGGAGAGGGTAGTTCCACGGTGTGATGAGACCGCAGACACCCACGGGTTCGTGCACCACGACGCTGTGGATCTCCTGGGACCCGGCGTCGACGACCCGTCCGCCGCTCTCGTTCATGACGAGGTCGGCGAAGTAGCGGAAGGCGTCGCGTACGCAGTCCACGTCGACCCGGCCCTCTTCGAGGGTCTTGCCCGCGTCGCGGCACTCCAGCGCACCGAGCCGCTCCCGGTCGCGCTCCAGCAGCGCGGCCACCCGCCGGAGCAGCGCGGCGCGCTCGGAGACGGGCGTGTGCGGCCAGGGCCCCGCGTCGAAGGCGGCCCTCGCCGCGGCGACCGCGGCGTCCGCGTCCGCGGCGTCGCCCTCCGACACGACGGCGAAGGCGGTCTCGTCGACGGGGTCGAGGATCTCGCGCGTGGCGCCCGAGGCGGCCGGTCGCCACTCTCCCGCTACCTGGATGGTGTGTTGTGCCGACACGTCGTGTGCTGCCCTTTCGATGGCCATGAGTGCGACGCCGGGTGATTTCCAGCGGTCGGGCTATCTGCCCCGGAAGGGGGAAGCCATGCGTGACGAGTGCCGGTAAGTGACCCTGCTCACGCGTACGCCGCTGGGTTGGTGGCCGCCCGGGCAGCAGGACCTCGGCCGACCGGTCGCCGCGGAGTGTGACCGGACCGAGTCCGTGGAGCTGCCGATCCGGTCGTACGGGGCAGCGCCCGGATCGAGTTCCGGCACCGTGGTGCCTCCGACCTCTTCTCGGGCGCGGAACCGACGGGCTCCCGCCGAACCGCTCGCGCGCTTGGCGGGCCCGCCGCGGAGCCGCTGCGGGCCGCCACCCAGGGGAGAACGGGCTTGGTAGCTTGATCGCCATGACCGTGGCACTGATCGAATCCGGACTCGCCGCCGCGACGAAGTTGCCCCGTGCGGCCCGCGTGCCCGGAAGAACGTGCCCGGCCACACTGCCGGCACCGTCCGGGCGGACGGCCGCGTACCCGGGTGGGGCGGGGCGGGCCGGTTCCGTGCCCGAAAGGGAGAGCGCATGAAGATCATCGACGCGAAAGTCGTCGTCACCAGCCCAGGACGCAACTTCGTCACCCTGAAGCTGACCACCGACGAAGGCCTCACCGGCCTCGGCGACGCCACACTCAACGGACGGGAGCTGGCCGTCGTCAGCTACCTGACCGACCATGTGGTGCCGCTGCTCATCGGCCTCGACCCACACCGGATCGAGGACACCTGGCAGTACCTCTACCGCGGCGCCTACTGGCGGCGTGGCCCGGTGACCATGGCCGCGATCGCCGCCGTGGACGTGGCTCTGTGGGACATCAAGGCGAAGGCGGCCGGTCTGCCGCTCTACCAGCTGCTGGGCGGCGCGAGCAGGGACCGGATCGGCACCTACGGCCACGCCAACGGCCGCGACATCCCCGAACTGCTCGACTCCGTACGGGCCAGGCGGGCCGAGGGCTACCCCGCCGTCCGCATCCAGACGGGCATTCCCGGACTCAAGGCCGTGTACGGCGTGTACAGCCAGGACGACGACGGCACGGCGGTCGCCCACCAGCAGGCCCGCCCCCTGGTGGAGGACTGGGACACGGACGCCTACCTGCGTCACACTCCGGCCGTCTTCGAGGCGGTCCGCGCGGAGTTCGGTACCGAGCTGCCCCTGCTCCACGACGCCCACCACCGGCTCACTCCCGTCCAGGCGGCGCGGCTCGGCAAGGACCTGGAGCCGTACCGGCCGTTCTGGCTGGAGGACTGCACGCCTGCCGAGAACCAGGAGGCGCTGCGCCTGGTCCGCCGCCACACCACCACGCCCCTCGCTGTCGGGGAGGTGTTCAACACGGTGTACGACTACCAGGCACTGATCACCGAGCAGCTGATCGACTACGCGCGTTCCGCCGTCACCCACTTCGGAGGGGTCACACCGCTGCGCAAGCTCTTCGACTTCGCGGCCCAGTTCCAGGTCAGGAGCGCCATCCACGGGCCGGAGGACATCTCGCCGGTCGGGATGGCCGCGGCCGTCCACCTCGACCTCGCCGTCCACAACTTCGGCATCCAGGAGTACTCGGGCCACAGCGCCCTGACCGAGGAGGTGTTCCGGCACGCGTACACGTTCACCGACGGGTACCTGCATCCGGGCGAGGCGCCGGGCATCGGGGTGGAACTGGACGAGGAGGCGGCGGCCGCGCACCCGTACGTCCAGGCCTACCTCCCGGTCAACCGCCTCCGGGACGGCAGCGTCCACGACTGGTGAGTCGGGGAGCCGCCGCCCGGTCCGGGGTCGCCGGCTAGGGCGTGTTTCGAAAGTCCCGCCTGTCCGGCGACGCCTGGCACGCACGCTCGCCGCGTTGTCGGGATCACCCCGATACGCCCAGTATCGGGGTGACCCTCCGCCTTGCGATCGCACGCACCAGACGCCGCCGGACCCGCCCTCCGGGCGGACGGCGCTACTTTCGAAACACGCCCTAGGGGTAGGCAGGCTGAAGGCCCGCGTACACCCCTTCCCGGCCGATCAGTTCCTCGTGCGTCCCCACCTCCGCGATCCGGCCGCCCTCCATCGCCACGATGCGGTCGGCGCCCTGGATCGTGGAGAGGCGGTGGGCGACGACGAAGACCGTACGGCCGTGCACGAGCCGCGAGAGTGCCTCCTGCACGAGGGCTTCGGAGCGGTTGTCCAGAGCGGAGGTGGCCTCGTCGAGCACCAGCACCCTGGGGTCGCGGATCAGCGCCCGGGCGATGGCGAGGCGCTGCTTCTGGCCGCCCGACAGGCGGGCGCCGCGCTCGCCGACGACCGTGTCTAGCCCGCGCGGCAGCTCCTTGACGAACTCCAGCGCGTTGGCGTCCGCCAGCGCGCGTATCAGCGTGTCCTCGTCCGTGTCGCCCATCCCGTACGTCACGTTGTCACGGATGCTGCCCTCGAAGAGGATCGACTCCTGCGGCACCACGGACAGGAACCGCCGGTAGCTGCGCAGATCGAGCCCCGCCATGTCGGTGCCGTCGAGCATGATGCGGCCGGAGGTGGGCCGGATGAAGCCGATGAGCAGGTTCAGGACGGTCGACTTGCCCGCGCCCGACGCGCCGACCAGCGCGATGGTCTCGCCCGGCCGTGCGGAGAGGGTGAAGCCGTCGACGGCGGGGGCCGCGTCCTCGTAGGCGAAGCCGACGTCCTCGAAGTCGATCCTGCCCGTGACGTGGTCGACCTGTGCCTTGCCGGCGTTGTGTTCGAGGTCGGGTGCCTGGAGCACCTCACCCGCCGAACGCACCGACTCCAGCCCCTTGGTGAGGATGGGGGCCAGACCAAGCAGCGTGGTCACGGACCCGGTCAGGACGGTGAAGAAGGCGCTCAGCATCACCACGTCGCCGGGGGTGATGGGCATCCAGCCGTGGTACGCGACCAGCGCGGACCCCGTCAGGCACAGCACGCCGAGTGTGTTGAGGATGACCCAGGCGAGCGATCCGAAGCGGCCGTTGATCACGTCCAGGCGCAGACCGGCAGCGAAGACCTGGCGAAGTGAGCCGTCGACCCGGCCGAGCGCGGTGCGTTCCAGTCCGTGGGCGCGGGTGATGGGGATGAGGGTCGTCATCTCGCCGACACGGGAGGAGAGTTGCTCGACCTCGCGGCGGAAGGACTCGTTGTGGCTGCGCAGCCGGGCGCGGAGCTTCATCACGAGGAAGCCCGCCGCGGGCACCACGATCAGGAAGACCGGAAGGAAGGCGGGTACGCGCACGCCGATGACGACGAGACCGCCGATCAGCGTCACGACGGCACCGAGCCCCATGTCGGCGCTCTGCTGCATCATCTGTTCCACGGACTCCACGTCGCGGACCACCTTGGCCTGCAGGACGCTCGAACTGACCCGTGAGTGATAGCCGATGGACAGTTGCTGCATGCGGCGGCACAGCGCCGAGCGCAGGGTGGTGCCCATCCGCCGGATGCTGCCGCCGAGGCAGCGTACGTACCACTGGTGGAGCGGGTAGTTGATCACGAGGATGAACAACAGCACGCCGGTCGACTTCCAGAGCCCGGATTCCGGGCCGTGCTGGACGACTACGTCCAGAACCGTGGCGGTGATGAGGGGAAGCAGCCAGATGGGGCTGTGCTTCACGACGAAGATGACGACCGCGAGTGCCAGCCGTCCACGGTCGGGCCGGAAGAGGTGGCCGAGTGTGCGGAAGGGGTTCTCGCCGCGGTAGCGGTGGTCGAGGTGGTCAAAAGGCGCCAGGGGTTCGGCGGAGGGTTGGGAAACCGCTTTCTGCATGGTGGCCATCCCACCCCGCTCCCGCCGTCCGGGGCAACCCCGTCCCACGGACGGGACAGGAGGCGGTGAGGTGGTGCCCGACGGGCCTCAGCGGACGCCGGCTTCGTCCGGCAGCGGTTCGGGTGCGGGTTCCTTCCGGCGCGGGCGGCCCACCGAGGCGACCGCGCCGGTGACCAGGCCGGCCAGCAGGCCCCAGAACGCGGATCCGATCCCCAGCAGCGTCACCCCGGAAGCGGTGGCGAGGAAGGTCACCACGGCCGCCTCCCTGGAGGCCTTGTCGGCCAGTGCCGCCGACAGTGAGGCCTCGATGGTGGCGAGCAGGCCGATCCCGGCGATCGCCAGGACGAGTTCCTGCGGCATCGCGGTGAGCAGCGAGGCGACGGTCGCCCCGAGCAGTCCGACGCAGAGGTAGAAGACGCCCGCCCACACCGCGGCCAGGTAGCGCTTGTCGCGGTCGGGGTGCGCCTCCTCGCCCGTGCAGATGGCGGCCGTGATCGCGGCCAGGTTGAGGCCGAACGCCCCGAAGGGGGACAGGACAGCGTTGGCCGCTCCGGTCCACGTCATCAGTGGCGAGACCGGCACGTCGTAGCCCGCGCCGCGGATCACGGCGACCCCGGGCATGTTCTGCGAGGCCATCGTGACGACGAACAGCGGGGCGCCGACGCTGACCAGCACCTTCCAGTCGAACTCCGGCGCGGTGAACACCGGGGTGGCCAGGGCGAGCCGGACCTGGCCCAGCCGCCAGCCGCCGGTGAACACGGTGGCCACCACGCCCGCGGCGAGCGCCAGCAGCACCGCGTACCGGGGCAGCCGGCGCCGGCCCAGCAGGTAGAGCACGAACATGGGGAACGCGACCGCGAATCCGCCGTGCATGGTGCTGAACAGTCCCGTGCCGAACCGCAGCAGCACCCCGGCGAGGAGCGCGGCCGCCAGCGGCACGGGAATCCGTCCCATCAGCCGGCTGAACCAGCCCGTCATCCCGCTCACGAGGATGAGCAGCGCCGAGAAGAGGAACGCGCCGACGGCCTGGGCCATCGAGACACCGCTCAGTCCGGTCGTGAGCAACGCGGCCCCCGGCGTCGACCACGCGGTGACGACGGGGGCCCGGTAGCGGAGCGACAGCCCGATGCAGGTGCAGGCCAGGCCGACACCGAGCGCGAGCATCCAGGAGGAGATCTCGCGCGAGTCCGCCCCCGCCGCCCGTGCCGCCGTGAAGACCAGCGCCGCCGAGCTGGTGACGCCGACCATGACGGCGATCAGTCCGGCGGCCACGGCCGAGGGCGGCGCGATCGAGCGTATGCGGGTGGTCGCGAACATGAGTGAGCCACTTCCTGCGCTGCGTTCTGTATACGGAACGTTCTGTATGTGGAACACTAGAGAGGCGGGCCGACGCCCGTCAACCAGGACAGTGGAGCGGGTGCACGGCCGATGGGGCTGAACGAGGACGTGGGTCGCAGGCTGCGAGCGCTGCGGCGCGAGCGGGACCTGTCCCTGTCGGAGCTCTCCCGGCGCTCCCGAGTCGGCAAGGGCACGCTCTCGGAGCTGGAGAGCGGGGCGCGCAATCCCACCCTGGAAACGCTGTACGCGCTCACCACCGCGCTCGGCCTGCCGCTCAGCGCCGTACTGAGCGACCCGCTGCCCCCCGGCGACCCTGCCCCGCCGGGCGTTTCCGGGAGTGCCGTCACCGCCGTCCTGCTCGAACGGCACGAGGACGAGGCCGCGGTCACCGACGTGTTCCGTGTCAGCATCCGCGCGGGCGCGGTCCAGGAGTCGGAGGCGCACGTCCCGGGTACGCAGGAGAGCCTGATGGTGCTGACCGGGACCGCGGTCGTCGGCCCGCCGGGCGACACCAGGACGGCCGGCCCCGGCGCCTGTGCGCACTGGCGGGCCGACGCGCCCCACGTCTACGGTGCGCCCGACGGTGATGTGGAGGGCGTCCTCTTCGTCCGCAGCCCGGTGGGCGGGGCGTCCGTGGGGGCCGCCGGTCAGCGGTTCACGACGCGCCCAGGAGATTGACCAGGCGGATGTAGCGCACCCAGTCCCAGTGAGGCCCCGGGTCCGTGTGGTCCGTGCCCGGCACCTGCACGTGGCCGAGGATGTGCGCGCGGTCCTTGGGGATGCCGTACCGGTCGCAGACCGACGCCGTCAGCAAGGCCGACTTCTCGTACATGGCGTTGGTGAAGTAGGCGGGCTGGTCCACATAGCCCTCGTGCTCGATGCCGATGCTGCGGGTGTTGTAGTCCCAGTTCCCCGCGTGCCAGGCGATGTTCTTCTCCCGCACGCACTGGTCGATGTAGCCGTCCGCCGAGCGCACCACATAGTGCGCGGACACCTGTTTCGCGGGATTCTGGAAGATCGCCACGGCGTCCGAGAACGTCTCCTGGGTGACATGGATGATCACGTACTGCACCGGATACGCCGAAGGCCGGCTCGACACCGTGTAGTTGGACGTCGAGGCCGGGACCCAATGCGCAGCCGGGTAGTCGGTGTCGGCGGCCGTCGCCGCGGTGGCGCGGACGGAGGCGGGAAGCAGTACTCCCGCGGCGGTGGCCGCGGCGCCCTGAAGGATCCTTCTGCGGTCCATGCGAACTCCTGGGTGTGGGGGAGGAGCAACAGGTGAAGAAGTCGTTCCGGTCGACCGGGTCGGAGCCCCGGCCCGGCGGCTCGTCGTCGTGACGGATTCTGCCCGTCCGGGCCACCCGATCCGGGTACCTGCGCGGCGGCACGGCGAGGACGATGGTCCCGGTCACCGTCCGGATGCCGACGAGGGGCCCCGCGTGCGAGGCGGGGGCGCTGAGCTCGGAGACGAGGGCGGACGGCCCCTGCCGACGGGCCGTCAGCAGGGCCGGGACGGAGTCCCGTACCTGATTCCCCGACATCTCGTGGCTCCCCTTGGTCCGCTGACCGGCGTGTGATGTCCGATGTACGGCCGAGCGATGTGCGCGCCCCACCGTACGGGCGTGGCGCGGGTGGCGGAAGATGGCAAGACCCGAAATCGGCGTGAGGAAGGGGGAGTTGGTGCTGTTCGGTGTCCGGCAGGGCCGCCTCCGGTCAGCGGGTCAGCGGGCGCGGCAGCTTCAGCAGCGTCACGGACGTCTCGATGCCGGAGTCGACCAGCCTGCCGTCCGCGTCGAAGGCACCTGCCCCGTCGGTCATGCCGAAGTCGTCGTCGTTGATGAGGGCGAGTGTGTTCCGGCCCGTCACCGCCACCCCTCGGTCTTCCCGGCCACGCCCGCGACCTCGCCCAGGTCGACGACGAGACTCTTGCGCAGGACCGGGACACCGACAGCCGTGGGGTCCGCCGGCTCCTCGTACGAGGGCGAGGTGGCCGCAACGCCCCGGCGGGAGCCCAGGATGCCGTTGTCAGACGTCGGCGGGGGCAGCCGCGTCCGCCCAGGCCGCCGCCGGATCCTCGTCGGAGGGTCCCGCCGGAGTCCAGCGGCCGCTTTCCTTGCGGTACGGATACCAGCGTCCGTCCCTCCCGTAGCGCAGCTGGACCGTGCCGTCGGCGGACGTCCAGCGGTTGCGCTCGGCCCGCAGCCGGGGCCCCTCGTCCTCCTCCCAGGCCCCGGAGAGCCGCGTCCTGGCCCGCGCGAGTGCGGTGGCGTCCGGCGTCCACTCCTCGTCGAGGACGGCGAGCGCGGCAGCGCCGCCGTACTGCCAGGCGCGCACCGCTGCCGGCAGGCCGGCGCGCTGCCGGCCGGATCCGGTCGCCAGCCGGTTCGCGATCCACGGCTCGGGTCGCGCGTCGGCCGCCAGCCGCACCGCGTCCTGTTCGGGCGTCAGCGCTGCCGGGACCGGCTGCTGCGCGTGACCGGGGGACAGTGCCTCCGCCAGCATCCGGTGCGCACGCGCCGCGCCGTCCGTGGCCAGCATCTCCAGGGCCGTCGGGTCCACGCCCGGCTCGGGATCGGTCTCCGTGTCCAGCGAGGGAGCCGCACCCGGGGCGTCGGGAAGCGCCGGGGCCGGGGGCAGCGGCGGGAGGATGCCCTCCGCCGCGAAGGCCTCCGCCGCAAGAACCCCGAGCACGGGCCGGCCCTCGGACTCCTCCGCGGGCTCGGCCGCGGTGTCCGACGGCGCGTGACCCGCAGCCCTGGCGGCGATCCGCGCCTGCAGCTCGTCCAGCAGACGACGCTCGCCGCGGCCCCGCATCAGGAGCAGGACGAACGGATCCTGGTCCAGCAGCCGGGCCACCTGATAGCAGAGGGCGGCGGTGTGCGGGCAGTGGTCCCACGCCTCGCAGGCACACTCGGGGTCGAGGTCGCCGATGCCTGGCAGCAGGTCCACTCCGGCCGCCGCCGCGTCCTCCACCAGATGCGGAGGCATCTCCCGGTCGAGCAGCGCGGCGATGTGCCCGGCCCGGTCGACGGCCATGTCCAGGAAGCGGTCCCACTGCTCCGCGGTCAGCTCCTGGAGCAGTACGTCGCTGCGGTAGCCGCTCTCGTCCCGGTCACGGACCACCGCGGTGATCCGGCCCGGCCGTACGGACACCGCGCCGACCCGGCCCTCGCGGGCGAACCGGCGCCCCTTCTTCAGCTGTTGCCCGTCCAGCGCGGTGTCCTCCAGGGCCTTCAGCCACGCCCTGCCCCACCAGGACTCCGCGAAGCCGCGGCCCTGTGCCGGGGGCATTGCGGCGAAGGTGCGCTCCTGCCCGGGCACCGGCTCGTCCGGCTCGTCACTGTCGTACCGGTCGGCGAATGCGTCCGACTCGTACCCCGCGCTCATCGTGCGCCCCCTCGAAGTTCCACCAGATCGGCCAGTTCCGCATCGCTGAGCTCGGTCAGGGCGCTTTCGCCGGAACCGAGCACCGCGTCCGCCAGCCCCTGCTTGCGGGCGAGCATCTCCGCGATCCGGTCCTCGATCGTCCCCTCGGCGATCAGCCGGTGGACCTGCACCGGCTGGGTCTGCCCGATGCGGTACGCACGGTCCGTGGCCTGCGCCTCCACCGCCGGGTTCCACCAGCGGTCGAAGTGCACCACATGGCCCGCACGGGTCAGATTGAGCCCGGTCCCCGCGGCCTTGAGCGACAGCAGGAAGACCGGGGCCCCGCCCGACTGGAACCTGCTGACCATCGCCTCCCGCTGGGCCACCGGCGTCCCGCCGTGCAGGAACTGGCTGCTGATCCCGCGCGCCGCCAGGTGCCGCTCCAGCAGCCGGGCCATCTGCACGTACTGGGTGAAGACGAGGACGCCTGCGCCCTCCGCGAGGATGGTGTCCAGCAGCTCGTCGAGCAGCTCCACCTTGCCCGAACGGTCCGCGACCTTCGGCTCCTCCTCCTTGAGGTACTGCGCGGGATGGTTGCAGATCTGCTTGAGCGCGGTGAGCAGTTTCACCACCAGACCACGCCGGGCCATCCCGTCGGCCTCGAAGATCGCGGCCAGCGTCTCCCGTACCACCGCCTCGTAGAGCCCCGCCTGTTCGGCCGTCAGCGACACCGCGCGGTCCGTCTCCGTCTTCGGCGGCAGCTCCGGGGCGATGCCCGGATCGGACTTGCGCCTGCGGAGCAGGAACGGCCGCACCAGGGCGCCGAGGCGCTCGGCCGCCGCCGGGTCGCTGCCGCCCTCCACCGCACGCGCGTACCGGGTGCGGAAGGTACCGAGCCTGCCCAGCAGGCCGGGGGTCGTCCAGTCGAGGATGGCCCACAGCTCGGAGAGGTTGTTCTCCACGGGGGTGCCGGTGAGGGCGACCCGCGCCTGTGCGCCGATCGTACGGAGCTGCCGGGCCGTCGCCGAGTACGGGTTCTTCACGTGCTGCGCCTCGTCGGCGACGACCATGCCCCACCGCACGGCTGCGAGCCTGGGCGCGTCCAGCCGCATCGTGCCGTACGTGGTCAGGACGAACTCGCCGTCCACCAGGTCCTCCAGGGTGCGCGCCGCGCCGTGGAAGCGGCGGACCGGGGTGCCGGGGGCGAACTTCTCGATCTCCCGCTGCCAGTTGCCCATCAACGAGGTCGGACAGACCACCAGAGTGGGGCCGGCGGCCCCGTCGAGGGTCTGGCGGTGAAGGTGCAGGGCGATCAGCGTGATGGTCTTGCCGAGACCCATGTCATCGGCGAGACAGCCGCCGAGACCGAGCGAGGTCATGGTGTGCAGCCAGTTCAGACCCCGGAGCTGGTAGTCGCGCAAGGTCGCGGCGAGCGTGGCAGGCTGAGCGACCGTCGGCTCGTCCCGCGACCGGGACTCCGGGTCCGCGACCCGCTGCCGCAGACGCTCCAGCCAGCCGGTCGCCCGGACGTCGACCCGGTGGCCGCCGATCTCCGTGGAACCGGTCAGTACGGCGCCGAGCGCGTCGATGGGGGTGACCTTGCGGTCCTGTGTCTCCCGGGCCCGACGCGCCTCCTCAGGGTCGATCAGCACCCACTGGTCGCGCAGCCGTACCAGGGGACGACCGGCCTCGGCGAGCCGGTCGAGTTCGGCACGGCTGAGTTTCTGGTCGCCGAGGGCGAACCACCAGTTGAAGGTCAGCAGGGAGTCGGCGGCCAGGAGGGGGGTGGTGTCCGATGCGCTTCGGCCGGGTTCGTGGCTCACGTCCCCGTCGGCCGTGTCCTCCGGAGGGCCGATCACCGCGCGTGCCGTGAGCTCACGGGCCAGTTCCCGGGGCCAGTGCACCCGAACACCTGTGGCGGCGAGGGCTCGTGAGGCGGGGCCGAGCAGGTCGGCGATCTCCTCGTCGGCCGGTTCCACCGCGTCCGGCACGGGCGCCGACAGCAGCGGTGCCAGAGGTGGCCAGGCGCGGGCAGCCCGGCGCAGCATCAGAAGGGTGTCCATCCGCGCCCTCGGCCCGAAGGCAGCGGCTGCCGGTCCCGACCCGGCCCAGATCTCGGCGGCGTCGGCCACGAGCGTCGGATCGCTCACGCCGTGGATCTGCGGAACGACCCGGAAGGAGGGGGCACAGGGCTGCCCCGGGGGCACCTCGTCGGTAGGGTCGAGGCCCGTTACCTCCACGCGCAGCGAGAGCCGGATGCCCGCGTCGTGCCCCGCGGCTACGTCGGTCACCCACGCCCGCTGACCCGGCAGGTGCTGCGGTGCGTCCGCCGCGAACGCCGGGCCACCTGCGGCGAACGCGGCACCGGGTGCGCGCGGCAGTCCGTCCGCGACCGCGTCGAGGAACTCCCGTACCAGCCACTCCGGTTCGGGCAGCAGCAGTGGCTGTGCCAGGGCGTCGACCGGCACCGCGTGGGCGGTCGGAGGCATGGATGCGGCCAGGGTGCGGATCCGCGTCCGGTCGTCGGCCGTGAGCGGGCCGGCCCGCCATGCGTCGTGATCCGTGGCGCTCAGGCCCGGCAGCAACAGCCCTCGCGCGGCGAACTGGAGGGCCAGCAGCCCCGCCGCCCCCCAGAACGCGGCCGCCGCGGAGGCGTGCGACGCGGTCCGGGCGCGCGTGAGCACAGCAAGCGCGTCCCGGACCGGGAGGATCCGTGCCGGCACGGCGTACGGCATCGCATCGGCGCCGGTGACGGTGAGTTCCTCGACGGTTCCGGGGGCGTCGGGCGGACTGCTGCCGTCCGGATACCAGAAGGCGACCCGTCCGGTCCGGGAGGGATCCGCGGGCAGGAAGACCACGCAGCATCCGGCGAGTGCGGAGATCTCGGAGAGCGTTGCTGCGGGGAGACGGTGCACAGCGATGTCAGAGTCCTCAAATTTGACTAGTGGGCCGAGGTCGCCGAGGGTACCCGATCCCTTCCGTGCGTGGCGGCTTACGGTGCGTGATTGATGTCACTCGCAAATGTCCCCAATGTCCGCGAGGTGTGGCCAGCCCCCCAGCGGAATGAGGGGGTTGGCACCAGGAGACCCCGGGTGGTGGCGCCATGGCTGCCATACATCTGCGACCCGTACGTTTCATCAGGTCAGCGCACCTATAAGACCGGAGACATCATGCCTCAGGCCGCAACCACCCTCGCGGAGCCAACCCGCGACAGTGACAGAAGTGTCGGGAGTACCGGAAGTGACTTCGCGCCACTGCTGCGGGCCGTCAAGGGGCAAGGACTCCTCGAACGGCGCACCGGCTGGTACGCGGCAGGCATCGCTGCCAATCTGCTCGCCCTGGGTGCGGTTCTGACCGCAGTGGTGATCCTCGGGAACACCTGGTGGACGCTGCTCCTCACGCTGCCCCTGGCCGTCATCTGGTCCCGCACCGCCTTCTTCGGACACGACGCCGGACATGCCCAGATAACCGGTGACCGGCGGGTGAGCCGGACCATCGGCCTGTTGCACGCCAACCTGCTGCTCGGTATGAACGAAGCGTGGTGGAACGACAAGCACGTACGTCACCACGCCAACCCGAATCACATCGACAAGGACCCGGACGTCGGCGTCGGCGCCCTCGTCTGGACGCAGAAGCAGGCGGCGCAGCGCGAGGGCTTCGCCCGCTGGCTCACCCGCAACCAGGCCCGGCTCTTCTTCCCGATGCTGCTCCTCGAAGGCATCGCACTGAAGATCTCGGGTTTCCAGTACCTGCGGCAGCAGCCCGTCAGGGAGCGCGCCGTGTCCGCCGTCCTTCTCGTGGCACACCTCGGCCTCTACGCGGCGCTGCTGCTCACCGTCATGTCCCCGGGGAAGGCCGTCGTCTTCGCGCTCGTGCACCATGCGCTCTTCGGTCTCCACCTCGGCATGGCCTTCGCCCCGAACCACAAGGGCATGGAGATGCCCGACCCTGACGGGGACCGCTGGGGACACCTGCAGCGACAGGTTCTCACCTCCCGCAACGTGCGCGGCGGCGTCCTCACCGACTGGTTTCTCGGTGGGCTCAACTACCAGATCGAGCACCACCTCTTCCCGAGCATGCCGCGCCCGCATCTGCGCCTCGCCCAGCCTCTGGTCAAGGCCCACTGCGAGGCGCTCGGCATGCCGTACGCCGAGACCGGACTCGTCGAGTCCTACCGGCAGGCACTGGAGCACATGCACGAGGTCGGCGCCCCGCTGAGGTGACCGGCGCGCAGACACCTGCCGCCGCTGGAACCGATGGGCACCCACAGGCGTTCTCACAACAGGAGCGGCCACGGGCCGCGAAGGAGGCGTGGACGATGTCGAACAGCGCAAAGATCGCCGTCGGGGGAGTTGTCGTCGCGGTCGTCCTGATGCCGTTCATCGGCTTCTGGCTGTCGCTGCTGGTGCTCATCGGAGTTCCTGCGATCGCGTATCTGGCCCTTGACCCGAGCCAGCGGCGCAGGCTCCGTAGGATCACGCGTAAGGAAATAGGCCGCTGAGAGGGGATCCACGCCGTGAGTGGCACAGTCACCGCTGTGAGCAGTAACGAGGCGTACAGCTTCACCAAGCCGAACCGGGACAGCGTGACGCTGCTGACCGGCCTGGGCGTGGAGGGAGACGTGCACGCGGGGGTGACGGTCAAGCACCGCTCCAGGGTCGCGAAGAACCCTGCCCAGCCGAATCTGCGCCAGGTCCATCTCATGCACGAGGAACTCTTCGACGAGCTGCGCGAGGCGGGCTTCGGCGTCGCCCCCGGTGAACTCGGGGAGAACATCACCACCAGTGGTGTCGATCTGCTGGGGCTTCCCGTCGGCACCCTGCTGCGCCTCGGCGACGAGGCCGTCGTCGAGATCACCGGGCTGCGCAACCCGTGCCTCCAGATCGACAACTTCCAGGGCGGTCTGCTCAAGCAGGTCGTCGGCCGTGACGAGGCGGGCAACATCGTCCGCAAGGCCGGGATCATGAGCGTCGTCGCCAGGGGCGGCGTGGTCCGACCCGGCGACCCGGTCAAGGTGGAACTCCCCGCCGAGCCGCACAGGCCGCTGGAGCAGGTCTGACGGCCTGAGCACGGCAGGAGCCCCGGGACCCTTTCGGTCCCGGGGCTCCTGCCGTGCGGTGGTCCCGCTTCCCCGGTTCAGGACGGGCGCACGGCCATCGCGTCCAGGGCCTCGAGCAGCTTCGGGAGTTCCGTCCCGCGTCCCACCGTCAGGATTTCCCCCGGCACCTCGTCCAGCAGCAGGAAGGCGATGTCGTCGGTCCTGGCGACCATGGACCAGCCGGGGCCGTCGGCCCGGATCATCCGGGCATCGCCGGGGGCGAAGGAGGAACGGACACGGCCGGGGGGCGGCGGGGTGTCCAGATAGGCGTGTGCCTCGGCCAGGGCCCGCCGTACACCGGGATGCGTTCCGGAAAGGCGGTCGTCCTCCGAGGGGCGCGCAGGCCCTCCTCCGGCTTCCGGGCCGTCCAGGACCTCGGGCCCCTCGCCGGATGCGGCACCCGAACCGGAATCGCGATCGGCGTCGGCAGCGGTACCCCGGCCGGCAGCGGTGGCCGGGCCGGCGTCCGTGTCCGAGGTGTCCCCGTCTCCGCCACCCGCCGGCGCGAAGTCCGTCACGTCGTCGATCTGCTCCCGCCAGACGGCCCACTGGAGCGCTATCGCGTCAGCGCCCAGCCGGCGCTGAGCGGGGCCCCACACGTCGGTGTCGGGCGGGCACAGCGGTGCGAGATCCTCCCCGTCCGCCTCCGGGTCCGGCGCCGGGTCGTGCGGAGCGCTCACTCCGGGGGCGGCGACCGCCACGGCGAGCGGCCAGCCGGGAAGTGCGCAGACCACCGAGCGGTCGTCCGGCGACAGGTCGTACTCCATCCCGCAGTCCCAGGACGCTATCGCCACGGCGACCAGGGACACGTCGTCGACGACCACGGTCCAGCGAGCCCCGTCGCCGTCCTGGCCCAGGACCAGGCCGTACCCCTCGGCGTACGGTTCCAGGCCCAGGGCCGCACAGGCCGCCGGGTAGTCGTCACCGAGGACGCTCGGGAACTGCGCGGGGGTCAGCAGGACCGCAGTCAGCACGTACAGTGCGTCGTCGTCGGCGACTGTGTTGTCCGTCCCGGCCACTGCACCCTCCTCTTCCGTCATGGTTGTCGTCGGCGCACCTTAACCAGTGGGTAACCCGCTCGTCGAGGCCCTGACAAGGCAGGACGCATGACCCGACGACGGAGTGGACCGCCTCAGCCGTCCGCCAGGCCGAGCAGCGTGCGCGCCACCGTCTCCGGCGACTCGTCGCGCTCACGGGCGAGCGCGATGACGGCCCGGCAGGCCAGTTCACCGACGCCGAACGAGAGCGCCTCCGGCGACACCCAGCCGCTCGCCTCGTCCATACGGTCCTGGTCGTCCTCCGCCGATGCCGCGACGAACGTGGCGGCCGCCTCGAAGAGGTTGTGCTGCCGGCGCCCCGGCGCCGGTGTGGGCGATGCGGACACACCGTCCTTGCGCCCTGGGGCCACGGCTCTGCGCAGTATGCCGAACATCCTGGTCATGGGGACCGCCCTCCGTCGATGCGTACACGGGGTTCCGTGCCTCGCGCAGGCGTACCGGGGTACGGGCCGCGCCAGAGGTGCCGTCCCCGTTCGTCGCACGTATTCACCGTCCTGCCCCCGCACGTACGCCGGGACACTCGACCTGGGCGAGCGAGACGGTGCGGTGACGCGTTACGACCGGTTGAAGGACATCCAACGGCTCGATCCGGCGGGACGCATTGGAGATCTGCCGGATGACGGTGACGTACGAGTTCCCCTGGGACGTCACCCGCGCCCTCGAACGTGCGTGTACCGCACGTACGCCGTTTCCGGAATCCGCCGACTCCTCGCGGAGACGGCGGAACTGACGGTGCGTTCGCAGAAACGGTACGACGACACCGCGCTGCTCCTGGACACGGTCGTCGAGCACGGCTTCGACAGCGATCCGGGACGTACGCCCATCCGTCGGATCAACCGACTGCACAACAGCTTCGACATCAGCAACGACGACATGCGCTACGTGCTGTACACCTTCGTCGTCACCCCGAAGCGGTGGCTCGACGCCTACGGCTGCCGCCGGCTGTCGGACCACGAGATGCGGGTGTGCGCCGCCTACTACCGGACCCTGGGCGCGCACGTGGGGATCAAGGACCTGCCGCAGACCTACGAGGACGTCGAGCACACACTCGAAGGGATACCCGGACGGCTACGAGGTGGCCGCGCTCGGAACGTTTCCCGCACCGGGCCGCGCTGCCCGGCCCCGCACCACCGCCGTCCGGACGTCCAGGCCAGGTGACCCGGGGGCGCGCCCCCTGAGCCGCCCGGCGCGGTGCGTCACCCGGTCCGTTCGGCCAGGGCGAGGAACCGGCTCTCCTCGTCGACGTACGACGTCAGGCGCCAGCCCGAACGGGCCAGCAGGGGAGCGAGGTTCGGCTCGGCCCGCAGATCGCTGTCGGTGATCTGCCGACCGTGCCGCGCGGCCAGTGCCGCCCGCCCGATGGGGTGGAACAGAGCCAGCAGTCCGCCCGGCCGCACCACCCGGGCAAACTCGGCCAGGTCAGCACCCGGCCGGGCCAGGTGCGAGATGAGCCCGGCCGCGAACACCGCGTCGAGGACCCGCGGCCTCAGCGGCAGGCGTGCGGCGTCGGCCTGGAACAGCAGGCCGCTGCCCTCGCGTCCCGCGCGCACCGCCGACTCCAGCATGGCCGCGGTGAGGTCGGCACCCAGCACCGTGCCTCCGGGCCCGACCGCCGCCCGCAGCTCCGGCATTGCCCGGCCCGTACCGCACCCCGCGTCGAGGACGATGTCGCCGGGGCGGAGCCCCAGAGTTGCGATCGCGGTGGCGAAGGCGGGGCCGTCGTCGGGAAAGCGCGTGTCCCAGTCCGCGGCGCGGGAGGTGAAGAACTCCTGGACGTGTGTGTGGTCATCGGCCATACGGACATGATCGCGCAGCCTCCCTCCGAACGAAACGTCGTGATGCGATGCGCACGTTCGAGCACGCTGCGATCGTTCGGGTACATCTCTCTGTCATATTTCGGCAGCTTTCGAATGCGCCCCCGGGCGCGCGCCCCAGCGCGACTAGCGTCCCCGAGTCATGGGACACCTGGACCACGCCACCTTCGGCTGGCTGACACCTCTGCTGTCGTACGCGATGGCCTGCATAGGCGCCGCGCTCGGCCTGAGCTGCACCGTGCGCGCGCTCGACACGACCGGCCGCTCGCGCCGCAACTGGCTGATCACGGCCGCATCGGCCATCGGCTCGGGCATCTGGACCATGCACTTCATCGCGATGCTCGGCTTCGGCGTGTACGGCACCGACATCCGCTACAACGTGCCGCTGACCCTCCTCAGCCTGCTCGGCGCCATGGTGGTGGTCGGCGGCGGCGTCTTCGCCGTCGGCTACAGCCGTGACCGGACCCGGGCGCTGCTGCTCGGCGGTTTCGCCACCGGGCTCGGCGTCGCCAGCATGCACTACCTCGGCATGGCGGCACTCCGGCTGCACGGAACCGTGCACTACGACCCGCTGCGGGTCGTCCTCTCCGTCGTCATCGCGGTCATCGCCGCGACGGCCGCTCTGTGGGCCGCGCTCAACATCAGGTCGACGCGTGCCGTTGCCGTCGCCTCCCTCGTCATGGGCGCGGCTGTCAGCAGCATGCACTACACCGGAATGCTGGCCGTGACCGTGCGGGTGACACCATCGGGAGCCGCACTGCACGGGGCCACCGCGATGCAGTTCATCTTTCCCCTCGCCGTGGGCCTCGGCTCCTACCTCTTCCTCACCTCGGCGTTCGTGGCACTGTCCCCGACCGCGCCGGAACGCGCCGCGTACGCCCACGCCGAGCACGCGCAGGACCCCACCGCGGCGGCCGGCGAAGCCACCGGGGCCCGCGGCCCGGATCTCCGGTCCCGGCGCGCCGCCCACAGCCCCGACGCGTCAACTGCCGACACCCGTTCACCCGCCGGTACCCGTTGACGAGCGGCCCGGCCCGCCGCACCGCCATCCACCCAGCTCCGACCCGGAACGAGGAGGCCATGCGCCCACCCCGCACGACCCCGGACCCCGGTGCCCTCGACGCCAGGACCGCCACCTCGCCGGCGTCTCCGGCCCGAGGCCGCCGGGCGCACGCAGGACCACCCGCCGACGAGAGCGGTGAGCCCGGCGGTCCGCTGCCCGCGTACGGCATATCGGCCCCGCTCGGACGACGGACGCTGCGACCCCGGACCGTGCGCGCGAAGATCATTTCGCTGCTCATGCTGCCCGTCGTCTCCCTGCTGGCGCTCTGGGGCTTCGCCACGGTGTCCACCGCCCAGGACGTAGCACGGCTGCGACAGTTGCAGCGCGTCGACGAAGAGGTCAGGGAACCCGTCGCGGCGGCGGTCGCGGCTCTCCAGGTCGAGCGCAAGGCGGCCATGATCCAGGCCGCCGACCCCAGCAGCGCTCACGCCTCGGCACTGGAGGAGCGCGCAGGGCGCACCGACACCGCCCTCGACGCTCTGCGGCTGGACGACGGTCACACCATCGCCGACACCGGGAGCCTCCCCGGGGGAGTGGCGGGCCGGCTCGACCGCTTCCTGGGTCTCGCGCAGGAGCTGCGGGCCGACCGGGGAATCCGCAAGGCCTCCGGAGGCGACGGGAGCGCTGCGTACGAGCTCTACACCTCGACGGTCAGCGCCGCCTTCGCCGTCTCCGGCGCCCTCACCGGTATCCAGGACGACGCTCTCGGCTCCGACGCCCGGGTCCTGCTCGAACTCGCCCGCGCCGACGAGATGCTGGCCCGCGAGGACGCCCTGCTGGCCACCGCGGCACGCGTCGGCACCCTGAAGGGCCACCCGCTGCGTCTGTTCACCGGCGCGGTCGACACCCGGCGCGCGCTCGCCGAGACCGCCGGCGCCGACCTGCCCGACACGGAACGCGCCGCCTGGCGGGAGTTCACCGCCCTGCCCTCCTACCGCTCCGTCCAGGCGGACGAGGAGAAGGTGCTCGCAGCGGCGCCCGGCCGCGACGCCGCCCGAGCCGTGAACGCCACCGACTGGCAGCGCGCCGCCGACGACGTCCGCGGTGCACTGCACAGCATCGGCACCGGTGCCGGTGAGCGGGCCGCCGACCGCGCGGACCCCGTCGCCCACGCCTTGCTCAGCCCGTCCGGCGCCGCCGTGATCTTCGGCTGCGTCGCCGTCGCGGCCTCCTTGGTGATCTCCGTACGCATCGGGCGCGCGCTCGTCGTGGAGCTGGTCAGCCTGCGCAACAGCGCCCTGGAGATCGCCCGGCGCAAACTGCCCCTGGCCATGCAGCGGCTGCGCGCGGGCGAGGAGCTCGACATCCGGGCCGAGGCGCCGCCGGGACTGGCCTCCCAGGACGAGATCGGCCAGGTCGGCGAGGCCCTCGGCACCGTCCACCGGGCCGCCCTCAGCGCCGCCGTCGAGCGGGCCGAGCTCGCGGACGGGATCTCCGGCGTGTTCGTCAATCTTGCCCGCCGCAGCCAGGTGCTGGTCCACCGTCAGCTCAACCTCCTGGACAGCATGGAGCGCAGGGCCGACGACCCCGACGAGCTGAGCGACCTCTTCCGCCTCGACCACCTCACCACCCGGATGCGCAGGCACGCCGAGAGCCTGATCATCCTGTCCGGCGCGGCTCCCGGCAGGGCCTGGCGCATGCCCGTCTCCCTGACGAACGTCGTGCGTGCGGCCGTCTCCGAGATCGAGGACTACGCCCGGGTGGAGGTCAGCAGGCTGCCCGACGCCGCGGTGAAGGGCACGGCTGTCGCCGACCTCACCCACCTGCTCGCCGAACTGGTCGAGAACGCCGCGCAGTTCTCGCCCCCGCACACCAAGGTGCGCATCACCGGCGAACCCGTGGGCAACGGCTACGCGCTGGAGATCGAGGACCGCGGCCTCGGCATGGGCGTCGAACTGCTCGGCGAGGCCAACCGCCGCATCGAGCAGGCGGAGGCACTCGACCTGTTCGACAGCGACCGGCTCGGCCTGTTCGTCGTCAGCCGGCTCGCCGTACGGCACCGGATCAAGGTTCAGCTGCGCACCTCCCCGTACGGCGGCACCACGGCGGTGGTCCTGCTGCCGACCGCGCTGTTGCAGACCGCACTGCCGCCGGCCGAGGAGGAGACGGCGCCGCCGAAGACCTCCGTCGAGCGCCGGGACGGTCACGAACGCACCACCTTCGGGCCTGGCCCCCGTGCCGTGCGGCCCCAGAACACCGCCTTCCCCGCGCCCGTCCCGGTCCCGGCGCTGGAGTCCCGCACGGGCCCCACGGCCCAGGTGACCTCGCTGCGTCCCCGCCGCTCGGAGGGCGGGGACGAGAGCGGGCCGGCGCCGCGGACACCGGCCGGGGAGAAGGAGGACGACGGGAGCCTGCCCCGCCGGGTGCGGCAGGCCAGCCTCGTACCCCAACTGCGTGAGGAACCGCGGCCCGAACCGCCCCGGTCCGGCGGACCGGCCGAGGACAGCGCCGCGCGACGGACCCCGGAACAGGCCAGGGACCGCATGACCGCCTACCGGGCCGGCTGGGTGCGCGGTGGCGGCGGCGCCCCGGGGGCCCCCGCGGCCGCTCCGAGCACCGACGAACCCCGCCCGCTCAGTGAAGGAGACCCCGCATGATCGCGAACCAGAGGACCGGGGTGCCCGGCCGATCCGGAGAACTCGACTGGCTGCTGGACGATCTGGTGACTCGCGTGGGCGAGGTCCGGCACGCGGTCGTGCTCTCCGGCGACGGGCTCGCGGTCGGCGCCTCCAGCGCGCTCAGCCGTGAGGACGCCGAGCATCTGGCCGCGGTCGCCTCGGGCTTCCACAGCCTGGCCAAGGGCGCGGGACGGCACTTCCGGGCGGGCGACGTGCGCCAGACGATGGTGGAGATGGACGACGGATTCCTGTTCGTCGCCGCTGCGGGGGAGGGCTCGTGCCTCGCCGTACTCAGCACGGCCTTCGCCGACATCGGCCTGGTCGCCTACGAGATGGCACGCCTCGTCAAGCGGGTCGGTGAGCACCTGCGTACGCCGGCGCGCTTCGCCGGGCATCCGTCGGCAGCCGGCTGAAGGGGGCGGGGAGAGAGTGTCCAGGACCGACCGGGGCCCGGAGGCCCCGGACCCGTACGACCTGCCGGGCAGCCAGTGGTACGACGCCGACGCGGGGCCCCTCGTCCGTCCGTACGCCATGACCGGCGGCCGGACCGAACCGGGCGCCGGCAGCGCGCGGTTCGACCTGATCGCGCTCGTCACCTTCGACGACACCGTGACGGGGAGCTCCGAGGACGCGCTGCTGGGGCCGGAGCACCGGACGCTGCTGACGCTCTGTCGGACCGAGACGCAGTCGGTCGCCGAGCTCTCCGCCGACGCCGACCTGCCCGTCGGTGTGGTGCGCGTACTGCTCGGCGACCTGCTCGAATCGGGCTATGTGACGGTCAGCCGACCGGTGCCACCTGCGCAGCTGCCCGACGAGCGCATCCTCCGCGAGGTGATCAACGGCCTGCGCGCGCTCTGAGGAGCCGCCGCCGTCCCCGTCACGGATGCGTCGTGCTGCCCCGCAGCTGCGCGAGTTCGTCGTTCATGGCGTCCAGGAAGCGGATGACGACGTGGAGTTCGTCCTCGTCGAGCTGGCCGCGAGCCGCGTCGGTGGCGGCCGCCAGCGGCCTGAAGAAGTCGCGGGCGACCAGCTTCGCCGCCGTGGCGTAATGCAGGCGTACCACTCGCCGGTCTCCGCCGTCCCGGACGCGGTGAATGTGTCCCGCACGCTCCAGCCGGTCCAGACACGCCGTCACCGCTCCCGAGGTGAGGTCCAGCTGCTCGCGCAGTCTTCCCGGCGTCATGGCCGAGCCGTCCTCACCGTGATCGGCGTCGAGGATGGCGATGAGGGCCTGCACATCCGTCGGATGCAGCCCCTGGGCCTGGGCGAACTCATGGGTGATGCGATTGAACTCGCTGGTCATACGGCGCAGCAGCACAGCGAACGACTGGAGCCCGGTGGGGCCGTCGCTCATGCCTCTGTCCGGGCCTCCGTCTGCTGTACGCATTCCCCTAGAGTAATATCTCTCACTGATTGAGATAATTAATAGTCGAGAGATATCCGTCGTGCATCGACCCATGGGGAAGCAATGAAGCCCGCACCGCGGCACCGCATCGTCCGATGGCTGGTGCCCGTAGCCCTGCTCGTCGTCTGGCTCGGCATCGGA
Source organism: Streptomyces sp. NPDC005761 (assembly GCF_040630635.1). NCBI lineage: Bacteria > Bacillati > Actinomycetota > Actinomycetes > Kitasatosporales > Streptomycetaceae > Streptomyces > Streptomyces sp. NPDC005761. The sequence goes on along the minus strand of NZ_JBEXXX010000029.1, from coordinate 71,608 downwards.
GGGACGCTCGGTCCGTACGCCGGAAAGCTGGGCGAGGTGGCCACGAACGACCAGGCCGCCTTCCTGCCGCGCAGCGCCGAGTCGACGAAGGTGGCCGACGCGCAGAAGGCGTTCCAGAAGTCCGGGACCGTGCCCGCGATCGTCGTGTGGACCGGTCGGGGCGGCGAGATCCCCGCCGACGCGCAGGCGAGGGCCACCCGGGCGCTCACCTCCCTGGCCGGTCAGCCGGGCGTGGCCGGTACGCCGTCGCCCGCGCAGCCGTCGGCGGACGGCAAGGCGCTGTCCGGCGTCGTGCAACTTCGATCGGACCTGGGGGACGCGCTGCCGGACACCCTCGACCAGGTGCGCACCGCGGCCGGCTCCGTGCCGGGCACGACGGCGGAGATCGCCGGGCCGGCGGCCAGCCAGGCCGACCTCAAGGACGCGTTCGCGGGCATCGACGGACTGCTCCTGGGCGTGGCGCTGGCCGCCGTGCTGGTCATTCTCCTGCTGGTCTACCGCAGCCTGCTGCTGCCGTTCCTGATCATCGTCAGCGCCGTTCTCGCTCTCGGTCTCGCCTGCGCTGTCGTGTACGTCCTCGCGGACCAGGACGTCGTCCGGGTCGACGGGCAGGTCCAGGGCATCCTGTCCATTCTGGTGATCGGGGCGGCCACCGACTACGCCCTGCTCCTCACCGCCCGCTTCCGGGAGGAACTCGCCCGGCACGGCGACCGCACGGCCGCCGCGCTCGCCGCGCTCCGCCGTTCCTTCGGAGCGATCACCGCGAGCGCGGCCACGGTGGCGCTGGGCCTTCTCGCTCTTTTGCTCAGTGATCTGACGAACAACCGGGCCCTGGGGCCGGTGGGCGCCATCGGCATCGTCTGCGCGGTGCTGAGCACCCTGACGTTCCTGCCCGCGGTGCTGGTCCTCTGCGGCCGGGCAGCCTACTGGCCGGCCGGACCGCGTCCCGCGGACGAGGAGTCCGGAGGCCATGGCATCTGGCGCAGGGTCGCCGGCCGCGTCGACCGGTCGCCGCGCAAGGTGTGGGTCTCCACCACCCTGGTCCTCGTCGCCTGTGCCGCCTTCGCACCCACGCTCAAGTCGCAGGGCGTACCGCTGGACGAGATCTTCGTGAACGACGCCCCGTCCGTCTCGGCCCAGGCCACGCTGAGCAAGCACTTCCCCGGAGGCTCCGGAAACCCCGCGGTGATCGTCGCGGCGGCCGACCGCGTCGACGAGGTGACCGCCGCGGCGGCGGGTACCCCCGGCGTCGCCTCCGCCGCATCCGTCACCGAGTCCGGACGCCCGGGCGGCGGGCGGCCCCTGGTGGTCGACGGACGCGTGCGCATCGACGCGACCCTGGACGACGCCGCGGACAGCGACGCGGCCAAGGCGACGGTCCAGCGACTGCGTTCCGCCGTGCACGGCGTCGCGGGGGCAGACGCGCTCGTCGGCGGCTACACGGCGCAGCAGTACGACACCCAGCAGACCGCCGAGCGCGACCGCGGGATCATCGTGCCGGTGGTGCTCGTGATCATCCTGCTGATCCTGATGGGGCTGCTCCGGTCGGTGCTGGTCCCCGTCCTGCTGGTGGCCACCGTCGGCCTCAACTTCCTCGCGACCCTCGGGGTGTCGTCGCTGGTCTTCAAGCACGTCCTCGGGTTCAGCGGCACCGACGCGTCCGTACCGCTGTACGGATTCGTCTTCCTGGTGGCACTCGGCGTCGACTACAACATCTTCCTGATGTCCCGGGTCCGGGAGGAGGCACTGGAGCACGGGCCGCGGCAGGGAGTGCTCCGAGGGCTGGTCAGCACGGGCGGCGTCATCACGTCGGCCGGGGTGGTGCTGGCCGCCACCTTCGCGGCGCTCATCGTCATCCCCCTGGCGTTCCTCGCCCAGATCGCGTTCATCGTGGCCTTCGGCGTACTGCTGGACACGCTGGTGGTGCGTTCGCTGCTGGCCCCTGCCCTGGTCGTGGACATCGGCCCCAAGGCCTGGTGGCCGAGCAGGATCAGCCGGATACCGGCCCGAGCGGGGGAGCGTGGCGAGGGCGTGTGACGTGAGCGGGCCCCGGTCACGCCTCCGGAAGCACGGGGGCGGGGCCGGGGCCCGGGCGTGCTGCACACGCCGTATCGCAGGTCAGACGTTGACGCCGTAGTCCGACGCGATTCCGGCCAGCCCGGACGCGTAACCCTGGCCCACCGCACGGAACTTCCACTCCGCGCCGTGCCGGTACAACTCGCCGAACACCATCGCCGTCTCCGTCGAGGCGTCCTCGCTGAGGTCGTAGCGGGCGAGCTCCACCCCGTTGGCCCGGTTCACCACCCGGATGAACGCGTTGCGCACCTGGCCGAAGCTCTGCCCCCGGCTCTGCGCGTCATGGATGGAGACCGGAAAGACGATCTTCGCGACATTCGCCGGGACGCCCGCCAGGTCCACGTTGATGGACTCGTCGTCGCCCTCGCCCTCACCCGTGAGGTTGTCACCGGTGTGCTGGACGGAACCGTCCGGACTGTTGAGGTTGTTGTAGAAGACGAAGTGCTGGTCCGAGAGGACCTTGCCGGCCTCCGAGCACAGCAGCGCGCTGGCGTCGAGGTCGTGATCGGCACCCGTCGTCGTCCGTACGTCCCAGCCCAGGCCCACCGTCACCGCGGTCAGGCCGGGCGCCTCCTTCGACAGGGAGACGTTGCCGCCCTTGGCCAGGGTCACACCCATGAACATCCTCCAATGATCCGTTGACCAGTGTTCCTTCGGCCGCCACCGAAGAGGACGACGGCCCTTCCCCTATGGTTCCCTGGACGCGCGGGCCGCGAAGTGCCGGGGTGCTCCCGGCAGTCGCCACCGGCGGTCCGCGATGGCCGGGCCGGTCGTCACGGCCGTGGCCCCACTCTTCAGGATCTACCCGGATTTGCCCAGGGCGCGGGCGGCACCAGGTGTCTTCCGGTCAATGTTTGCAGCGGCCGGCCGTGGACAGGGGATCGGACCGAGGATGGACGCGGCCGTTGATCCACACGGCCACCGCAACCTGCCGCACAGCGCAGCCGCGCAACCATGCGGGGCCGATGCCGGTCCTTTTCCATGGCGGCCGGACGAACGGGGTGATCGATGACAGGCAGTCACAAGGGGGCCGCGGGCCGGGGGAGGGGCGGCCGGCTGCGGCGGACGGCCATGTTCGGGCTCTCCTTCCTCGTCCTGCTGGTTGCCGGGGCGGGCTGGGGCTATCTCAAGCTGACGGGCAGCATCGACACGTTCAGCGCCGACGGGATCTCCGGCGACCGGCCGCCCGACACGTCCGCGGGACAGAACGTCCTCGTCATCGGGTCGGACACGCGATCGGGCGACAACAGCGGACTCGGGGGCGGTACGGGCGAGGTGGGCCGCTCCGACACCGCGTTCCTGCTGCACGTGTACGCCGACCACAAGCACGCCGTCGCCGTCTCGATCCCCCGCGACTCCCTGGTCGACATTCCGGCCTGCAAGAAGCCGGGCGGCGAGTGGACGGCCCCTCAGCAGCACGTCATGTTCAATGGGGCCTTCTCGGTGGGGGACACCGCGGAGGGGAATCCCGCCTGCACCCAGAACACCGTCGAGCATCTCAGCGGTCTGCGTGTCGACCACACCGTCGTGGTCGACTTCGCCGGCTTCTCCGCACTGACCTCGGCCGTCGGCGGAGTACCGGTCTGTCTCCCGCAGGACATCTACCAGCAGGACCTGAATCCCAAGCGCCCCACCCGCGGTGAACGGGTCTTCGCCAAGGGGCCCGACACCGTCTCGGGACAGCGTGCGCTCGACTACGTACGGATCCGGCACGGTATCGGCGACGGCTCGGACATAGGAAGGATCCAGAGGCAGCAGGCGTTCGTCGGCTCCCTCATCAAGAAGGTGAAGTCCCGCGGCCTGAACCCGACCACGCTGCTGCCCCTGGCCAACGCGGCGACCGACGCGATGACCGTCGACCCGGGCCTCGGCTCGGCCGACAAGCTGCTCGGGTTCGCCCTGTCGATGAAGAACATCGACCTGCACAACACCAAGTTCATCACGGTTCCCTGGCGTTACGAGGGTGCGCGTGTCGCCATCGTGGAACCGGAGGCCGACGCGCTGTGGGCCGCGCTCAAGGCCGACCGCACGATCGACGGCCAGGACGCGGCGGGTTCGAGCCGCGGCAAGGGGACGACACCACCGGCCACCGCTTCCTCCGCCGCCGTCTCCGGCACGGGCATCGACGTGGCCGTCTACAACGGCACCCGGGTGACCGGACTCGCGGCCCGGGCCGCCGAGTTCCTGCGCACGCACGGCTTCACCGTCACCGGCACCGCAACCGCGAACTCCCAGGACCAGGCCAGGACCGTCGTCACCTACGGACCCGGCGGGCAGTCCGAGGCGCAGACCACGGCCCGGCTCTTCGGCGGCGCCCGGGTCCAGGAGTCCGGCGACGCCGGAATCCAGGTGATCGTCGGCCGCGACTACGCCGACAACCCCTCGCCCGCCCCGGCGTCGCCGACACCCGACTCCGTGCCGACCGTTGTCGCGGACGGGGCCCGGTCCGCCGACGACGACCCCTGCAGTGACCTCTCGTACGGCTGAGACGCCCGGGGCCGGGCCATCCGCAACTGCAACGAGGGGTGGTCGGGCGGTACGAACCCGAACGACTCGTACAGTCCGGCCGCGTCCTCCGTGGCATGGAGCCCGACGGCCGCCACACGTGTCTCCTCACGGAACCACGTCAGCAACGCGTCCACGCAGGCGCGGGCATATCCGAGTCTGCGCCGCCGCGGATCAGTGCACACATTGGACACGTGCCCGCGCAGCCCGCCCGGATCGGCCGGGCTCGGCGCGTGCGCGTCACATGCCCCCACGGCGCACGCCACCACGCCCAGTTCCAGGTCGTCGACGACGAACGCGGCGAACTCATCGGCCCCGCGCATGCGGCGGACGAACCAGTCGGCCGCGGCAGCCCGCCAGTCGGCACCGTCGTCCCCGACGTCCATGCCCATGTCGGCCAGCATCAGCGCGCGCAGCCGCACGAGTTGCCCCGCGTCGCCCGGAACGGCCCGGCGCACCCGCACCGTGCGGTCGTCGCTTGCCGTCGTCATGAGGTCCTCCGATGCCGTTCGGTCGCGGTTGCGCGCACGCCGTATGCCTACAAGCCGTATGCCTACAACGCGAGGACGGGAGTGAGCAACACGAAAAGTGGCGGTGGCCAGGACCGGGACTCCGGCGGCAGGGGGCCCGGCGGTTCCAGGTGTCCGGTGGGATGGTGCGGCGACGGGAGCAGGAACACTGAGCCGGGCAAGGGCTGCGCGTTGTTATCGGCCAAGAACAGTCGGATGGCCGACAATCACACCGGAATTCGCACGGTTCCGGGCATCCGACGGATCGAAACAGTCACATCCTCAAAATACCGATCGCACCCCACGGGCCGCGTACCGGTTTGCCATGCTGTCGCCGTACGCCTGCCGATGATTCACTGAATCCGAGACCTCAAGATAGCTCTGACCTGCGTATTCGGCGTCTTGTGGCTCACTGGTGAGAGAAGTGATCGATGCCCACCGAGCATGCTGACAGCCCTCGGGACGAGTCCACCGGGCCCTCCCCGAACGACGCCCTGGCCCTGAAGATCCTGGTCGCCGGCGGGTTCGGGGTCGGCAAGACGACGCTTGTCGGCGCGGTGAGTGAGATCAGGCCGCTGCGTACGGAAGAGCTCCTCAGCGAGGCCGGGCAGTCGGTGGACGACACCGACGGCGTCGCCCAGAAGACGACCACGACCGTCGCCATGGACTTCGGACGCATCACCATCAGATCCGGACTCTCCTTGTATCTGTTCGGTACCCCGGGCCAGGACAGGTTCTGGTTCCTCTGGGACGAACTCTCCCAAGGTGCCCTGGGAGCGGTCGTGCTGGCGGACACCCGGCGGCTGGAGGACTGTTTTCCCGCGGTCGACTACTTCGAGCACAGGCGGATCCCCTTCGTCGTCGCCGTCAACTGCTTCGCAGGGGCCCGTTCGTACGGCGAGAAGGACGTGTCGCGCGCCCTCGATCTCGATCCCGGGACGCCTGTGGTGCTGTGCGATGCCAGGGACCGGGATTCAGGCAAGGAAGTGCTGATCCGGATGGTCGAGTACGCGGGCCGGATGCACACGGCGAGGCTTCTGGACTCTGTGGGCTGAGCCGACTTGGCCGGATCCCGCCACGCTGTCGCACAGCGGGGCGCTTGCCCGTACGTGACCTGTGCGTAAGGCTTGCAACAAAGTGGGGCACGGGGAACGTATGAGCGGGGAGGAACAGAATGGCGCTGGACAGGGGACTCGACTGGTTGCTTGACGATCTCACCGGCCGGGTCGAGCACATACGGCACGCCCTGGTGCTGTCGAACGACGGTCTGGTGACGGGAGCGAGCACGGGGCTCGCACGTGAGGACGCGGAGCACCTGGCCGCGGTCTCGTCCGGACTGCACAGTCTCGCCCGCGGCTCGGGCCGGCACTTCCGTGCCGGAAAGGCCCGGCAGACGATGGTGGAGTTCGACGAGGCGTTGCTCTTCGTGACGGCTGCCGGAGACGGCAGCTGTCTGTGTGTCCTGAGCGAGGCCGAGGCCGATGTGGGTCAGGTGGCGTACGAGATGACGTTGCTCGTCAACCGGGTCGGCGAGCACCTCGGTGTGGCCGTTCGGCAGGACGGGAGCGTGGGGGTCAACCGGGTCTGAGGAATCGGCGCCGCTGCCCGGCCCGGGGGTTATCCACAGGCCGGGCGGCGGTTGCCTTTCCCGGACTACCGTGGTCACGGAGGGTATTCGGTGCTCACGGGGAGGATCATCATGCCGATGACGGATGCGGTGCGCCACTACGGCGCTCACGCGGTCACCGCAAGCAGGGCCGCTGCGGAACTGGGTTTGAGGCGCGGGGAGTTCGCCCTGGCGGTTCATCTGGGCATGGTCCGCTCGGGCGAACCGCGGGCCGGTGGGCGGGCCAAGGTCCGTCAGGATGAGATCGACCGGCTCAGGTCGGAGGACGGTTTTCCGGAGACCTTGCGGGAGCGCGTGCGCACCGTCGGGACCGCGGAAGGGGCTCGGCTGCTCGGGATCAGTCCGGTTCGCTTCACCCGGCTGGCGCGCGCGGGCTGTGTCACGCCGGTGGCGTTCTACCTCAATCGCTACCGAGTGGTGGTGTGGCTCTACCTCGCACAGGAGCTGGGCGCACTGGCCGCCAGGTCACCCGGACTGCTGGTGGGCAACAGCCCGCCCTGGCTGCGCAGTCGACTGGACACGGGTGCGGACTGGCGTGCGCGCAACTGGCGTTCGCGCAGGGTGGAGCGGCTGCTGACCCTCACCGAGGACCCCTGGGTCCGCGCAGCCGTCATCGCGGAGGCACTGGACCCGGTCCAGCTGGCCGAGGTGGTTGACGATCCGTACGAGCGGGCCTATCTGGGCAGAGTCCGGCCCGTGCCGGTTTTCGGCCAGGGGAGGTCGGCCGCCGGACGCGAGGCCATGGCGAAGCTGATGCTCGCCGATGAACCGGACGAGATCCTCTGGCGGCGGGTCACCCTGGGGATGGAGCTGGACAGTGCCCGCGAGCTGCGCCCGGCCCCACGCCCGGGAGAGGAGTGGGGCGCCGAAACGGCGGACGAAGCACGGGCCTCGGCGGAAGTCGCAGTGATGGCGGGCTCTGTGAGAGTTACGGAAGAATCTACCGGTCCGGTGAGTGCGGCGGATCCGGTGGGGTCGGCGGGGCCGTCGGGACCGGACGAGGCAGCGGCTGTACGGTCGGGCCCCGGTTCGCAGGGAGATGGCTCGCAGGGAGCGGGCGCGCAGGAAGGCAGCGCCGAGGGCGGCAGCGGACAGGCCACAACGGGCGGCGGTGGCAGTGGCGCGGCAGGTTTCCTGGCCCGGTTCCGCCTTCGCGGGACACGTGGCGGCCGACGTCCTCTCCAGGCAGCCGCCGGAAGGGGCAAACCGCTCGCCACCAGCACTCGGACCAGACATTCTTTGCACCATGCTGATCAGGGAAGCCACCGCTGAGGACTGGCCCGCCATCTGGCCCTTCTTCCACGAAATCGTCGCCGCAGGCGAGACGTTCACCTATCCACTCGATCTCGATGAGGCGGACGCACTCGACTGGTGGCTCTTGAGGCCCCCGAACGGCACAGTCGTCGCGGTCGACGACGACGGCAGGGTCCTGGGCACGGCGAAGATGAACAACAACCAGATGGGCAACGGCTCGCACATTGCCAGTGCCAGCTACATGGTGGACCCCCGGCACTCCGGAAAGGGCGTGGGGCGGGCCCTGTGCCGGCACACGATCGACTGGGCTCGCACGGCCGGGTTCCGCGGCATGCAGTTCAACGCGGTCGTGGAAGGCAACGCCCCCGCGGTCGGGCTCTACCGCTCCCTCGGTTTCGAGATTCTGGGGACCCTGCCGGAGGGGTTCAACCACCCGGAGAAGGGATTCGTGGGACTCCACATCATGTACCGGCCGCTGTGACGCACGCGCCGGTGCCCGGGGCTGCGGATCGCCCGATGCGCACGCTCCGGCGCCGGACGTTCACTTCGCGCCATCGCCCATGCGGGCCCGACGTCGCCTCGGTGTCCGGGTTGCCCCAAGCGGCGGTGATCTGCGGTCAGTTGTGACGTCGAATGGTCTGTGGGGCGGGTGCACACAGAGGGGGCGGGGGCAGTACTGTGCGCCCCACCGCCATTCGGGCGATGAAACATTTGCGGAGGAAGAATCCATGACCATACCCAGGAGATCGTGGCGTGCTGCGGGAACCCTCGCTGCCGCTGCGGTTGTCGGCCTGACCGGTGCGGTTCTCACCGCCGGTCCGGCCGCAGCTCACACCCCCACCTGGGACGTGACCTGTACCGAAGTGAGCCTGCACCTGTCCGCGTACAACGGTGGCGTCACCAACCAGGTGACCGTCACCGTCGACGGAAAGGACCTCCTGCCGACTGAGACCTTCGGCAAGGGGCTCGAGAAGAAGATCGCACTGCCCGAGCACGACAAGGCGCTGACGGTCCGCCTGGTCGTCAAGGCCGGCGACGGCGACCAGTACTCCCGCGACGAGTCCAAGCAGGCGCCGGTGTGCGAGGGGACTCCTCCGAAGGAGCCCACCCCGACGCCGACCGAGACGAAGCCGTCCGAGAAGCCCACCACGGCGTCTCCCACGCCGACCGCCACGCCCAGCGAGACCGCCTCGTCGCCTGCGCCTGCCGCAGCCACGCCGAGCCCCAGCTCGCCGGATCTGGCCGAGACCGGTTCGTCGTCCGCCACGCCGATCATCGGTGGTGCGGCCGTGGCCGTGCTGCTGGCCGGTGGCGGAATCATGTGGTCCGTGCGCAAGCGCCGCACCGCGCAGCACTGACGCAGTCCGGGAGCCCGGCGCGCTGAGCGCTCGGGCTCCCGGCTGAGGGGCGTGCCGAGTCCTGAGGGGCGAGACGGCGCGCCCCTCAGTGCTGCTCAGCGACGGCACCTCCCCGGAGCTGTCGGCTCATCACCGCTCTACGCCCTGGCAATCGGTACGGGTCGAGCGGGTTGTGGCCGGGATGCCCGAGGTGTCTCAGCCGGCGGGGTCCGCCGGCTCGGCGGTGTCCGAGCCGGCGGACCCCACCGGCTCCGAGGCGTCCCTGGGCACCGGCGTGGACGCGGGCGGTGCCGCCGGCCCGATCTCGCACCAGACAGCCTTGCCCTCGCCGCGGGGCTCGATGCCCCAGCGGGTGGCGACGGCGTCCAGCAGCAGGAGCCCACGGCCCGAGGTCGCGGTCTCACCGGGTGTGCGGCGCCGGGGCCATGCGCTGGAGCGGTCCTGCACCGACAGCCGGACCCTGCGCACCGGTTCCGGCAGCACCTCGAGGGTGAGCACCGCCCCGCCCTCCGTGTGCAGTAGCACATTCACCAGCAGTTCACCGGTCACCAGCTCGGCGTCGTCCGCGAGTTCGGCCATGTTCCAGTCGGTCAGGGCCTGACGCACGATCGTCCGCGCGTCGGAGAGCCCCTCCGGATCGGCCTGGTGGATGTACTGATGGAGCCGCGGCGCGCGGGGTGATCCCGGGTCGGGGCTGCGCCGCAGCACCAGCAGCGCGACGTCGTCGCCCGAGCCCCAGCGTTCCCACAGGCGGTCCGACAGATGGTCGGCCAGCGCCTCGGCGCCCGCCGGTCCCGCGCTGACCTCGTTGATGAGTGTGCGCACCCCGGCGTCGATGTCGGCGCCGGGCTCCTCCACGAGTCCGTCGGTGTAGAGGACCAGCGTCTCGCCCGGTACGAGGTCCAGCCGGGTTTCCGGGAACTCCTCGTCGCCGAAGTCGGTCGCGATGCCCAGTGGGACGCCGCCGCGGACCTGCGGAGTGCCGACCCGGCCGTCCATGTGCCGGATCAGCGGGCCGAAGTGCCCGGCCCGCACCACCCGCACCGTGCCGGTTCCCAGGTCGACCTGGGCGTACGTGCAGGTGGCGAACCGGTCCGTGTCCAGTTCGGCGAGGAACCGCGAGGCCCGGGCCAGCACCGTCGACGGCGGATGCCCCTCGGCGGCGTACGCACGCAGCGCGATGCGCAGCTGGCCCATGATCGCCGCCGCGTGCGTGTCATGACCCTGTACGTCACCGACCACGACGCCGAAACGGTCGTTGGGCAGCGCGATCACGTCGTACCAGTCGCCGCCGACCTGACGGCCGCTCCACGCGGCGTGGTACCGGACGGCGATCTCGCCGCCCTCGATGTCCTGGATCCGGCGGGGCAGCATCGCGGACTGGAGCCCTGTGGCGAATTCTCGTTCCTCGTCGAAGAGCGTGGCCCGTTGGAGGGACTGGGCGACGATCGCGGCGAGCCCCAGGCAGAGATTGCGTTCGTCGGCGGTGAAGGCGGCGCGTTCGCGGTAGAAGAGCGCCAGCCCGCCCAGGGTCTTGGCCTGGGCGACGAGCGGCAGATAGGCGGCCGCCTGGAACCTGAGGTGTCCCACGAACGGCTCCAGCACCGGATAGCGCCGGGTGAGCGCGCCGAGTGAACTCACGAAGCGCGGCCGTCCGCTGAGGACGGTGTCGGCCAGCGGGAAGTTCGGGTCGAGCCGGCCCGAGCCCAGCTCGTCGACGACCTCGAGCGAGTCGCCGCTCAGGGCGATGACATTGAGCGTCGTGTTGTCCAGCAGACCGAGCGCGAGGCCGTCGGCGCCCAGCCGTGCCAGTCCGCCCGGTCCGGTGAGCGCGGCCGTGACATCGTCCACCGTCACGGCCCGTGACAATGCGCTAGTCGTTCGTTCAACTATGTCGGTCTGTCGCTGACGGCGTTTTTCCAGATCCAGCACGAAGGCCGAATGGGTGACTTCCGCCGTCGCGTCCCGTACCAGGCCGATCACCCGGTGCGCCCGCCCGTCCGCGCCGCGAAGGATGCGTGCCTGGACATGGGTCCACTGATCGCCACCGTCGTGCAACGGGACCCGGAAGTGCACGCTGTAAGAGGTGCTCCCGCCCTTGATGGCCTCGTCGATCGCCACATCGAGCCTGATGCGCTCCGCGGGGTCGAGGAGCTCCATCAGCGATCCGGGCCGTGAGTCGAAAACGGCGGGATCCAGGCCGAAGACCAGCAGCCCCGCCTCGTCGATGTCCAGCGTCCGGGCGTCGAGGTCCCACTCGAAACTGCCGGCGCGGTTCATGGCAAGCCGCTCCGCCGTCGCCATCTCGCTGTTGTGTGTCTTCTCGACCAGGAGGCGGGGTGGTACGGGGACGGAGGGTGGCCGGTCGTGATCGGTCATTCGTGCTCCGAAGATCGTCCGGCGGGGCTGCCGTGCGGCGGGACTCACGTGACTCAATTGTCTGGCGGGTTCGGCACGGCTGCCACAGCGGGAACGAGGCATACGGCGTTCCGTGCGAGGCCCAGGACGTGCCACCCCCCACACCGAGATCCTCGGACCGCCGCGCACAATGGCAGCGGAAGATCGTCCGTGACCGGCGGACGTTACGGCACTGGGGCTGACCGGAGCGCACGCATGAACCACGAGGATTCCGTCCTGCTGCACACGGAGGGGCGCGTCCGCCACATCACGCTGAACCGGCCGAGGGCACTGAACGCGCTGAACCACGCCATGGTGCTGCGGATGGGGGAGGCGCTCGACGCGGCGGAACGGGATGCCTCGGTCGTCGCGGTGCTCCTCACCGGTGCGGGGGACCGCGGCCTGTGCGCGGGCGGCGACATCCGTTCCATTCGTGAGGACGCGCTGGCGGGCGGCCGGGCGTCACTGGACTTCTGGCGTGACGAGTACCGGCTCAATGCCCGTATCGCCCGATTCTCCAAGCCGTACGTCGCCCTCATGGACGGCATCGTGATGGGCGGCGGGGTAGGGGTGTCGGCCCACGGCTCCCTCCGTATCGTCACGGAACGCTCCCGTATCGCCATGCCCGAGACCGGCATCGGGTTCGTGCCCGACGTCGGCGGTACCCACCTGCTCGGGGCGGCACCCGGAGAGCTCGGCCTGCACCTGGCGCTCACCGGGGACATGGTCGGAGCGGCCGACGCGCTGCTGTGCGGCCTCGCCGACCACTACGTGCCGTCGGGGGAGCTGCCCGCCCTGCTCACCGCACTCGACGCGTGCACCACAGCCGAGGCTGTAGTCGGGACGGCGGAGCGGTATGCCGGCACCGCGCCCGTCCCGGAGCTGGCCGGGCACCGCGAGTGGATCGACGCGTGTTATGCCGCGGACACCGTCGAGGAGATCGTCGAGCGCCTGGAAGGCTGCGGGGTGCCCGCCGCGAAGCAGGCCGCGTCGACGATCCGGGCCAAGTCCCCCACGGCGCTCAAGGTGACGCTCGCGGCCGTCCGGCGTGCCCGTCGCCTGGAATGCCTGGAAGCGGCCCTGGACCAGGAGTACCGGGTCTCGTCCACCGCCTTCACCCGGCCCGACCTGGTGGAGGGCGTGCGCGCCCAGATCATCGACAAGGACCGTAGCCCCCGGTGGAGCCCGGCGGAGCTCGCCGAGGTCACCGACGAGGAGGTGGCCCGTCACTTCGCGCCCCTCGGCGACGACGAGCTCGGTCTCGGCCCGGCAGCGGGAGCAGCCGGCTGAAGCGGAGGCACCGCAGGCTGTCAGTTCGGGCCCGGCCCGAACCGGCCGCGGTACGCGGACGGAGTGATGCCGGTCTCGCGGCGCATCAGCGTGCGCAAGTTGGCAGCCGTGCCGAGCCCGCTGTGCCGCGCGACCATCTCGAAGCGGGACTCACCCCGTTCGATCAACCGACACGCCAGCGCGAGCCGTTCCCCTGTGAGCCACGCCAACGGTGTGGTTCCCAGTTGTGCCCGGAAGCGGCGGTGAAGCGTCGCCGCACTGACCGTCGCCCGGGCCGCCAGGTCGGAGACCGTGAGCGGCGAGTCAAGCCGTTCCTGGGCCCAGGCCAGGACAGGCGCCAGCGACTCGTCCGGCAGGTCCGGAATCGGGCGCTCCACGAACTGCCGTTGTCCCCCGTCCCGGTGCGCCGCGAAGACGAGCCGCCGGCTCACGGCATTGGCGACCTCCGCGCCGTGGTCGCGGCGCACCACATGCAGCCCGAGATCGAGTGCGGCCGCGCTCCCGGCGGCGGTGAGGATGTCGCCGTCGTCCACGAACAGCACGTCCGATCGGAGGTGGACCGCAGGGAAGCGGGCCCGGAAGGAATCCACCCACTGCCAGTGCGCGGTGGCCCGACGGCCGTCGAGGACTCCCGCCTCGGCCAGGGTGAAGGCACCGCTGCAGAAGCCGACCAGACGGGTACCACGAGCGTGCGCCCGTCGGACGGCATCGAGCACGGCGGGCCGGCGCGGCACCTCGACGTCCGGACGGTTGGGGACGATCAAGGTGTCCGCGGCGTCGGCCGCCTCGAGACCGGCGACGCCCGTGAGCGTGAAGAAGCCGTCCCGCATGAGGGTGTGGGGCTCGGGGGAGCAGAGGCGGAAATCGTAGAGGTCACGGCCGATCTCCGGCCTGCGCAGACCGAAGACCTCGGTCGCGCAGCCGAGCTCGAAGGGATTCGAGTTCGCGTCGACGATCACGACGACCCGGTGCAGGCCCGACAGGTTCGATGCGTGCGAGGATTCTTGCGGCATGTGCAATTCCTAGCACTCACATCGGGCCGGTACGAGGACTCAGGATGAGTCCATGAGCAATGAACCGATTTCCCTCGGCGAGGCGCTGGATTCCTTCGCCGCCTTGTGGAGCCCCCGCATCGTCACGCGCGTCAACGACTACGACGTCCGCATCGCCAAGGTCAAGGGCGAACACGTCTGGCACGTCCACGACGCCACTGACGAGTTCTTCCTGGTACTCGACGGCGAGCTGCACATCTCCCTGCGCGAGCCCGAGGGGGAGCGCACGGTCCTCCTTCCCCGGGGAGCGGTCTTCACGGTCCCCCGGGGCACGGAACACAAGCCGTACGCTCCTTCCGGTGCCGCCATCCTCATGTTCGAACCCACCGGTACACCGACCGTGGGCGATCGCCACGAAGAGGTGCCGGACCACGTGGACGCGACAACCGGGCACATGCTGAGCAGCTGACCCGGACGTCCCGCGGCCGCCGCCCGGCAGCGGAGTACCGCTACCCGGACGTCCCGCGGCCGCCGCCCGGCAGCGGAGTACCGCTACCCGGACGCCCCCGCGGCCGCCGCCCCGGCAGCGGAGTGCCGCTACCCGGACGTTCCGCGCCCGCCGCCCCGGCAGCGGAGTGCCGCCACGGCTCCCGGTCAGGCGGTGCCCTCCGCGGTGGCCTCCACGCGGTCCTGCCACGGGCCGGGCCGGGCCGGGCCTCGGCGCGGTCCCGGTCCTGCCGGTTGCCCCGTGGCTCGTAGTGGCGCGGTTCCTGGGCACGGGTGACCAGCCGCAGACCGGTGAGGTCAGCCACCAGGCCGTGGGCGTGAGCTCGGAGCGCCGGCCGGACGGGCGTTGAATCAATGCACCACTGATCGGGGCGACCCGGCCGAAGACGGGCCCGGCCCGCCCGGGCGATGCGGGCGGGCCGGGAGCCGGCAGGTGCGGTGTGCGGTTGTGCGACGCGGGCGGATCAGTGTCCGCTGTCCGACATGCTGGGCTGGAGCGAGCGGACGAGCTCGAAGAAGTGGGACTCGTTGCCCGAGAGCCCCGCGCGACGCAGTGCACCGTCCGCCTCGGCGATCGGGGAGGCGAGCAACGGCATGTACAGCGGGGCGTCGTCCGGATCGGAGAGCGCCGCGCGCGTCGCCTCCAGTAAACGGACGTACGCCTGCGCCGCGGCGAGTTCGTCATTGCGCATCTCAGCATCTCCAGGTCAGAGGTGTCGGACCCACAAGCATCCCGCACGGGTCTGACAACGGGCCCCGGTGGCCGTTGCGGCACGCCTCCTATCGGCTGTCCGGCCGAGCCGCGCCCGTCGGGGGTTCCACCTCCAGGAAACGACGGCTCCGCGGTCCGCGGTAGAGCAGGGTGATCCAGCCCAACTCCCGCAACACCGCCGCACACCGGTTCAGCGCGCTCTCCTCCTCGTGCGCCGCGCCGCTGCCCGGTGGGCCGAGCCATTCCACCCGTGCGGTGGCGGGCGCCGTGCCCGCGGTGACCCGGTATCCCGTCGCCGTGCGCCTGCCCGACGCGTCAACGGCCGACGCGCTCAGCCCGGATGCCTCCAGGGCGAGGGCAACGGCCCGTACCGTCCTGTGCAGTTCCCAGGCCGCCGGGACCGCCTCCGGAGCGGCGGGGCCGGTGTTCGTCAGGCGCCGGATCTGCAGCATTCCGGCGAACGCCGTCCGCACCGAGGCAGCCCGGCGCTCGGCCGGTTCCGAAGGAGGCGGGCCCTCTCCGGTGGCCGGTTCGAAACCGGTCTCTTCTGCCCCGGTGCTCATCCGACTCCCCTCGCCGCCCCGTACTGGTGCCAGTGTGCGCCGCCCCACTGACAACCGGGTCAGGCGCCCCCGAGTACCTTGCCCGGGTTGAGGATGCCGTGCGGGTCGAGGGCCGCCTTCACCGCGTGATGCATGCCGAGCACCGCCGGGCCCAGTTCCTTGTTCATGCCGCGCATCTTCAGCAGCCCCACCCCGTGTTCACCGGTCACCGTGCCGCCGAGCGCGATCGCGTCGTCCAGGATGTCCTCGAAGGCGTCCTGGGCGCGGGCACGCGCGGCCTCGTCCCCGGGGGGCGTGATGATCAGGGGGTGGAGATTGCCGTCCCGTGCGCGATGTTGGCGACGAGGATGTCGTGCCGGGCGGCCGTCCGCTCGATCCGGGCCAGCATCTCCGGCACCGCGGTCCGCGGCACACAGACGTCCTCGGTCAGCACCGGACCGAGCCGCTCCAGTGCCGGATAGGCCAGTCGCCTGGCCTGGAACAGCGCATCCGCCTCCTGCTGGTCCGTGGAGACCGCAGCCCAGGTCGCACCGGCGCGCTCGAAGCAGTCCCGGACCAGCTCGGCCTCGGCGTCACCCTCGGCGCCGGGGGTGTCGACGCGACCGAGCAGCACCACGTCGGCGTCCGCCGAGAGCCCCATCTTCTTCCAGGCGTCGACGGCGGCGAGGCAGTGGCGGTCGACGAGTTCGAGCGCCGACGGAATGACGCCGGACGCGGTCACGGCGCTCACCGCCTCGCCCGCGGCCACCACGTACGAGAAGTACCCCGCCACCGTCCGTTCCTGGAGCCTGGCGGGCCGCAGACGGACGGTGATCTCGGTGATCACCCCGAGCGTCCCCTCGGAGCCCACCATCAGCCCGGCCAGGTCGTAGCCCGCCACGCCCTTCGCGGTCCGGCGCCCGAGCGAGACGACTTCGCCGAGTCCGTTGACGATCTCCAGGCCCAGTACGTAGTCGCGCGTCACGCCGTACTTGACGCAGCACATGCCCCCGGCGTTCGTCGCGACGTTCCCGCCGATGGTGGACCAGGGCGAACTCGCCGGATCCGGCGGGTACCACAGCCCGTGCTCGGCGCTCGCCGCGCGCAGATCGTCGTTGACCACGCCGGGCTGGACGACGGCCAGCCGCTCCGCGCGGTCGATGGCGACGATGGCGTCCATGTCCTCGAAGGACAGGACGATCGCCCCGTCCACGGCGTTGGCGCCCCCGGACAGACCGGTACCCGCGCCGCGCGGTACCAACGGGATGTGGTGGGCGATGCAATGGCGCACCACATCCTGCACCTCGCGGGTGTTCTGCGGGCGCACCACGGCCAAGGGCGTTCCGTACGGTGCCCATTCGGCCTCGTCGTGCTGGTACCGGGTCAGGCCCGCCGGGTCGGTCAGGACCCGCTGGGCCGGAATGCTGTCGACCGGTGCGTTCGCCACGATGGTGGCCACCTCCCAAAAGATGTATGACCCATCATTATGGTCCGCGGTACCTCCGGAGCGCGGGCGGGCCCCGGGCGCCGCGGTCGTACTCGCCCGGAGCACCTCGTGGCGGGGCGGAGTGCCCGACCTGGATAGGCTCGACCGGCCATGAACCACGCACACCAAAGGACTCTCCTCCCGTGCCCGACAACGAACGAGCCCCCGGCACCGAGCACGGCGGCCGTGCCGCCCTGCGCGCAGACTGCGGTAACTGTTTCGGACTGTGCTGCGTCGCGCTGACCCTCACCCGTTCCGCGGACTTCGCCGTCAACAAGGAAGCCGGCGACCCCTGCCGCAACCTCACGGACGACTTCCGCTGCGGTATCCACACCCGGCTGCGCACCGAGGGCTTCGCCGGCTGCACGGTGTACGACTGCTTCGGTGCGGGCCAGAAGGTGTCGGCGGAGACCTTCGGCGGACGGGACTGGCGTGCGGCCCCGGAGAGCGCCCGGCAGATGTTCCAGGTCTTCCCGGTCGTGCGGCAGCTCCACGAGCTCCTCTGGTACCTCACGGAAGCTGCTTCCCTGGCACCGGCCCGCTCCCTGCACGGAGAGATACGGCGGAGCCTCGAGGAGACCGAACGCCTCACCCGCCTCGACGCCGACGCCTTCGCGGACCTGGACGTGGCGGCGCACCGCGACGGTGTCGCGGCCCTGCTCGCGCGTACCAGCGAACTCGTGCGCGCCACCGCGCCCCGGAAGAAGAAGCGCAGCCACCGGGGTGCGGATCTGATCGCCGCGCGCCTCGGGGGAGCGGATCTGCGGGGCGCCGACCTGCGCGGCGCCTACCTCATCGCGGCGGACCTCGCCGGCGCCGACCTGCGGCTGGCCGATCTGATCGGCGCGGACTTCCGGGACGCGGATCTGTCCGGCGCCGATCTGGCCGGGGCGCTCTTCGTCACGCAGTCCCAGCTCAACGCGGCCAAGGGGAACGGCGCCACCCGGCTGCCCTCCTCGCTCAACCGCCCCGCGCACTGGGACAAGTGACAGAACGCCACCACGTCATACTTGGGGGGCCTCGTCGGCCGGCGAGGCCTCCAGGGCGGCCTTGAGCCGCCGGAGCGTGGTGCTGATGTTGCGCCGCTGGAAGTCGGCGAACGTGTGCCCCCGGGTCGCGGCCCGGTCGAAGGCGTTGGCCAGGAAATCCGGCCAGGCGCGGCGGTCGTCCATCCAGATCTCGGTGACCCTGGTGCCGGCGTCCACGGCCTCGAAGCGGTACTCCCAGGTGGCGATGGCGCCCGGCAGCCTCGGCCGTTTCGCCCCGATGGCGTGGACACGGAAGGCGAAACGTTCACCTGGGTCGGCCGCCGTCACCGTGCACCGGGTCGTCCAGCGCATGGACCCGCGCTTGTTGCGGCCCTCGAAGACCATCCCGACATACGCGCCCCGACGCTCGCCGAGCACCCTCGCGCCCCGGTTCTCCGGACTCCAGCGTCCCATTTCCGTGGGGTCGCTCAACCGGTCGTACACGAGCGAGGGTTCGGCGCGGACCACGATGCTGTCCGAGACGGACATGGTGCGGGGCATGAGGCACTTCCGTTCCGCGGCCGACTGCGGCAACCCCGGGGCGTCGGAACGGCCGCACGGCCGACGGGCTCCCGGGCACCACACCCTACTCACCGGTCACATAGGGTCCGGCGGTGGGTTCCGGCCGTTCCGGAGGGCGGGAGCGCGAACGCTTCGGGGCCCTGGTTCGTTGGAACAGGCGGCGAACCCGGAACACCCGCCACGACAGGACCCAGGAGCCCGCACATGCCCAGCCGTACCGACCCCGGCAGCACCGACACGAGCCGTACCCGCCTGATCGAGCGGCTCATGGAGCAGTTCCCGCACGTGCCGCGGGAGGCCGTCATCAAGGAGGACCTGCTGCGCGGCGGCCTGGCCTTCGACGAATCCGCGCTCAGCGACAACGAGGGCGGTGACGTCAAGCCCAAGTCGTACTTCATCTTCTCCTTCGACCACGGGACCCTTCCCGAGCTCGGTGCCGCCGCGCTGCGCCGCCCGCCCGAGGAGATCGTGCTCACCGGCGGCCCGTACGAACTACGGCGCACCGTCGTCTCCGTGCGCGTCAACCCGGCTTCCCCGTACCGCGTGGCGGCCGACGGCGACGGAGTGCTCGGCCTGTACCTCGACGGCCGGCGGATCTCCGACGTGGGTCTGCCCCCCATGCCGGACTACTACCGGCACACCCTTGGCAACGGCAAATCGGTCATGGAGGTCGCGCCCACCATCCAGTGGGGCTACCTGGTCTATCTGACGGTCTTCCGCGTCTGCCAGTACTTCGGCGCGAAGGAGGAGTGCCAGTACTGCGACATCAACCACAACTGGCGCCAGCACAAGGCGGCGGGCCGCCCCTACACCGGAGTGAAGCCCGTCGAGGAGGTCCTGGAGGCGCTGGCCATCATCGACCGGTACGACACGGCGAAGACCTCCACGGCCTACACCCTGACCGGCGGTGCCATCACCTCCCACATCGGCGGACGGGACGAGGCCGACTTCTACGGCCAGTACGCCAAAGCCATCGAGGAACGCTTCCCCGGCCGCTGGATCGGCAAGGTCGTCGCCCAGGCCCTGCCCAAGGCCGATGTCCAGCGCTTCCACGACTACGGCGTGCAGATCTACCACCCCAACTACGAGGTGTGGGACCCCAGGCTGTTCGAGCTCTACTGCCCCGGCAAGGAGCGCTACGTCGGGCGCGACGAATGGCACCGCCGCATCCTGGACTCCGCCGACGTCTTCGGTGCCCGAAACGTCATCCCCAACTTCGTCGCGGGCGTGGAGATGGCCGAGCCGTTCGGCTTCACCACGGTGAAGGAGGCGATCGACTCCACCACCGAGGGCCTGCGGTTCTTCATGTCGCACGGCATCACCCCGCGGTTCACCACCTGGTGCCCCGAACCGACGACACCGCTCGGCAAGACCAACCCGGACGGTGCGCCGCTGGAGTACCACATCCGGTTGCTGGACGCCTACCGCTCGACGATGGAGGAGTACGGGCTCACCTCGCCTCCCGGGTACGGGCCGCCCGGTCCCGGGCGCGCGGTGTTCTCGGTCAGCTCCTTCATGGACAGCCTCCCGGCCCGCCAGGAGGACGACCGGGCCGAGGCGGATGCCGCGTCATAGCGCTGCCAGGCCATGTTCCGCCTGCCCGCCTGCCCGCCTGCCCGCCTGCCCGCCTGCCCGCCTGCCCGCCGTGCGCGAGCGCCGGGGCGCCGCTCGCCATGCGGTCCTGTCCCGACGGATTCGTCCACCGCTTCCGCCCGGGCGACGAACGGCGCGCGTGCTTTGCCGAAGTGACCTGGAGTCCCTTTCACGGGATGGCTGTCCGGACACCGGCCGCATCCCCTCGGACGGACGGGAGGAGCGCCGGGTGCCTCGTCACGCAGACCGGGGGCGCCCCGATGGGGCCCGTCAGGCCGTGACGGACCGAGCAGGCCGGGGGACCCGGGCGGAGCCGCCGGCACGTCGAGTGCCGGCGGCCGTCCCGTGCGTTCTCAACCCCTGGCCGGCCCCGACGCGGAGAGCCCCCGCACCACATCGGCGAAGCCCCGGACCAGCGCGTTGTCGGTCTCCTTCGCCCAGGCGAGCACGACGCGCAGGGGTTCCACGTCCGTCAGCGGGACCCAGGCGAGATCGGGGCGCGCGTAGTACCGCGCCATACTCAAGGGCGCGAAACAGATGGCAGCACCCTCCGCCACCTGCTCCAGCATCTCCTCGACGTTGTCGTTGGTCGGCCCCCACCGTGGACTCGAACCGTCCGGGCGGGGGTTGACGGCCCACCAGTCCACCCACTCCCGCGGCGCACGCTGCGTCCAGAGCAGAGGCTCGTCCCCGACCTCCAGCACCGACACGCCGGACCTGGATGCCAGCGCGTGTGTGGAGGCGAGCCCCACGACCCGCGGCTCCGTGTGCACCAACTCGCTGTGCAGCCCGGTCAGATCGTTGGGCAGCCAGACGAAGGCCACGTCCGTCAGGCCGTCCCGGAGCGCATCGGCCTCCTGCCCCCAGTCGTAGCGCTTGGGTGCCACCCGCACCCCGGGATGACGCCGGCTGAACTCCGCCCGTGCCCGCGTGGTCAGCTCGTCGGCGCCGCTCGCCTCGAAACCCACCCGGAGGACCCCTGTCTCGCCTCGTGCGTGCCGCTCGGCCGCAGCAGTCACCCGCTCGGACTGGCGCACCGTGAGCAGGGCCTCGGTGACCACATCACGTCCCGCGGCGGTCGCCGAGACTCCACCGGCGTGACGGTCGAAGAGGCGCACCCCGAGTTCGGACTCAAGAGTCTTGAGGGCGTACGAGAGGGCCGGCTGGCTGACGAACAGCCGCTTCGCGGCCCTCCCCAGGTTCCCTTCCTCGGCGATCACGGTGAGGTAGTGCAGCTGACGCAGCTCCATCCAGCGATCATAAAGCCCGTTTATCGGTCCAGTTGGTCTTTGTCTTGGACGTCCCAGCAGGCGGATGACATAACTGGATCACTGCAACACCAGCAGGACAAACGGGAGTTGGACATGAACGCCGAACACGCAGCAGCCACCCGCGGCAACGCCCCGGGCCGGGTCTGGCTCATCACCGGGGCCTCCTCCGGCTTCGGCCGCGCCATCGCCACGGCGGCCCTCGCCGCCGGGGACAGCGTCGTCGCCACGGCTCGCAAGCCGGAGGCGCTGGAAGACCTGGTGGCCGCGCATCCCGACCGCGCCGTCGCCGTCCAGCTGGATGTCACCGACACGGCACGCATCGCGGACGTGGTGGCGGAGGCCGTGCTCCGGTACGGCCGGATCGATGTGGTGGTCAACAACGCGGGGATGGGGCTGGTGGGCGCCGTGGAGGAGACCAGCGACCGCGAGCTGCGCGATCTCATGGACCTGCACTTCTTCGGGCCGGCCGCGCTCGTGCGTGCCGTGCTGCCGCACATGCGTCGCAACGGTTCCGGCGCGGTGGTCCAGATGAGCAGCATGGGCGGCCGGTTCAGCTTCCCCGGCGTCGGAGCCTACTCGGCGACGAAGTTCGCCCTGGAGGGCCTGTCCGAGGCGCTGGCCGTGGAGGTGGCCCCGCACGGCATCAAGGTGCTGGTCGTCGAGCCCGGTTCGTTCCGCACGGGTTTCGCCGGGGGCGGCGCCCTGCGCCAGTCACCAGCCCTGCCCGCCTACGAGGAGACGGTGGGCCCGGTCCGCAGCAATCTCCCGGATTCCGACGGCAAGCAGGAGGGCGACCCGCACAAGGCGGCCGCTGCCATCCTGACGGCCCTGGCCGCCCAGGACACTCCGCTCCGCCTGCCGCTCGGCAACGACGCGACCGACGCGGTCCTCGCGAGCCTCGACGCCTCCCGCGCGGAGGTGCTGGCCTGGGAGGAGGTCAGCCGCAGCACCGGCTACGAGGACTGATGCAGGGGGGCCGCACCGGCCCGCGCCCCCCGCCTGACGCCGGGCGGACGCAAACCGCGCGGCAGGGGCGCGGGCCCCGACATCCCTGCCGGTGCGGCCCCGCACCCCTGCCGCATGTGGGCGCGGCGGGGCTCAGGCCCGCCACTCGGCGGTCCGCTCGGCGGACGCCGACGCCAGAGCCTTCTCGATCTCCGCGACATCGCCCCGATGGCCGTACACCGGCGTGCCCGGCTGCTGGCGCCACGACTCGTCGAGCCCGCCCGCGTCCACCGTGTCGAAGCCCAGCTCGTCGATGAGGTCACGGACCGTCTGCTTCGCCGCGGCGTCGTCCCCCGCGACCGGCAGCGCCTGACGGCCCGTGCTGCCCGTGGGCCGGCCGTTGGAAAGGATGTCCTGCGCGTAGGTCCCGTTGAAGGCCTTGACGACGGGGTGGCCGATCTGTTCCTGCGTCCAGCGGCTCTCCGGCAGGCCGTCCTCGATCGCCGCGATCAGGCCGTCACGCTCGCGCGGGTAGTAGTTCCCGGTGTCGATGACCACGACGCCCTCCGCGGCGCCGTCGAGGAGGCCGTCGGGCAACGCGGGGACGGCCTTGAGAGGCACCGTGACGACCACGACCTGGGCGCCCTTCGCCGCCTCCGAGGCGGTGACCGCGGTCGCGCCGGTCTCCTCGACCAGCGCGGTGAGGGTCTGCGGACCGCGCGAGTTCGCGACGGACACGTCATGGCCGAGCGCGGTGAACCGCCGGGTGAGGTTGCCGCCGATATTCCCTGCTCCGATGATGCCGATCTTCATGGTTCCAACCTTCCGCCGGTGCGAGCAATACGTGAAATGGGGTCCCGTCGGTTCACCAACTCCTGTCGGCCGGATGCTATTCCGCGCGCCGGCGCACTGGTTTTCCCGGCCCGCCGGACGGGTGGGAGCCGCGTGCTGCGGGCACGTATCAGAGGAGTAAGCGGAATCACCGGACCATGTGTGAGGCGGTACCCATGCTGCACGGTGTCGACGTCAGCGCCTATCAGGCGTCGTTCGAAACGGACGGAGTGGACTTTGTCTTCATCAAGGCCACCGAGGGCCGTTCGTACATCAATCCACGTCTGGCCTCGCAGGCGAAACGTGCCCGTGACGCGGATTGCGTGGTCGGGTTCTACCACTTTCTGTGGCCCGGGAATATCACGGCACAGGCGGAGTACTTCCTGAGCAAGGCACCGGAGCGGGCGGGCGAGCTGCTGGCCGTCGACTGGGAACAGAACGGCGAGGGCACCCATGCAAGCAATGCCGAGAAGGACCGCTTCATCCGCGAAGTCAAACGGCTGCGCCCGGACCACAAGGTCCTGCTCTACTGCAATCGCTACTTCTGGCTGAACAACGACACCACGTCGTATGCCGGGGACGGCCTCTGGATCGCCGATTACGTCACCGCCGGGAAGCCCCGGATCAAGGCGTCCTGGCGCATCCACCAGTACACCGACGAGCCGCTGGACAAGGATGTGTCAGCCTTCTCCTCGCGTGCCGCCATGCGCACCTGGGCGCGGGGGTAGCGAGAGGCGGAGCGGGTGGAGCAACGGACGAAGGGGCGAGTCGCCTCGATCCGCGCGGCCGGCCGGTGTGCGTGCCTCCGGCTGTCGCCGGGGCCGGGCGGCAGGTTCCCCGCGCGCGGCGGCATCGGTCCTGCCTGAGCGCGTGCCGGTGTGGGGAGGTGCGGGGCAGAATGATGGGTGCGTACCCATCATTGGTAAGTGCCTACGATATACAGGTGAACGAGAACGAAACGCCGCCCAGCCTCCTGGGGCTCACGACCTATCTCATGTCCAGGACGGGCAAGGCCGCGCGAAGCCGCCTCGCCGAGCGGCTGGCCGACCGGGGCCTGCGGCTCCGACACATGGCGGTACTGGCCGCACTGGTCGATTTCGGCCCCCATGTGCAACGGGAACTGGCGGCGCGGCTGACGATCGACCGCAGCGACATCGTGAAGATCATCGACGAACTGGCTGCGGCCGGACTGGTGGACCGGGCCCGCGACCTGACCGACCGGCGGCGCGTGAGCGTCACCGTGAGCCCGGCGGGCCGCGCGCTGTTCGACCGCCTCCAGGCTGATGCGGCTGCCGTGCAGGAAGACGTTCTGGCCCCGTTGAACGCGCGCGAACGTGCGCGGCTGACGGCCCTGTTGACGCGAGTTCACGGCCATCTTCAGGGCGGCGCCGGGACTCGGCGGCCAAGTCGCTGACCCATTCCGCGCCGCAGGTGCGGCAGACTTCCTCGGTGACCACTGCCGCGGCTCAGCCGCCTCGTGACCGTGCGCTCGGGCGCGGGATCTCCACCCTGATTCCGCAGGCCGCGACCGCGACGCCTGCCGAGCAGGCGGCGGCCGTTCTTACGGCCATGCAGAGCGTTCCGGTGCGGGTGGGTGTGCTCCAGGCTGCCCTCGTGCTGCTGGAGGAGCGGGTGCGTACCACGGGCGACGAGGCGGAACGCGCCGCTGCGGCGACCACCGTGGCCATGCTGCGCAGTGCCATCGGCCAGGCCGGCTGACCACCTTCGACGCCCGGCCGGGGTCGCTGCGGCCGCCGCCTCGAGGTGGTACGCGATGCCGCCGGGCGGGTGCGCCGTGCGGGCGGATGCGGTCCGCCCGCACGGGCGGGGAGGAACGTCGAGGGCCAGGGTCCGGCCGAAACCGCGGCCTGCCGGTGGGAGTTGCCGAGACGGTGCCTGCCTGACCCATTGACAGTCTCCCTGCTCCCTCACTACCGTCACGCCAACATTTCGAACGCATGACGAGATTTCGAACGACGGCCCACTCAACTGTCCTGTCGCGCAAGGGGCGTGCCCGGAGGCGGCGGGTTTTCAAGGGTTCTCAGCTGTCGCACACTTCGAACCATGTCCGAAATACCGAACCGACGATGAGGGCAGTGCGGCCCGGCCCGCCGCTCCCCTCGCACCCCGGAGGACCGACCATGCGCACCTCACGAACCGCGTCCACCCCGCGCGTAGCCCGGACCGCAACGGTCCTCACCGCCCTCGCACTCTCCGTGACCCTCGCCGCCTGCGGACAGAGCGGCGAGGGAGGAAGCAAGGACAAGAAGGAGGGCGGCAAGGGTTCGACCATCGGAATCGCCATGCCGACCAAGTCGTCGGAGCGCTGGATAGCGGACGGCAGGAATATGGC
This sequence comes from Streptomyces sp. NPDC005761, assembly GCF_040630635.1. Lineage (NCBI taxonomy): Bacteria > Bacillati > Actinomycetota > Actinomycetes > Kitasatosporales > Streptomycetaceae > Streptomyces > Streptomyces sp. NPDC005761. The sequence goes on along the minus strand of NZ_JBEXXX010000029.1, from coordinate 45,810 downwards.
CGCCGAGTTCAAGAAGCTCGGCTACAAGACCGATCTTCAGTACGGCGAGGACGACGTCGACCAGCAGGTCTCCCAGGTCGAGAACATGATCACCAAGGGGGTTGACGTCCTCGTGGTCGCCGCCATCGACGGTCGCGCCCTCAGCGATGTGCTGCACCAGGCGGGGGAGCAGGGCATCAAGGTCATCTCGTACGACCGGCTCATCCTCGGCAGTCCTGACGTCGACTACTACGCCTCCTTCGACAACGAGAAGGTCGGCGAGCTCCAGGCCGGCTACATCATCGACAAGCTCGGGCTGAAGTCCGGCACCGGCAAGGGGCCGTTCAACATCGAGCTGTTCGCCGGATCCCCCGATGACAACAACACGCGCTACTTCTTCCAGGGCGCCTGGAAGACGCTCAAGCCGTACATCGACAAGAAGCAGATCGTCGTCCGCAGCAAGCAGACGAAACTGGACCAGATCACCACCCTGCGCTGGGACGGCGGTACCGCCCAGAGGCGCATGGACGACCTCCTCACCAGCGCCTACTCCTCGGACCGGGTCGACGCGGTGCTCTCGCCCTACGACGGCATCTCGATCGGCATCATCTCGGCCCTGAAGTCGGACGGGTACGGCACCGGCTCCAAGCCGTACCCCGTCGTCACCGGCCAGGACGCCGAGGTCGCCTCGGTGAAGTCGATCATGGCCGGGCAGCAGACGCAGACCGTCTACAAGGACACCCGCGCGCTCGCCAAGCAAGCTGTCCAGATGGCCGACGCCGTACTGAACGACAAGAAGCCCGAGGTCAACGACACCACGACGTACGACAACGAGAAGAAGGTCGTCCCGTCGTTCCTGCTCGACCCGGTCAGCGTCGACAAGACCAACTACCGCACCGAGCTGGTGGATTCCGGCTACATCAAGGAGAGCGACCTCCGATGAAGGCCTCGACCCCAGGTCCGGTGGCCGCCGCGGTCCCCGTCCTGGAGATGCGGTCCATCGTCAAGACATTCCCGGGTGTCAAAGCTCTCTCCGACGTCTCACTGACCGTCGCCCAGGGGGAGGTGCACGCCATCTGCGGGGAGAACGGTGCCGGCAAGTCGACCCTGATGAAGGTGCTCAGCGGAGTCCACCCGCACGGCAGCTACGAGGGCGAGATCCGGTTCAGGGGCGAGAGCTGCGCCTTCAAGGACATCCGGGCGAGCGAGGCACGCGGCATCGTGATCATCCACCAGGAACTCGCCCTGGTGCCGTACCTCTCCATCGCCGAGAACATCTTCCTCGGCAACGAACACGCCACGCGCGGCTTCATCAGCTGGAACGAGACCCTGCGCCACGCGGCCGTCCTGCTGGAGCGGGTCGGTCTGCGGGAGCACCCGCAGACCAGGGTCGCGGACATCGGCGTCGGCAAGCAGCAGTTGGTCGAGATCGCCAAGGCACTCTCCAAGAAGGTCGAGCTGCTGATCCTCGACGAGCCGACCGCCGCGCTCAACGACGACGACAGCGCCAAACTCCTCACCCTCATCAAGGAGCTGAAGGGCCAGGGCATCTCGTCGATCATCATCTCGCACAAGCTCGGGGAGATCACCGAGGTCGCCGACTCCGTCACGGTCCTGCGCGACGGCCGGACGGTCGAGACCCTCGACGTGCGCGCCGGATCGACCACCGAGGACCGCATCATCCGCGGCATGGTCGGGCGCGACCTCGACCACCGTTTCCCCGAACGCACTCCGTACGAAGGCGACCCGGGAGCACACCCCGCCCTCGAGGTCCGCGACTGGATCGTCCACCACCCGATCGACCAGCACCGCAGAGTCGTCGACCGTGTCTCCGTCCTGGCTCGCCGCGGCGAGATCGTCGGCCTCGCCGGGCTGATGGGCGCCGGCCGCACAGAACTGGCCATGAGCGTCTTCGGCCGCAGCTACGGCCGCAACATCAGCGGCACGGTCCTCAAGGACGGCAAGGAGATCCGGACCCGCACCGTCTCCGAAGCGGTCAGCCACAAGATCGCCTACGTCACCGAGGACCGCAAGCAGTACGGCCTCAACCTCATCGACACCATCGGCCGCAACATCAGCCTCGGCGCCCTGGACAAGGTGTCGCGGCGCGGGATCGTCGATGAGCACGAGGAGACCCGTGTCGCCGAGTCCTACCGCACCTCGATGAACATCAAGACCCCCACGGTCTTCGAGCAGGTGGGCCGCCTGTCCGGCGGCAACCAGCAGAAGGTCGTCCTCGGCAAATGGATCTTCGCGGGCCCCGACGTCCTCATCCTCGACGAACCGACCCGCGGGATCGATGTCGGCGCCAAGTACGAGATCTACTCCGTCATCGACCGGCTGGCTGCCGAGGGCAAGGCCGTTGTCCTCATCTCCTCCGAACTCCCCGAGCTGCTCGGCATGTGCGACCGCATCTACACCATGGCCGCCGGCCGGCTCACCGGCGAAGTCCCGCGCGCGGAGGCCACCCAGGAGGTCCTCATGCGCCATATGACCAGCGACAAGAGGTAGCAGGAATGCCCCAGGCACCCACCGACACCCCGCAGCGCACCGGCAAGGCAGCGCCGGCCGCGCCCCCGGCGACCGGCAGCCTCCTCCTGGACGCGGCCCGCCGCAACATGCGCCAGTACGGGATGCTCATCGCCCTCGGGCTCATCGTCGTTCTCTTCGAGATATGGACCGACGGAGTCCTGCTCAAGCCGAACAACGTCACCAACCTCGTCCTCCAGAACAGTTACATCCTCGTACTCGCCATCGGCATGATGATCGTCATCATCGCCGGGCACATCGACCTCTCCGTCGGTTCACTCGCCGCGTTCGTCTCCGCGGCCGCCGCGGTCATGATGGTCGAGCACGACGTGCCCTGGGTCCTCGCCCTCGTGCTCTCACTGATCGTCGGAGCGGTCGCGGGCGCCTGGCAGGGCTTCTGGATCGCGTACGTCGGCATCCCGTCGTTCATCGTCACCCTGGCCGGAATGCTGCTGTTCCGCGGCGGGACACAGATCCTCCTGGGCAGCCGCTCGCTCGGCCCGTTCCCCGAGGGCTTCCAGAAGATCTCCACCGGATACCTCCCGGAGCTCGGGCCCGAGACCAATTACCACAATCTGACCCTCCTCCTGGGCTGCGCCCTGCTGGCCTTCGCCCTTCTCCAGGAGGTCCGCGACCGCCGCCGCCAGCAGCGCTACGAACTCGATGTCCTGCCCCGGAACATCTTCCTCACCAAACTCGTGGCGATGGCAGCGGCGGTACTCGCCTTCACCATGACCCTGGCGAGCTACCGCGGTGTCCCCGTCGTGCTCCTCCTGCTCGCCGTTCTGCTCATCGGCTTCGGCTACGTCATGCGCAACGCGATCGTCGGCCGTCACGTGTACGCCCTCGGCGGCAACCGCGCCGCCGCGAAGCTCTCGGGTGTCAAGGACCAGCGCGTCACGTTCCTCGTCTTCGTGAACATGGGCGTACTCGCGGCGCTGGCCGGGATCGTCTACGCGGCCCGTCTCAACGCCGGCGTACCCCAGGCGGGTACGAACTTCGAACTCGAGGCCATCGCCGCCGCGTTCATCGGCGGAGCGTCCATGAGCGGAGGCGTCGGCACGGTCTTCGGCGCCATCATCGGCGGCCTCGTGCTCGGCGTACTCAACAACGGTATGTCGCTCGTGGGGATCGGCACCGATTACCAGCAGGTCATCAAGGGTCTCGTGCTGCTCGCCGCCGTCGGCTTCGACGTCTACAACAAACGCAAGGTCGGCTCGTAACTCCCCCCTCCCTGTCAAGGAGTCACCCATGCCCAGCACCACCAGACGCACCGTGCTGACGGCTGCCGCCGCCACAGGGATCGCGGCCGCCGCGGCCGGTCCCGCCCATGCCTCGGACAGCCGTCGCGGCGCCACCGGGCACGCCCCCACCAAGGAGCTCTTCGGCCGGCTCGCCGACGGCACGGCGGTGCACCGCTGGACCGTCCGCAACGGCGGGACGACCCTCAAGGCCCTGTCCTACGGCGGCATCATCCAGTCCCTGGAGACGGCCGACCGCCACGGCAGGACCACCAATGTCGCCCTGGGCTTCGACAACCTCGACGACTACGTGGCCAAGTCGCCCTACTTCGGCGGACTGATCGGCCGCTACGGAAACCGCATCGCCGACGGACGGTTCACCCTCGACGGCGCCACCCACCAGCTCCCCTTGAACGACGGCCCGAACAGTCTGCACGGCGGGGACCGGGGCTTCGACAAGCGGATGTGGGACGTCGAACCCTTCGACCGAGGTGCTGACAGGGGCCTGGTCCTCACCCGGACCAGCCCGGACGGAGAGGCCGGATACCCCGGCAACCTGGCTGTCCGCGTCACTTACACCCTCACCTCGCACGGCGCCTGGCGCATCGACTACGAGGCCACGACCGACCGGGCCACCGTCGTCAACCTCACCAGCCACACCTACTTCAACCTCGCGGGGGAGGGGACCGGTACGGTCGACGGCCACCTGCTGGAACTGGCCGCCGCCCGCTACACCCCGGTCGGCACCACCCTGATCCCCACCGGCGAACTGGCCCCCGTGGCCCGCACCCCCTTCGACTTCCGCCGGGCCAGAAGCATCGGCACACAGGCCCGCACCCCGCACGAGCAGACAGTGATCGCCCAGGGAATCGACCACAACTACGTGCTGGACAAAGGGATCACGCCCCGGCCCGAATACGCGCTCACCGTCACCCACCCCGAATCCGGCCGGGTCATGAAGATGTACACCACCGAGCCCGGCATGCAGCTCTACACCGGCAACTTCCTGGACGGCACCCTCACCGGCACGTCCGGCCGCCTCTACCGGCAGGGCGACGCCTTCTGCCTGGAGGCCCAGCACTTCCCCGACGCACCCAACCAGCCGTCCTTCCCCTCCACCGTTCTGCGCCCCGGCCGGACCTACAGGACGACGACCCTGCACGCGTTCTCCACGCGGTGACGCGCACCCTGCGGTGACGGGCAATGCGTTCGCGCCGCGGTCGGCTGCTCTGCCATTCTGATCTTTGTGCCGCCCGGTCCGGGCGGGGAAGCGAAGGACGGCAGAGCAGTCTTGACAAGTGTTTTCGGCACGGTGAGTGGCCGAGTACGTGGACGTGCGGAGGACCGGGGTGTCGTCGCCGTCCTCGGCATTCCGTACGCGGAACCGCCTTTCGGAGCAGACCGGTTCAGGGCCCCGCGTCCCCGTCGCGGCTGGGAAGGCATCCGCGACTGCGTGGAGTACGGCCCCATCTCGCCGCAGTCGGCGGAACTGCCGGGCGCTCCGAGCTGGGTGCCCGGTGACGAGGACATCCTCAGCCTCAACGTATGGACCACACGCGACCACGCAGCTGGGGGCGGCCCTTCGCCGGTGCTCGTCTGGATCCACGGCGGGGCCTACACCTTCGGGTCGAGCGCGCAGCCGGACTTCGAGGGCACGGCGCTCGCCCGCGCCGGTCTCGTCGTGGTCACCCTCAACTACCGGCTCGGGTTCGAGGGATTCGGTCACATTCCACCCGGTGCCGACGGCGTCTGTCCGCCGAATCGCGGGCTCCTGGACCAGGTGGCCGCTCTGGAGTGGGTGCGCGACAACATCGCATCCTTCGGTGGAGACCCGGGCAACGTCACCGTGGCCGGGCAGTCCGCCGGAGCGACGTCCGTGGCCTGCCTGATGACCATGGACCGGGCGCGAGGGCTGTTCCGGAGGGCGATCGCGCACAGCGCCGTCGGCCCGGTCTTCGCACCGGCCCTCGCCGAGCACCTCACACAGAGGATCGCCGCTGAGGCGCGGGTACCGGCGGCGCACGCCGGGCTGGCAGCCGTCCCCCCGCGAGCGCTCGTGCAGGCGTCCGACGCGGTCGTCGAGGGATACCGGCAGGATCCGCACTCGGGTCGCATCTCCTGGGACCCCGTCATCTTCGGCCCGGTCGCCGACGGCCACGTCCTCCGCGGGGACCCGCTGGACCTGATCGGGGCCGGCGGGGCCCAGGACATCGGGCTCCTCGTCTGCCACACCACCCAGGAGTACCGGCTGATGGATGCCGTCGGCAGCTGCGCCGAGGTCACCACCGAGGAGGAACTGGTCCGTTTCGCGAAGGACTTCGGTCTCCCGGACTCCCTGGCGGCGGGCTATCGCCGCCTGGCGCCCGAGGCGACCGTGCGCGATGTCCACCTGGCGCTGTACGGGGACCTGTCGTTCGGCGAGTACAGCAACCGGCTCGCCGCCGCGCACGCGCGGTCCGGCGGGCGCACCTTCCTGTCGCGTTTCGCCCGGCAGCGGGGTGGCTCCGGGCCGAGGGTGTACGCCTGGCACTGCGCGGACGTTCCCTTCGCGTTCGGGAACCTGGCCGAGGAGAGCGTCCAGTTCCTGATCGGTGGCACGCAGACGCCGGCGGACCACCGGCTCTCGGAGCGGATGGTCGCGGCGTGGGCCGGATTCGCGGCCACCGGCGATCCCGGGTGGGGCCCGCTCGGCGGCGCCCCGCACGAGGCGATCAGGATCTGGGGAGAGGCGGGCCCTGCCGCGGGGCCCGACTTCTGGCAGGACGGCGACGCGCTGCGAGCACTGTGGAGTGCTTTCGCCTACCGCCCCGGGCACCCCTGACGCGCCTCGCCGCCCCACAGGGCGTCGACACCCCCGCGTCATTGGCATGGACCTGCAAACGGCTCTCGGCTACAGTCCGGATCGGCACACTCTGAGAGCGCTCTCAAGCGAGACGTCTCCCGGACGCCTGCTGTTCCTCCCCCACGTCGCCGGAACAACAGAAGGGCCAATACCTTGAGACGCACCACGGCTTTACGCACCGCCCTGTCCGCCGTGCTCCTCGTCGGAGCCTGGGCGGGGGCGGGCTTCCCGTCCGCCTCGGCCGCGGACACCCCCACCGCCGGCACCCGTGCCACCCCCGACACACGTCAGGCCTCCACCGGTCTGCTGGCAGCCATGCAGAAGGACTTCGGCCTGACGGAGAGCCAGGCCAAGGCCCGTCTCTCCGCGGAGAAGACGGCGACCGCCATACAGCCGAAGGCTCAGCGTGCCGCAGGGGCCTCGTACGGTGGTTCCTGGTTCGACCCGACAACGGGCGGCCTCACGGTCGCCGTCACCAGCGAGAAGGCGGCTGCTTCCGTACGGGCGACAGGCGCCGCCGTGCGGCGGGTGACCCACTCGGCACGCAGTCTCGACGCCGTCAAGGCGAAGATCGACCGCCTGCGGGCGCCCGCGGGTGTCAGCAGCTGGCACGTCGACCCCGCGGCCAACGAGGTCGTCGTGAACGTCGTCTCCTCGGCGCGGTCCGACAACGATGTCCTGGCCTTCGTCGAGCAGGCGAAGAACGTCGGCCCCGTCTCGGTCCAGCAGACCGCCGAGGCACCGCGGACCTTCTCCGCCGGGACCGTGGGCGGCGACCCGTACTACACGGGCAACGTCCGGTGCTCCATAGGCTTCTCCGTCCACGGCGGCTTCGTCACCGCCGGACACTGCGCGCAGGCGGGAGCGTCGGTCAGAGGGTGGGACGGATCAGGGATAGGCAACTTCCAGGGGTCCACCTTCCCCGGTGACGACTACGCGTGGGTCAGCGTGGGCAACGGCTGGTGGACCGTCCCCGTGGTCCTCGGCTGGGGAACCGTCTCCGACCAGCTCGTCCGCGGCTCCGCCGTGGCTCCGGTCGGTGCCTCGATCTGCCGCTCCGGATCCACCACGCACTGGCACTGCGGAAGCGTCCTCGCCACCAACGAGACGGTGAACTACAGCCAGGGCGCGGTCTACCAGATGACCAAGACCAGCGTGTGTGCCGAACCCGGCGACTCGGGCGGATCCTTCATCAGCGGGGACCAGGCACAGGGCGTCACCTCGGGTGGCTGGGGCAACTGCAGCTCCGGCGGCGAGACCTGGCACCAGCCGATCAATGAAATTCTGAACCGGTACGGGCTGACGCTGCACACGGCCTGACGCGGGACGACCGATCCAGAGGGCCTGTCGCGCGGGAGCACACCGCTCCCGCGTGGCAGGCCCGGCGCGCGTTCAGGACCGCCGCCGCCCGAGCCTGCCCTTCCCCGCCACCAGCACGATGTGGCCGGGACGGGAGTGCGTCGCGCGACGGCGAGTGAGCCCTACCAGATCGTCGGCGAACAGCTCATCCCCTTCAGTGACATGGCGACGGTGCGCGAACTCGCTGCTGCGACGGACTGACGGCCCCCGCCCCACGGCCGTCGCGGAGCGCCGCCCCAGCATCGGCGTCAGACCAGCCGCAGATCGATGAACGGCACGCTGTCACCCGGCAGCAGATAGCGCTCGGTCTCGACGAACCCGCGACCGAGCGCGAAGCGCAGCCCCTCCGGGTTGGACTCCAGGACGCAGGTCTCGATGACATCGGCGCCGAGTGCCCGTGCGTCCGCCAGGCCACGCTCGTACAACTGACCGCCGAATCCCTTGCCGCGGTGGTCCGGCAGCACCCTCGCGATCACCGTGGCCACCGAAGCGCCGTCGGACGGCGGTCGCACGGTGGAGCAGCCCATCGGGACGTCGCCGAGATACGCGACGGTGAGCTGGTTGCGGCCGGCGCGCTCACGCACCTCCGCGAGCGACAGCACAGCCGTCGGGATGATCGTGTTGTGGACGTACTGCCAGTCCTGGAGCATGGCGTCGCCGTCCACCCGCCCGATACGAAGTTCAGTCATCGCAGCAGGAAACCGTGAGGTCGCCCGCGCGTCAACTCGCCGACCCCTGGCAGGCGTCGGGCAGCACGGCAGCTCGCCGCCGCTGCTCCGTCCGCATCTACCGGAGAAACCTGTTGCAGGGTTCCGAGGGCGGCTGAGAGGCTCCGGGCCATGTCCGACAACCGATCGAACTCCAGCCACGGCGTGGCGGCCCTGTTCTCCCAGGGGCGACTGACGTCGATCCCGCGCAAGACGGCCCGTCGCGAACAACTCCTCGAACACCTCGCGCAAACGCTGTTCCAGCCCGACCGGACGTACACCGAACGCGAAGTCAACGACGCCCTCCGCACCGTGCACGAGGACTGCGCCGCGCTGCGCCGTTATATGGTCATCGGCGGCAAGCTCGCACGGACCAAGGACGGCGTCAGCTACCGGCGTCTGCACCCCTCGGCGGTGTGACGACGGACGGCCGTGAGCCGAGTCCCTTCAGCTGGGAGCGGATCTCCTGGGAGCCCTCCTTCCAGTGATGAGCGCACCTCCGGCAGCCGGGCGACTGCCTCGAACAATGAGGTCAGGAGACCTCGTTCGGCCCCTGGACGCCCTGCCGCAGGGGTACGAGAACGGGCCGGGGAGCGGTGCCACAGCCGCCGACGGTGACGACACGTCGGCGACCGGGCCCCCACCCCACGTCAGTCGTCGAGGATGCCGATGTCGAGCACGCCGACCCGGTCCGGGTCCGCGACGACGTCGATCTCCGTGATCAGTCCGTCCACGATGGTGAAGCCGAGGACGAGGCGCAGCCGTCCCATCGGCGCCATCGCCAGCGCGGGCTTCCCGTCGACGAGCGCGACCCCGGTGAACAACGCGCGGCCGGTCGCCGCCATCGCACCCTCGGCCACGGTGTGAGCGCCCCGGACCACGACGGGTTCGGGGGTGGGGATGACCGACCGGTCGGCGTGCAGCACCACGTCCGGGTGCAGCAGCGCCACGAGAGCATCGAAATCCCCACCGCGGGAGGCGGACAGGAAGGCGTCGACGACCAGGCGGCGTCGGGACAGGTCCGCGTCCGCCGACGCGGTTCTGCCCTTCACCCGGCGGCGGGCACGGCTTGCGAGCTGCCGGGCGGTGTCCGGGGACCGATCGAGCAGCGGGCCGATCTCGGCGAAGGGCACCGCGAACATGTCGTGCAGGACGAAGGCGAGACGCTCCGCCGGTGCCAGCCTGTCGAGCACCACCAGAAGGGCGAGCCCCACGGAGTCGGCGAGCAGCGCCTCCTGCTCCGGATCGCGCCCCTCCGCACTTCCCTGGGCCCGGTCGTACGTGTCGAGGGGTTCCTCACGGCGCGTACGGCGGCTGCGCAGCATGTTCAGACAGACCCGGCCCACCACCGTGGTCAGCCACCCGCTCAGGTTCCGCACGTCACTGACGTCGGCCCGCGAGGCCCGCAGCCAGGATTCCTGCACCGCGTCGTCGGCCTCACTCGCCGAACCCAGCATGCGGTACGCGACCGCCGTCAGATGGCTCCTGTCCTCCTCGAACCGTTCGGCCAGCGCAGTGCGGTCATCCATGGGTCACGTTCCTCCGTCGGTCTCCACTGAAGCGGCCCACGTCAGAACCTACTGGTGTGCCGGCGCCGCCCCTTCGTCGGCCCGGCTCCGGGCCCGCGCACGTCCTGCTCGGACCCCGGCCGCCCGCGCTGCCTCGTACACCTCGGTTGCCACATCCACGAGTTCGGAGGCATCACGGAGCGAGACCTGGAGGTCGATCATGGTCTCCGGCGTCCCCGCCGGTGAACCTGCGTATGGGATTACGTAGTTCTACCGACGCCGCGGGAAGACGGCGTGGGGACACTCACCCCATGAGCTTCCTGGCGGATTCGTGGTGTCACGCCGGGGGCTCGTCGACTCCCTACTGGGCAACCGCCGCCGGCTGTCCAACGGGTAGCTCATGCAGTCTGGCCGATCGAGCCCGCCTGAACATTGGAGAGTCCTCCGTTGGTTTCCAAGACTCGTGTCCTTCTGGGCATGCTTGTGCTCCTGGCGCTGGCCCTCGGTGCCATCGCCCTGCTCGCGGCCATGAAAGCCGATGCCACATGGTTCACGGTCGTTCCTCTTGGCATCCTCGTCATCGGCGCGTCCGTCGTCCATTCGCTCGGATGGTTCAACAAGAAGGTCCGGTGACCGGCCTGGCGGCTCGCAGCCGCACAGCCTTCACTACGGCTTCCTGCTCGCGGGGCATCGTCAGGCCCTTCCGCCCCGAACCCAGCCGCTCGAGCAGTACAGAGCCCTCGCCACCCGCATGACAAAAGAGCCACCCATTCCCACGCCATGGTCACCCTCGCCCGGCTACAACTCAGGCTCCCATGACTTCGCGGACACGCCCTGTGGTCATGGGCATCACCGGGATGGCATAGGCTGGGGATCACGACGACGCGGGGTGGAGCAGCTCGGTAGCTCGCTGGGCTCATAACCCAGAGGTCGCAGGTTCAAATCCTGTCCCCGCTACTACCGGTCAGGGCCCGGAACCACATGGTTCCGGGCCCTGACTCGTTCAGTCGTCCGCCGGTGTGTAGTACGACACGACCGCCGGTTGCCCCGTGTAGTTCGGGCCCGCCCCGGGATCGGCTCCCGCGTAGCGGAAAGGGAGCCGGACAGCCCGTGGGCCGCGGAGCGTGAGCCGGTGGTGGCGCGAGTCGTAGGAGAATCCGGCAGCGCGCAGTGCTGCCAGGACCCGGCGCGCGGCCGGCCTGCCGTCCGTCCACCGCACCGAGTCCGGGTCGAAGTGTGCGGCCAACAGCCCGGCGGGAGTCAGCCAGGAGGCCGCGCGCGTGAGCATGCGCAACTGGTCACCGAGGTAGTGGAGACCGTGGACGCACGTGATCAGGTCGTAGGCCCGCGGAGCCTCCCAGTCGGTGACGGAGGCCGTGACGAGGTCGAGCCCCGGCGGCAGGGGCGCCTCAGCGATCGGGCCGACGAGGTCGACGCCCGTCAGCACGGCGGATCCGGGCAGTTGAGAAGCGGCCTGCCGCAGTGCACGGCCCTCCCCGCTGCACAGGTCGAGCCAGCTCGGTGCCGTCGAGCAGGCCGACAGGTGGGTGAGCAGGTCGAAACCGAGCTCGCGGGTGTAGCTGTTGACGCCGGTGAGGCCCCGCTCGCGGTTCATGGTGTTGTTGGCGACCACGGTGGACGCCCGCAGGGCTTCGCCGGTACAGAGGCGGAGCGCCGCCTCCCGACCGGCTGATGTCGACGGCGTCGAGGTGGTGGGCACCTCGCCATTGTCCCTTGTGCCGCCGGGCGAGCCCGGTGTTTCGTCCAACGGTTCACGCCATGAAGGGGCTGGGTCCGCCGGGGTCACGCCCGAAGGGCGCCCAGGTCCTCCTCGCCGAGCGCGAGACCGTCCGCCGCCAGGTTCTCCTCCAGGTGTTCCAGGGAACCGGTGCCCGGAATAGCCAGTATCGACGGCGAGGTGGCCAGCAGCGAGGCGATCTGTACCTGAGCAGTCGTCGCGCCCAGTCGGGCCGCGACCTTGGCGAGCCGTTCGGTGTCGAGCGGGGTGCGACCACCGCCCAGAGGGAAGTACGGCACGTAGGCGATACCTGATGCCTCGCATTCCGCGAGCAGCTCCATGTCGTCGCTGTGATGGTTCTGCACCGCCGAGACCGGCGCGACGGCCCGGGCCTCGGCGAACTGGCCGGCGTCGACGTTGCTGACGCCCAGGTGCCGGATCAGCCCTTCCTCCTGGAGGCCGGCCAGTACGGCGAACCGTTCCGCGATCGATTCGCCACCGGGCCCGGTCATGCCGCCCACCCGCAGGTACACCAGATCCAGCCGCTCCAGCCCCAGTGTTCGCAGATCCGCCTCGACCAGTGCGCGCAACTGACCGGGCGTCGCCTGTCCGCTCGGCACTCCGTCCGGGCCGGGCAGCGGCCCGACCTTCGTCGCGATCACCAGATCGTCCGCATAGGGGGCCAGGGCCGCGCGGATCAGCTCGTTGGCCCGTACCGTACCCCTGCCGTAGAAGCCCGCCGTGTCGATGTGGTTGACGCCCAGCGCCACAGCCCGTCGGAGCACCGCGATGCCGGTGTCCGGCTCGCGCGCCGGGCCGTCGAAAGTGCCCATCGCCAGGCGCATGGCGCCGAAGCCGAGCCGACGGATGGTCAGGTCTCCGCCTAGGGAGAAGGTCTTGATCGTCATGGGATTCATGGTGTGCGCCGCGGGTAGGGCGGGGCGAGCGCGTGGCAGCTTGCTGCCAGACTGGCGGAGTGCGGAATGAACAGATGTTCTCGGTCCTGGGGGACGCGGAGCTGATCGCGCGCGCCGGCCACCTCTTCGAGTCCGTGCGCGCCGAGTTCCTGTGCGCCGCACGGGACCTCGACACCTGGTCGCAGCCCACGGCCAGGGCGGCGGTCCGCAACCGTATGCGAGCCAAGGGATCACCGGGCCTGACCTCCCGCAAACTGCTCAGCCCGATGGCGCTCGCCGACGAGGCGACCCGCGCACATGTGCGGCTGGTGCAGAGCCGGGGCGCCCTCGTCCGGGTCAGCGGCTCGCCGCTGCCTCACGAGACGATCATCATCGACCGGCGGGTGATGATCCTCGCGGGCCGGGTGACACCGACCGGGCGTCAGTACACCGTGACGACCTCGCCGACCATGGTCGACGGGGTGCACTCACTGTTCTCGGCGATCTGGGACAACTCGGCCGACTTCGACAGCTATCTGCGGGGTGACGTCCCTCATCTCGACGCCGACGGCCGTACGATCCTCGACGCTCTTGGCTCGGGGCTCACCGACGCGTCCGCGGCCAGGCGGCTCGGCGTCTCGTTGCGGACGTACCGCCGGCGAGTGGCGGAGCTCATGGCCGTGCTCGACGCCGGTTCACGCTTCCAGGCAGGGTTGCGGGCGGGCGAACTGGGACTGCCCCGCCGGACGGAGTGATCGCCTCGACACGGGCTCCGCGCACCGGGCGAGAGCGCGGGAACCTCCATGGCTTCCTCGCGCTCGGCGGCCGGCCGAGGGGCAGGTGCCGGTACGGGCCGCACGGGTGCTCCTATCGCCAGGGGTCCAGGGCGAGCTTGCCCCGGGTCCGGCCCGCTTCCAGTTGCTGCAGCACCATCGCCCCATCGGCCAGGGGGTGAACCTGTGGCGTGCCGGGCGTGTACACACCCTGGGAGACCAGGGCCTCGATCTCGATGAGCAACGCCTGGTAGAGGGATGGCGCCGCGGCGGCCAGCGCACCGATGTGCAGCCCCTTGACCTGGACCGGGTGGGTGAAGACCAGGTCGTGGGTGGTGAGGGTGGCGTCGCCGGAAGCAGCGCCGAAGACGACGACGCGTCCGGTGAAGGGTTTGGTGACCGACAGGCTGGTCTTGAACGTCGCCTGTCCCACCGATTCCAGGACCAGGTCGACACCGCCGGTCAGGCGGGTGATCTCCTTCGCCAGATCGGGGCGTCGGCCGTCCAGGACCTCGTCGGCGCCGAGTGCCGTGACGGTGTCGTGCTTCTCCGGTGAGGCTGTGCCGATCACGCGCGCACCGTAGTGGTGGGCGAGCCGGACGGCGGCCTGTCCGACGCCTCCTGCAGCGGCATGTACGAGGACGGTCTCGCCCGACTTGATCGCACCCAGCGGCTTCAGTGCCGCCAGGGCGGTGGCCCAGTTCAGCACCATGCCGAGGGCTTCGGTGTCGCTCCAGCCGGACGGCACGGGAAGCACGCCTGCGGCCGGCATCGTCATGTATTGCGCGAAGGCGCCCGGGCCGGCTCCGACGACGTGTGTGCCGAGCCGCAGCGGGCCCTCGACGTCCGGACCGACGGCCACGATCTCGCCGGCGGCCTCGAAGCCCGCCACATAGGGGGCCTGCGGACCACCCCCGTACGTTCCGTATGTCTGCATGACATCAGCGAAGTTGACCCCGGCGGCACCCACGCGGATCAGATACTCGCCGGGCCCGGGTTCAGGGCGGCGATGATCGGTCGTCAGGGTCAGGTCCTTCGGCCCCCGGTCCGAGTGCTGGACCAGGGCTCGCACCGTCTGTTCAGCGAGGTTCCGCTGCTCGTTGATCTCCATGCACCGAACGTAGGAGCCTGACACTTATGTCAAGGTCAAGCAGCTGTCAGAGATCAGCACGGCGGGCCTCGCGCAGGTAGGCGTCGAGCGCCTCTTGCTGACCGCTGAGAACCGCGATGCGGGCAGCGAGCCGATCACGATGACTCTGCACCTCTTGGAGGAACTCCGCGCACACAGCATCCGTGCCGGCATCGGAGCCGTCAGTGAGGCGGGGCAGCAGTTCCCTGATCAATCGCACGGGCAGTCCGGACTCCAGCAGCGAGCGAATGACGAGCACCCGGTCGACAGTGGACTGGCAGTAGTCGCGGAACCCGTTGCCGAAGCGACCAGGGACGATCAAGCCCTCTTCCTCGTAGTACCGCAACGATCTCGCGCTCACACCGCTGGCTGTGGAGGCTTCACCTATCTTCATGCCTTGATGCAACGCCCGGGAACACCGCGATCTTCCGGCCTTCGCCTACGGCGAGTTGATCAGGCGTCAGTAACCCCATGTCCCGCAACAGTCAGTCGGGCGCCTCGCCGCTTCCGGCGCCGCCCGTGGTGGGTGCGTCGTCCGCCGCGGCACCGGTGAACCGGCGGGCCAAGTACGCGAAAGCCTCCCTGAACTCGGGCGGGCCGATGACCGTGATGTCCGCGTCGAACCGGCCGATGGCGGAGGCCGGGCCGGGCGGGCTGGGCTGTCCCGTCATCGCCTTCAAGGGGCCCGACGGCGTCGCAGGCGGTCCACATCGCGGCGCACCGTCCGCGTACTGATGTTCAGCCGCTCGGCCAGCAGCCCGCCCGGCCAGTCCCGGCGTGCCTGGAGCAGCGAGAGCAGGGCCAGCAGTCGCGTTGATGTCTTCGGCATGCCTTCCATCCTGTCTCGTGAAGCGGACATGATCTGACCGCTTCCCCTGCGACTGTTGTCTCGTAACCGAAGGACGAGACCCACGGGAAGGGCCTGATCACCATGACCGCCCCCGCCACACCCCGCCCAGCAGCCGATGCCGAGCGCGACGATCTCCTCGCAGCGCTCGCGACCGCGCGCACGGCTCTGATCGCCACGACCCTGGGACTCGACGACGAACAGGCCGGGGAGAGCCCCACCGCCAGCGCCCTGTGTCTGGGCGGTCTGATCAAGCACGTCGCCTCCACGGAGGAGAGCTGGATGCGATTCGTGGTCTCGGGCCCGTCGGCCATGAGCCACGACCTGCCCGAAGGCGTCACCTGGGCCGACCTGGCGGCCGGTACCGCCCGAGAGATTCCGCAGTGGATGATCGACCACGGCAACGAGTTCCGGATGCTGCCCGGGGAGACCCTCGCCGGAGTCGTCGCCCGTTACGAGCGGGTAGCGGCCCGGACCGAGGAGGTCATCGCCGCCGTCCCCGACCTGTCGGCGACTCACCCGCTGCCGGAGGCACCGTGGCACGAAAAGGGGGCGGAGCGCAGTGTGCGCCGGGTCCTTGTGCACGTCATCGCCGAAACCTCCCAGCACGCCGGCCACGCCGACATCCTGCGGGAGACGATCGATGGTCACACGGCCACCTGACCTGACCGAGGGCTGCCCCGCCACCACCTGGCCGGTGAAGCAACCGGGCCGGTGCCCGCGGGCCGACGCGCTCTCTGGACCCACGACTGACGAGTGACAACGTTCGAGAACGGAATGACTGTGAAACTGCGCGAGCCGGTGCCGACCGACGTCCGGACGGGCCCGCCCTGCCCGGTCGCCCACCCCCTCGGCCAGGAAACCGAATGCGGCGGGGCCGGCGAACGCGTCCGGTGGTGCCCCCCGGCCACGGGCCGCCGGGCGCGCACACCCACGACCACCAGCAGGCGGGCTCGACCCGGTGAAGCCCGATGACCGTCCTCGGCGTCCGGACGCTCAACCGGGCGACGCTCGCCCGGCAACTGCTCCTTGACCGTGCGGACGTTCCGGCCCTCGAAGCCGTCGCGCACCTGGGCGGCCTTCAGGCCCAGGAACCGCAGGAGCCCTTCGTCGGACTCTGGTCACGGCTGCGCGCGTTCGACCCGGCGGAGCTCTCGGGGCTCCTGACCCACAAGGGCGTGGTCCGGACGCACCTCATGCGCCGCACCGTTCACCTCGTCACCGCCGACGACGCGCTGGCCTGGCGGGCCCGCCACGACGCCATGCTGCGCCAACGCGTACTGGGGACGTACCGCCGGGAGCTCGACGGGGTGGACCTCGGTGAACTCGCCGCAGCCGGCCGGGAGGTCATGGCCGACGGCGAGCCGCGCTCGATGTCGCAACTCGCACGCGAGCTGGCTGATCGCTGGCCGGCACCGGGGCCGCGGGCCCTGGGCGAAATGCTGGTCGCCGCTCTCATCCCGATGGTGCAGCTGCCGCCGCGCGGACTCTGGCGAACGAAGGGAGGAGTGCGCAACGTTCCGATGGCCTCATGGCTGGGCCGCCCGATCGACCCGCCCGCTCCGGACGGGGCCGATCCCGTCGGCGCGGCATTGGTGCGGCGCTACCTGGCTGCTTTCGGGCCCGCGGCCTCTGCCGACGTGCGAGCCTGGAGCGGCCTCGCCGGACTGCCGGCCGCGATCGCCGCGATACGCGAGGAGCTCGTGACCTTCCGCGACGAACGGGGCCGCGAACTGCTGGACCTGCCGGAAGCCCCGCGCCCCGACCCCGATACGCCTGCCCCGGTTCGCTTCCTCCCGGCGTTCGACAACGCGATTCTCGGCTACCAGGACCGCACCCGGATCATCGACGACGCCCACCGCGGCCTGTCGGTCTCCGGTGCTCGGGTGGTCCTCGTCGACGGTCGGCCGGCCGCGACCTGGAACGTCGAGGCCGGCACCGTGAGGGTCACGCCGCTGAGCCCCCTCTCCCGCACCGACCGCGAAGCCGTCGCCGACCAGGGAGCGGCGCTGGCGGCGTTCCTCTCCGACGATGACAGCCGGCGTGTCGAGGTCGCCGGTCCGCCCCGCTGACTGGAGCAGCGGAGCTCGCCCGGGGCCCCGGTCCGCGGGTGGCGCGGTGCGGTACAGGACCGAGAGCGTGTCGCCCGGCGCGGCACGGTGGATCGGTCGGGCGAACCGCACCGAGGCGTGGGCCGCAGCCCACGTGGGCTGCCCCCTGCCCGCGACCCCGCACCGGGCCGACGGGTTCCTCGGGGGCCACCCGAGGGCACGGCAGCCCCCGGGCCCGGCCTCCACATTCCGAGGCTCGCGGCTACCCGAACTGACCGGGCTGGTAGTCGCCCGCGGGCTGCTGGACGATCACGTTCAGCCGGTTGAAGGTGTTGATGAACGCGATGGTCGCCACGAGCGCGACGAGCTGATCCTCGTCGAAGTGCTTGGCGGCGTTGGCCCAGGCCTCGTCCGAGACACCTCCGGCGGCGTCCGCGATGCGGGTGCCCTGCTCGGCCAGCTCCAACGCGGCGCGCTCGGCGTCGGTGAACACCGTCGCCTCCCGCCAGGCCGCCACGAGGTGGAGACGGGTCGCGGTCTCCCCGGCGGCCGTGGCGTCCTTGGTGTGCATGTCGGTGCAGACACCGCAGCCGTTGATCTGACTTGCCCGGAGCTTCACCAGCTCCGCCGTCGCAGCCGGCAGGGTCGAGTCCGCGAAGGCCCGGCCCGCCGCGACCAGGTGCTTCAAGGACTTGGCCGCCAGCGGATTGGCGAACAGGTTGAGACGCGCTTCCATGGTGTTCTCCCTGGTGATGGTGACGGGTACACCTCTGTGACGGGCCGGATCGGAAGAATGTGACAGGGGCGTACGTGACGTGCGTCTCCCCGCTGATTTACGGGCGGGGCACCAGCTCCGACACCCGGGTGCCCGAGCCCTCACCGAGCAGAGTGGGAAGTGGCTTCCGGCCGGGCCATGGTGGCGACGTCGAGGGCGGTCAGCCGCGCCCAGGGCTGCGGCGGCGGTGAGCATCGTGTCCCAACGGGCGGGGCCGTCACCGCAGGTCGAGGCGCATCAGGACCCGGGGATGCCCGGCCAGTACGGACGTGGTGTCGGCAGCGTGGGTGAACCCGGCGCGCTCGAAGTTCTTCCGGATCCCGGCGAACGCCATCGTGAGGTCGACCTTGGCGTCACCGCTGTCGAGCGGGTAGGCCTCGATCGCCGGCGCCCCGTTGGACCGGGCGAACTCGACGGCACCGGCGATGAGGGCATGCGAGATCCCCTTCTTCCGGTGGCCGGGGCGTACGCGGATGCACCAAAGGGACCACACCGGCAGGTCGTCGACGTGCGGA
Organism: Streptomyces sp. NPDC005761; assembly: GCF_040630635.1. Classification (NCBI taxonomy): domain Bacteria; kingdom Bacillati; phylum Actinomycetota; class Actinomycetes; order Kitasatosporales; family Streptomycetaceae; genus Streptomyces; species Streptomyces sp. NPDC005761. The sequence continues at coordinate 26,921 of NZ_JBEXXX010000029.1, read as the reverse complement.
ATCCTGCGGCTGCGTGCGAACGAGGTGTCGGAGCGCGGTGCCACGGCGGCCCAGCCGACCGGCTCGTCGCCGTCATGGGCGAGAACCCCGGGCGGGGGCTGCTCGCGGCACAACCCGGCGACGTACTCACCGCGAGCCGGACCGCGCAACTCGTTGTTGAGGCCGGCCGGGACCCGGTGGCTCAGGCACCAGCACACGTTTGCGTCGGGTGACTTCGGGCCGAGGAGCGCACGTACGTCCTCGAAGTCCGATGCCGGGCGAACGTCGATGGTCATGGCACCACAGTGGCATGCGGTCCGAGCCGGCGGGCGGGCTCCACGCCTGAGCTCGGCCCATGAAGATCACTGTGCGGCCGATGCCCGTGGGGTCCTGCGCGCGCCCCGCGCCGCGGCAGGCGTCGACCCCCGACTCTCCGCCTCGGGCCGGTACTCCGGCGCGAGCAGGCCTTCCTGAACCCGCAGGGCGCCTCGTCGCCGTTCCCACCACGCGGCCCGGTGCTCCGGCTGACCCGGGACCGGACCGGCGGCCCGCCCGCAGGTGTGCGGGCGGGCGCGGAGCCTCAGCCGACCTCGATCAGCAGATCACCGGCTTCGACCTGCTGCACCTTGCCGATCGCCAGACGGCTCACCACCCCTGCGGCCTGTGCCGTGATCGACGCCTCCATCTTCATCGCCTCGATGGTGGCAACCGTCTGGCCGGCCGACACCGAAGCGCCCTCCTCGACCTGCAGCGTCACCACGCCCGCGAACGGCGCGGCGACATGGCCCTCGTTGCCGCGGTCCGCCTTCTCCGCAGCCTTCACATCGGTCGCGACGGACTTGTCCCGCACCGAGACCGGCCGCAACTGGCCGTTGAGGGTGGCCAGTACGCTCCGGAAGCCGCGCTCGTCGGGCTCGGAGATCGCCTCCAGCTCGATCAGGAGGGTGACGCCGGGGTCGAGCGTGACCGTGTGCTCGGTCTCCGTCTCCAGGCCGTACAGGAAGTCCTGCGTCGGCAGCACGGAGGTGTCCCCGTACGCCTCGCGGTGGGCGTCGAACTCCTTGGTCGGGCCGGGAAACAGGAGCCGGTTCAGCGTCGCGCGCGGGGACTCCCGCAGGGCCTCGAGGTCCTCGTCCGACAGGTGCGGCGTCTGCGTCTTCGCCGGCCTCCCCTGGAGCGCACGGGTACGGAAGGGCTCGGGCCAGCCGCCGGGCGGGTCGCCGAGTTCGCCCCGCAGGAAGCCGATCACGGAGTCCGGGACGTCGAACTTGCCGGGGTCGGACTCGAAGTCCGACGCTTCGACGCCCGCGCCCACCAGATGCAGCGCCAGGTCGCCGACGACCTTCGACGACGGCGTCACCTTCACCAGCCGGCCGAGCATGCGGTCGGCGGCCGCGTAGCAGTCCTCGATGAGCTCGAAGCGGTCTCCGAGACCGAGCGCGATGGCCTGCTGGCGCAGATTGGACAGCTGCCCGCCGGGGATCTCGTGGTGGTAGATCCGCCCGGTCGGCGAGGCCAGCCCGGACTCGAAGGGGGCGTACACCTTGCGGGTCGCCTCCCAGTAGGGCTCCAGGTCGCCGACCGCCTGGAGGGACAGACCGGTCGCCCGCTCGGTGTGATCCGTGGCGGCCACCAGTGCCGACAGCGGGGGCTGGCTGGTGGTTCCGGCCATGGAGGCGACGGCCGCGTCCACCGCGTCCACGCCCGCGTCGATCGCCGCGATCAGTGTGCCGAGCTGCCCGCCTGCGGTGTCGTGGGTGTGCAGGTGCACGGGCAGGTCGAAGCGTTCGCGCAGCGCGGTGACGAGGGTACGGGCCGCGGGCGGACGCAGCAGCCCGGCCATGTCCTTGATGGCGAGCACATGGGCGCCGGCCTCCACGATCTGCTCGGCGAGACGCAGGTAGTAGTCCAGCGTGTACAGGGTCTCGCCGGGGTCCGAGAGGTCCGCGGTGTAGCAGAGCGCCACTTCGGCCACCGAGGTGCCGGTGGCGCGGACGGCATCGATCGCCGGACGCATCTGGGACACGTCGTTGAGGGCGTCGAAGATCCGGAAGATGTCCATTCCGGTGGACGCCGCCTCAGCGACGAACGCCTCGGTGACCTCGGTGGGGTAGGGCGTGTAGCCGACCGTGTTGCGTCCGCGCAGCAGCATCTGCGTACAGATGTTCGGCACGGCTTCCCGGAGCTTGGCCAGGCGCTCCCACGGGTCCTCGGCCAGGAAGCGCAGCGCCACGTCGTAGGTGGCCCCGCCCCAGCACTCGATGCTCAGCAGCTGGGGCACGGTCTGCGCGACGTGCGGGGCGACGGCCAGCAGGTCGCGGGTACGCACCCGGGTGGCCAGCAGCGACTGATGGGCGTCGCGGAACGTGGTGTCGGTGACGGCGACGGCGGACTGGGCGCGCAGTTCGGCGGCGAAGGCCTCCGGACCGATGGCCGCGAGGCGCTGCCGGGACCCGGCCGGCGGTGTCCCGGCCGGCAGGGCGGGCAGCTTGTCGGCGGGCTCGATGACCGAGGGCCGGGGCCCGTACGGCCGGTTGACCGTGGTCTCCGCGAGATAGCCGAGCATGCGGCTGCCGCGGTCGGCCGACGGACGGGCCCGGATCAGCTCCGGATGCTCCTCGATGAAGCTGGTCGTGATGTGCCCCGCCCGGAAGTCGGGCTGGTCCAGCACAGCCCCCAGGAACGGCAGGTTCGTCGCCACCCCACGGATACGGAACTCCGCGATCGCCCGGCGCGCACGACGCGCCGCGTTGGTGAAGTCGTGCCCGTGGCAGGTCAGCTTGACCAGCATCGAGTCGAAGTGGGCCGACACCTCGGCGCCGGTGTGCACGGTTCCGCCGTCCAGCCTGACGCCCGGCCCGCCCGGCGAGCGGTACGCGGAGATGGTGCCGGTGTCAGGCCGGAACCCGTTCGCCGGGTCCTCCGTCGTGATGCGGCACTGCAGCGCCGTGCCGTTGAGGGTGATGTCGTCCTGCGTGAGATGCAGATCGGGCAGCGTCATGCCGGCGGCGATGCGCAGCTGGGCGATCACCAGGTCGCGTCCGGTGACCTGCTCGGTGACGGTGTGCTCGACCTGGATGCGCGGGTTCATCTCGATGAACACGTGGTTGCCGCGCTCGTCGACGAGGAACTCGACTGTGCCCGCGTTCACGTACCCGATGTGACGCGCGAAAGCGACCGCGTCGGCGCAGATCCGGTCCCGCAGTCCAGGGTCCAGGTTCGGGGCGGGCGCGATCTCGACGACCTTCTGGTGGCGGCGCTGCAAGGAGCAGTCACGCTCGTAGAGATGGACGACGTTGCCCTCGGCGTCGGCGAGGATCTGCACCTCGATGTGGCGGGGGTTGATCACCGCCTGCTCCAGGAAGACGGTCGCGTCTCCGAAGGCGGACCCGGCCTCGCGCATGGCGGCGTCGATCGCCTCGCGCAGATCGCCCGGTTCCGCGACCCGGCGCATGCCGCGCCCACCGCCGCCGGCGACGGCCTTGACGAAGACCGGGAAGCCGATGTCGCCCGAGGCTGCGACGAGAGCGTCGACGTCCTCGGAGGGTTCGGACGACTTCAGTACCGGAACGCCGGCGGCCCGGGCGGCCGCGACCGCCCGGGACTTGTTCCCCGTCAGGTTCAGCACCGGCGCCGGCGGCCCGACGAACGTGATCCCGGCCTCGGAGCAGGCAGCCGCGAGGTCCGGATTCTCCGACAGGAAGCCGTACCCCGGGTACACCGCGTCGGCGCCCGCCTTCCGGGCGGCCTTGATCACCTCGTCGACGGAGAGGTAGGCCCGCACGGGGTGCCCGGGCTCCCCGATCCGGTAGGCCTCGTCGGCCTTGGCCCGGTGCAATGAGTTGCGGTCCTCGTGCGGGTACACGGCCACGGTGGAGATTCCGAGCTCGAACGCCGCGCGGAACGCCCGGATCGCGATCTCTCCGCGGTTGGCGACCAAAACCTTGTCGAACATCAAACTCCCCAGTCGTGTCACGGGCGCGTGGCCTCAGGACAGGCGATGTCGCACGGGATACACGGATGGCATCCGGTGGTCACGTGGCGGTGGTGAAGTGCTCCGGGGTTCTCGGGCCCGGAGCGTTCGACACCGTACCGGAGACCTTCCCAGAGATCGCGGGCGCAAAGGATGGCGTGCGTCACGTGCCGCGAACGGAGTTCGCCGGCGCTCGGAAGCACGGCTCCGGCACACCCTTGCGACGGCTCCGCTCGACGAGGCCGAGCGCCCTGCACATCACGGGTGCGGGGTTCACCGCGGTGCCCTGACGCCCCGTCCGGACGCGTACCTGCGGCCTTTCGGAAGCAGGCGCGGCCGGCGGTGCGGGGCGGGGGAGTCAGGCCGTGTACTGATGGGCCGGATAGGTCAGGTAGCCGGCGTCACCGCCCTGGTAGTACGTGGCCTCGTCGACGGGGGCGATCGGCAGTCCGCCGCGCAGCCGCTCCACGAGGTCGGGATTGGCGATGAAGGCGCGGCCGAAGCTGATCAGTTCGGCCCCCAGCCCGAGCCAGTGTTCGGCGTCGTCCCGGCCGGTCTGCTTGGGGCCCATCGGCAGGGTGGGATTGATGATCAGGGTGCCCGGCCACGCACGGCGCAGCGTGAGGAGGGCCTCCTCCTCGACAGTGGCCTCAAGGTGTACGTAGGCGACGTCGAGGCGGGCCAGTTCGGTCAGGAGCGCGGTGTAGAGCTCGATGGTGTCGCTGTCCTGGACCCCCCAGAACAACCCGCCCGGTGAGAGGCGGATTCCGGTCCTGTCACCCCCGACGGCGTCGACGGTGGCGGCGACGGCCTCGACGGCGAAGCGAATCCGGTTGGCGACCGGGCCGCCGTAGCGGTCCGTGCGCAGGTTGGCGTTGGTCGAGAGGAACTGGGATATCAAGTAGCCGTTGGCGCCGTGCAGTTCCACCCCGTCGAATCCGGCGTCGACGGCGCGGCGGGCGGCCAGGGCATACGACTCCGCATGCTCGGGCACCTCTGCGGTGTCCAGCGAGCGGGGCATGGGGGCGGGCTGCGGGCCGGTCGGGGTGAACACGTCGCCGACGGCCGGGACAGCCGAGGGTGCGATCGGCTGCATACCGGTGGTGTCGGGATGCGACACCCGGCCGCCGTGCATGATCTGGGCGAAGATCCGACCGCCGTTGGCATGGACGGCGGCGGTCACGGGGCGCCAGGACGCGACCTGCTCGTCCGTGTGCAGCCCCGGCGTCCCAGGATTGGACTGACCGATCACGCTCGGCTGAACTCCTTCGCTCACGATCAGCCCGGCGCTGGCCCGCTGGGCGTAGTAGGAGGCCATGGACGGTGTCGCCAGCCCGCCGGCGGCAGCCCGGACCCGGCTCATCGGGGCCATGACCACCCGGTTGGGCAGCGGCAGCCCGGCGAGACGGTAGCCGGTGAAAAGGGATGTCACGGCAGGACTCCTTCGCGTTCAGCGGTGCCCGAACGTCGGGCATGCAGTTACGCTAAAACCTCACATTGATGTCAGAGGCAAGTCCTGTGGCGCAGGACACGATCGGGAGGGTGCCGTGCGCATCGGTGAGCTCGCGTCACGGGCCGGGGTGAGTGTCCGGTCCGTGCGCTACTACGAGGAGCAGGGGCTGCTCGTCGGCACCCGCAGTTCCAGCGGGCAGCGGCACTACACGGAGGACCAGGTCGAGCGGGTCGGGTTCATCCAGGGCCTCTACGCGGCAGGCCTGTCCAGCCGCACCATCGTCGAGCTGCTGCCCTGTGTCGACGCGCCCAGCCGGGAGAACTCCGACTCCGCGCTGGAGCGGATGGCCCAGGAGCGCGACCGGCTCTCCGCGCACATCGACGACCTCGTACGGACCAGGGGCACCCTGGACGCGTTGGTCGCGACGGCCCGGGCACACCGGGAGCAGTTGGGGTCGCCGGTGGCCGGCTGACCGGCGCACCCGGTCGACGGCCGAACGGGTAGGGGCGGGGCGGGCGGTGTGCGGCTGCTGCCGCGTCGCCCGCTCGGCTCCTTCACGGTGTCGTCCTTGACGATGCGGCTCGCTCGTCTCCGTGAACGGAACCGCCCATGCCGGTGGGAAGGGGCCGGCGGGGTCTGCCTCGCGACCATCCGCGGAAAATCACTACCGGGGGAACAGGCTGGGGCGGAGACTCGTTCCGTGGCTGACATGGAACTGTTCCGGGAGAGTGTCATCGCGTGGGCGGCGGGCGGTCCCGGTGATCCCGCGCGGGAACTGGCCGCACGGCTGCCCGTCCGGGCAGCGGTCCTGCTGGAGGGGCCGAGCGATTCCGCAGCGGTGAACGCCCTGGCAGCGCGCCGGGGCCGGGACCTGGCGGCCGAAGGGATCTGCGTCCTGCCGATGGGCGGTGCCATGAGCGTCGGGCGCTTCGCCCGCCTGCTCGGGCCACCCGGACTGGGCCTGCGGCTCACGGGGCTGTGCGACGAGGCCGAACGGCCCTACTACACACGTGGTCTGGAGCGCGCGGACGCCGCTCAGGAGGAGTTCTACGTCTGCGCGGCAGATCTGGAGGATGAGCTCATCCGCGCCCTGGGGGTGACGCGTGTGGAGGAACTCATCCGGGCCGAGGGCGACCGGCGCGCCTTCCAGACCTTCCTGCACCAGCCCGCCCAGCAGAGCCGTACCCCGCAGCAACGCGTCCGGCGCTTTCTCGGTACGAAGAAGGGGCGCAAGATCCACTATGGCCGCGTCCTCGTCGAGGCACTCGACTCCGACCACGTACCCGCCCCGCTCGACGGCCTGCTCGCAGGCCTCTGACCGACAGGCGTCGTCGGCCGCCTGACCATGGGCTGTCCCGGGCAACCGTCGTCGAACGTGGTCCTGCGCAGGGCGTACCAGTCGCGGGAGACGACCTTTACGTCGTGGATCCGGAGGCGAGGGTTGCCGGTCAGGTCGAGGCCGTGGCCGGTCCAGTCCGGTCCGGCCACGGCGGTCGGGTGTGTCGATTCCCGCGCTCATCGGGCGGCCGGGACGTCGGCGGGATCGGTGTAGACGGCCGTGCCCAGACGCGGGCCCGGGTGCCCATGCGGTCCGCCCCCTCGGACGCGCCGCCGATCCGCAGAACGGCGTCGCAGCGGTCGAGGAGCTGCTCGGCGACCGGGTGGAAGATCTCGTCGAACAGCGGGTCGCCGGGCCGGGCGCTTCCCGCGACGTCCAGGAGCGGCAGAGCGAGGGCCTCGCCGGTGACGGGCAGGTGCCCGTCGCGGAAGAGGCTGAGGGCCGACTCGTTCATCGCGCGGACGTCGGCCTCCAGCTCGTCCGGGTCGTCTCCGGTGCCCTACCGGTAGGGACCGGCGACGAGGATCATCAGCGAACGGGAATCGGTGGCCATGACGGCACACTCCTGTGGATCCGTGGACCACCCCTGCGGCCACAGGCTCGTCGTGCAACTTGCAGGTTGCGCGTGATCTCCTGTTGTGCAACCCTGGAGTTGCAAGTCACACGGATTCGAGAGACGGAGTCACCTCATGAGCGAGGACCGGATCGAACGCGAGACGTTGATCGAGGCGCCCCTGGAGCGGGTCTGGTCACTGGTGGCCCAGCCCGGCTTCTGGGTGGCCGACAAGGCGAGCCTGCCGGGCACCGTGGCGAGAGAAGGCGAATCGATGGTGGCGAAGCACGCCGAGCACGGCGACTTCCCGGTGCGTGTGGAGAAGGTGAGGCCGCCGACGTACCTGGCGTACCGCTGGACCAGCGCGTTCCCGGGCGAGGAACTGAGCGAGAACAACAGCACCCTCGTGGAGTTCACCTTGGCGCAGGAGGGCGAGCGGACGCGGCTGCGCGTCGTCGAGAGCGGGTTCGCGGCACTGGCGGGATCCGAGGAACTGCGCAGTCAGAACCTCAAGGACCACACCGGCGGCTGGCCCCTGGAGCTCGACGCGCTCAAGACGCGTGCCGAACAGCCCGGCGCATGACACAAGAACAACCGGGCGCCGCCGAGGCCGTCAGCAGCGTTCTCGGCGCGCTGGCCGATCCGACGCGACGTCAGTTGCTCGATCTGCTCGCGGCGCAGGGGGAGGCCACCGCGACGACGCTGGCCGAGCGGCTGCCCGTCTCGCGACAGGCGGTGGTCAAGCACCTCGCCGTTCTGGGTGCCGCCGAGCTGGTTTCCGGCACCCGGGTCGGGCGCGAGGTGCGGTACGCGGTACGCCCCGCGGCGCTCGACGCGACGGCACGGTGGATGACCTCCCTGGCTGCCGACTGGGACCGGCGGCTGGCGCTCATCAAACGCGTCGCCGAGTCGGCGGAGCGGGAGCGTACGACAGGGCCCGCGTGAAGCCGGCTTCGGTCCCTGCCCGGGTAGCCGGCCCCCGGCACACCTGAGGGGCCGGGCCCGGGTGGTACGCGGTCGAGGTTCCGCACACGACGGGCGGGATCCGGCCGTAGCATGCCGTTCCCCCTGTTCCCTCCCCCGTGCTGCCGCGATCGTGTGACCTACACGTCGTGCCTTCCGGTGCGACCGGGGGCGGGGGAGGGGAAAAGCCGTGCCGTCCGGGACTTCGGCGGGCTCGCGTTCGAGGTCAGCTGCCGGCGGCAGTATCGCGCGCGGGTCTCCTCGTCGCTCAGGACCTCGCAGGCATCCGGCCACTGCGCCAGGACAACTACCTCGACGTCTCGTGAGCCGATGCGCTGATCGATCAGCGCATCGACCTGTTCGGGCTCGGCGCGCTGGCGCCGGGCGGCGACGTCCGTGAAGCGGCTGAGAGCTCCTGACACCTGAACCGGCCGCACCGTACGCGACCTGAGGCGACGTCAGGCGACGGGGATCGGCGTACACCGTGGCGACGGCCGGATGATGCCACGCGAGGCGTGGCGGCCGGTCGCGGTCGGGGAAGACCCTCGGCCGCCCCGTGGCAATCGCGCATGCCGCCGACCGCTTTCCATGCGCAGTTCATGTTCACGAACATGACTGTGTTTCATGTACATGTTCATTGACGTGAACATGATGGCATTCTATGGTCAGTAGAAAGCGCTTGTGCGGCTCGCGGGGGGGGATCCTCTCCGCGTGAGTTGTTCAAGGACTCGAACACTCACGGTGCCACGACTGGGGTTTCGGAAGAAGAGGGTGCCCCGGTCGTGTCGCGCCGAAAACGTCTTCCCCGCAACGCAGTTGCTCGATCTGCCACCCCACTCAGAGGCGGACCGAGCGACCGCACGATTTCGCCGCACGAACTCGTCGAACGAACCAACCCCACCTGGAGTCGAACGATGCAGATCAAACCCGTTATCGCATGCGTCAGCCTGCTGGCCGGCTCGCTTGCCGCCGTGTCGGGCGCGACCGCGCAGGCCGCCCCCACCCTGCACCGGGCCGGAGAACCGACCGCCGCCTGCACGAGCTCCGGCGCGGGCTCGGGGACATGCCTGCCCGTCCTCGGCGCAGCCGGCAGCGAGACGGTGACGGCCTCCGCCGCCCTGGACGCCACAGCCCTCTACGTGGCACCCGACGGCACCGACGACGCAGCCGGAACAGAGGCGGATCCGACGACGCTGGCCTCCGCCATCAGCCGCGTCGACTCCGGCGGCACGGTCTACCTGCGCGGCGGGACGTACCACTACGCACAGACGGTCACCATCCCGCCGGGCAACAGCGGCTCGTCGGGTGCCCGCACGACCTTGGCCGCCTACCCGGGGGAGACCCCGGTGCTGAACTTCGCCGAGATGAGCGAGGACCCGGCCAACCGCGGGCTGGCCGTGAACGGGGACTTCTGGCACATCGACGGAATCATCGTCGAGCACGCCGGTGACAACGGGATCTTCGTCGGCGGCAGCAACAACATCGTCGAGCGAGTCGTGACGCGCTTCAATCATGACTCGGGGCTGCAGATCTCACGGATCGCCTCGACCACCCCCGACGACGAGTGGCCCGCCAACAACCTCATCCTGAGTTCGGAGTCGCACGACAACGCCGACTCCGACGGTGAGGACGCCGACGGTTTCGCCCCCAAGCTCACTTCCGGCCCCGGAAACGTCTTCCGTTACACGGTGTCCCACAACAACATCGATGACGGCTGGGACCTCTACACGAAGAACGAGACCGGCCCCATCGGCCCGGTGACCATCGAGGACTCCCTCTCCTACAGCAACGGCACGCTCTCGGACGGAACCGTGAACGCCGATGGAGACCGCAACGGCTTCAAGCTCGGCGGCGACGGCATCGAGGTCGACCACATCGTGCGCCGCAACATCGCCTACGGCAACGGGCATCACGGATTCACGTACAACAGCAACCCCGGCTCGATGACGGTGTCGGACAACGTCGGCATAGACAACGAGGAGCGAAACTTCTCCTTCGACAAGGGCACCTCCGTGTACCGGAACAACACCTCCTGCCGCAGTGGCAGCGGGTCGAACGACAAGACGGTCGGTGACGCCGACGGCTCCAACCAGTTCTGGACCGGGGCGAACGGCTCCCGGTGCTCCTCCTACGACGGAGCCCTGGGCTGGTCGTTCGCTGCGGACGGCCGCCTCGTCGTGACGTTCGGCGGCACCGTCGTGAAGCCGTAAGCGACCGGCGGACGGTGCCGCTCACGCACGTACGGGAGGCTCCGGGGCCGGAGGCCGCGCGCGCGGCCTCCGGTGGCGCCGTCTCCGGGCGGCGCCTCGTCCTTCCTCCAGGGGCGAGCGGACCGGCACGCACGTTCAGCGCAGGATGCCGAGCTGCCGGGCCTCCCTCAGCCAGGACGGGAACTCCGACAGGAGCCGGTCGTACAGCTCCGCGTCCGGGACCTTCTCGATGTCGTCCGCAGCGAAGAAGCCGACGTTGTCGACCCGTCGGCCGGGCAAGGTGTCGAAGCGTTCCAGCACACCGTACTGCGACCTGCCGAGGCCGATGAACTGCCAGAAGACGGGCTCCTCCACCGCCGCACGCAACTCCCGCTCGATCTCGTCATTGCGGTACACCCCTCCGTCCGAGAAGAACAGGACGAGGGTCGGGTCGGGCACCGGGTTGTCGCGCACGAAGGCACGCACTTCGGCAATGACCTTCTGCTCCTCGTTCTGGATCCCGACCGCTCGCATGTCGACCTGTCCGGGACGCAGCCCTTTCGGCGGCTTCTTGCGGCCGAAGAGGCTGACCTGACCCACGCGCACGTGCATCTCCAGCCACGTGGGCAGTTCACCGATCAAGAGGTCGGGCAACCGGGCAGGATTGCTGGCGAACGTCCAGGCCTGCATCTCCCCGTCGTCGTCGAGCTGGGCCGCGACGGCAGCCATCCGCTCGGTGACACCGGCGACGGTGCCGCGCGTGTAGAGGCCGCCCATCGATCCGGACGCGTCGAGAACGAGGATGACGCGTGCCGTCAGCCGGGTCAGACCGTGCTTCGTCAGACTGACGGCGACCTGTTGTTTGCGCAGGGACAGCCGCTTGCGCATGTCGACCGGAAGATTCTCCTCACCCTTGGTGAGCCGGATCGACGGTTCGTCCCGGCCGGGTGCGGACGGCGCGGCGACTGGGGACGGGGCGGGCGAGGGACGGGGTGACGGCGGCACAGCGGCAGGCTGCTCCTCGTCGACACTGATTCCGAAGTCGGTCGCCAGACCGGCCAGTCCGTTTGTGTAACCCTGGCCGACGGCGCGGAACTTCCACCCGCCGTCGCGCCGGTAGAGCTCGCCGCTCACATAGGCGGTCTCCGCGCCGGCCTCCATGTCGAAGCGGGCCAATTCGACACCGGACGCGGCATCGAGCAGCCGCAGGTGAAGGCCGGGCACCTGCCCGAACGTCCCACCGTCGACCGAAGCGCACAGCGCGACCCGCTCGATGTCTGGCCCCACCGCACCGAGAGCGACCTCCAGCGCGTCGGACGACGCCTGCTTGCCGAGATGACGCACGGCACCGGACGCGTGCCGCGGCTGGTTGTAGAAGACGAAGTCGTCGTCGGAGCGGACCCGTCCGCCACTGGTCAGCAGCAGCGCGGAAGCGTCCACGTCCGGCACGCCGGAACCGGGCGACCAGCCCAGGACGGCTCTGACGGTGGAGGCCGTCACCGGCATGTTGGCGCCCTTGCTCAGTGTCGTCACACGGACAGTGTGCCTGTCCCCGGCGGGACGTGGCCCTCCCGGGTCCGACGACGTACGACGACGTACGCAACGGCCGTGCGCCGGATGGCAGTCGGGCCGATGCCGAGGGGCTGTGCCCGCCGACTGCTGAGGCGCGAGGGCCACCGAGGGCCACGGCAGCCGCGCCGTTTCCGGGCGGGTCACGAGCGTGCTGCCGGGCGAGGCGCACGGTGCGCAGCGCTGCGCACTTCCGGGCCGCTCCGGACGTGCGCGGCCCGCGGCACCGGGTGGGGGACGGCTGCCTGGATGCCCTTCCCACCCGGTGCCGTGCTCGTCAGCCTCGGCGCAGGCTGGTGATCAGGTCACGAGGCAGACCATGGGTGTCGTGGAGATAGTGGAAGTCGTCGTCGGTGAGCAGTCCTCGGAACCGCGGGCGGGCGAGAACCTGCCGGCCGCGCTCCATGAGCAGCTTGAACCGGCGCTCCTCGTCCAGCAGCACCTGTTGTACGTCGGCCTTGGGAAGCTCCTGCCGGAAGTGGTCCAGGGTGTGCCGGACCAGGTCGTCCGGCAGGTCGGCGAGACCGTACGAGGGATCCTCCCGCCACAACACGGTGAGGACCCGTCGTACCAGGCGGCGCAGTACGTAGCCCCGTCCGGTGTTGGCCGGGCGCACTCCGTCGCCCAGCACCACGACGGCTGAGCGCAGATGATCGCAGACCAGACGCAGCGACGGTTCGTCCAGACGCCACAGGGGTGGAACGAGGCGACGCCACGGCTCGAACAGGTCGGACTCGAACACGGACGACTTGCCCTGGAGCAGGGAGGCCAGTCGCTCCAGGCCGAGCCCGGTGTCGACGTTCCGCTGGGGAAGGGGGCGAAGGGAACCGTCGTCGAGCCGGCGGTGCCTCATCATCACGTGGTTCCACACCTCCACCCAGCGGTCGTCCTGGGTGGGCGTCGACCGGGGCGGGCCGTCACCGTTCCACAGGAAGATCTCGGAGTCGGGGCCGCACGGTCCAGTGGCTCCGTTGGACCACCAGTTGTCCTCCACGGTGAGCTCGACGGGGACTCCGCGGTCCTGCCACAGCTGGAGGGAAGGGGTGTCCTGTTCGCACTGGCTGTCGCCGGCGTAGACGGTGGCGTGCAGGAGGCTGCGGTCGATTCCCAGGCCTTCGGTGAGGAGCCCGTACCCCCAGTCGAGGCTGAGCGGTCCTTCGTAGTCGCCGAGCGACCAGGTACCGAGCATCTCGAAGACCGTCAGGTGAGTGGCATCGCCGATCTCTTCCAGATCCGTGGTGCGCAGACAACGCTGTACGTTGACCAGCCGCCGGCCCAGCGGGTGGGGGCGGCCCTCCAGGTAAGGAGTGAGCGGGTGCATTCCGGAAGTGGTGAACAGCACCGGGTCACCCGGTGGCGGCAGCAGCGTCGAGCCGACGATCCGGTGATGACCGCGCTCTTCGAAGTACTCGACGAACGTACGGACCAGTTGTTCCGTGTTCATGGGATGGCTCCTTCGCGAAACAGCGGGGGAGGCACCGGAGAACGGAACCGTTCAGTCACCCGGCCGGGGCCCAAGGCGCCACGGCACTGCCGACGGACCGTTTCCGGTCGCCGGGGGAGGGGAAGTCAGACGGCGGCAACCGGCGAGCTGGTCGCTCGCGCGGTCGCGGTGATGGTGAGGCCGGTGACGTTCATGTGATCGACTGTAACGCGGGCCGCACTCCGAGGCACACTCATTTCCCCCGGGGCGCACCGGCCGGCACGGTGACCGGCCGGCGCGGTGACCGGACGGCACGGTGACCGGCTCGGCCGCTCCGGCTTCCGGATTCCGGGCTCAACCCTCGTGTGCGCTGCCCGCGGGCGGGTGCGCCGAATCGTGTCCGTCCATAGCAGGCCGAGGTGCTGAAGATGTGTCACCGCGGTCGCCGGCGCCGAGGGGCCACGCCGTGATGTCGCGATAGTGGATCGGCCCGCTGCTCCGGGCGGCGTTGCTGCCGACCAGGTGCAGACGCTCGGCGGCCCATGGGCGGCCGGTGAACCCGGCGAGCCCTGCCGCGATCTCCGACACGGAGGAGCGGTCTCCTCGGCGGGCGCGGGCAAGCGTGAGGTGCGGTCGCAGGGGCCTTTCCTCGAACACGATTCCGCAGTCCCTGACCGCGGCGCGCACATCGGCGGCGAGCTCGTGCAGCCCGCCCAGGTCTCCGTCGATTCCGGTCCACAGCACCCGGTCGTCGAAGCCTCCGCCGCCCCGCAGCGTAAGGCGCGGCGAGAGGTGCGCCGCTGCGACACGTGCGAGTGGCGGGCGCAGGAGAGGGACCGTGCCGACAGGTAGCTCACCGAGGAACGCAAGGGTGATGTGCCAGTCCTCGACGCGATTCCACCGCATGCGCGGATGCGTGCCGTACGCAGGCCGAAGTTCCCGGACCAGCTCTTCCTTCGCGGGGTCGGGCGGGGCGAGGGCGATGAACACGCGAATGCTCGCCGACAGCGTCTCTTCGGGCACGTGCGACTTCGTCACGTCTCCGGTCCCGGGGCCGGTCAGCCGGACTCGCCGCCCGCGGTCAGGGGGCGGCCGCCGTCCGTGCCGTAACGGAGGCCGTTGACGAGCAGGGTGATCATGCGCTGCGTGTAGCCCTGGTCGTCCGGCGAGACGAGATCACCGATGGCGCGCAGGAGGTCGTACGGGGGGATGTCGGCGCGGATCGCGCCGGTTGCGGCGGCGGTGTCCAGCAGCTCCGTCACGACGGGGAGGAAGCGCTGCTGGAAGTAGGCGGGCAGACTCTCGTAGGCGGGGTCGCCGGAGTGCAGAGCGCTCTTCAGGCCGCGTTTGGTCGCGACGAACTGTGCGAAGCGCTGAAGCCACAGGGTGAGGGCCTCGACCGGCTCGTGCTGCTCCGCGAGGGAGGGGGCCGCCTCGGCGCAGGCGTCGACCTCGTGGCGGAACACGGCGGTGATGAGGTCGGAGCGCTGCGGGAAGTGGCGGTAGAGGGTGCCCGCCCCCACCCCGGCGCGGGCGGTGATCCGCCGCACGGGGGCTTCCACGCCGTCCGACGCGAAGATCTCGGCGGCTGCGGTCAGCAGGGCGTCGAGGTTGCGTTGGACGTCGGGTCGCACGCGGCGGGCGACCGGCGCCTCGGTGGGGCGATCAGACATGGAATGGTTTCCCTTTGCGCTCCGGAACAATGTTCCGTATTGTCGTTGCTGAACGGTGTTCCGGTTTCATTCTAGCCGGAGCCGCGAGCGGCAGCCCAGGGAGGGAGAGGACGCATGAAGTACCGCACGCCGGGCCGGACCGGCATCAGGATGTCGCACCTGGCGGTGGCCCTCGCGATCACCCATCCCGGGGTCACCTCCAAGACCATCGGCCCGCGCACGACGGACGACCTCCAGGACCTCCTCGAAGGCATCGACGCCACTCTCGACGGCGCGATCCATGACCGGATCGACGCCGGGGCGGCCCCGGCAGGCGGTACCGGCCCCCTCGATATGGCATACGGCCCGCCCGCCCTCACCGAGACCGCTCGATGCCGACACCCCGTCACCGCCTGCGACGCGGCCTGACCCAGCACCGCCCGGAGCGCGCGGAAGCAGGCTCCGCAGGCAGCCCCCGTTCTCCTTGTTCAGTCCCGAATTGAGTCCCGAAGTGGGTACCCCCATGTCCGAAACACTTGTCTCCGCCCAGAAAGCCGGGCCCGACCCGAGGCGCTGGAAGGCGCTGATCTTCATAGCCCTGGCGCAGCTGATGGTCGTGCTCGACGCGACCATCGTGAACATCGCGCTGCCGTCCGCCCAGCAGGACCTGGGAATCTCGGACGGAAACCGGCAGTGGGTCATCACCGCCTACGCCCTGGCCTTCGGTGGCCTACTGCTCTTCGGCGGGCGTATCGCCGACCTCTGGGGCCGGAAGCGGGCCTTCCTCGTCGGCCTGACCGGCTTCGCCACCGCCTCCGTGATCGGCGGCGCCGCCCAGGGCGAGGCCATGATGCTCGGCGCCCGGGCCCTGCAGGGCGTCTTCGGCGCGCTGCTCGCACCCGCCGCGCTCTCGCTGCTCGCCGTGACGTTCACCGAGGCCAGGGAGCGCGCCAAGGCGTTCGGTATCTACGGTGCGATCGCCGGCGGCGGCGGCGCCGTTGGCTTCATCCTCGGCGGCACCCTCACCGAGTACCTGAACTGGCGCTGGACCTTCTTCGTCAACGTCCCCTTCGCGATCGTCGCCGCCCTGGGCGCGTACTTCGTGATCCGTGAGCCGGCCGGTGGCCGCAACCGCTCGCCGCTCGACATCCCCGGCGTGGTGCTCTCCAGCCTGGGCCTCGTCGCCCTGGTCTACGGATTCACCCGTGCGGAATCGGCCGGCTGGTCCGACACGCTGACGATCGGCATGTTCGTCGCCTCGGCGGTGCTGCTGGGCTCGTTCCTGGTCACGGAGGCCAGGGTCAAGGCTCCGCTGCTGCCACTGCGCGTACCGGCCGACCGCAACCGCGGGGGTGTCTACCTCTCGCTCGGCCTCGCGGTCATCGCGATGTTCGGCACCTTCCTGTTCCTCACCTACTACCTGCAGATCGTCCAGGGCTACTCGCCGATCAGGACCGGCCTGGCCTTCCTGCCGATGGTCGCCGGCATGATCACGGGCTCCACCCAGATCGGCGCACGGCTGATGACCAGGGTTCCCCCGCGCCTGCTCATGGGCCCGGGCTTCCTGACCGCCGCGGCCGGAATGCTGTTCCTGACCCAGATGGACATCGGGAGCTCGTACGCCGGTCTCGTGCTGCCCGGCCTGCTGCTGCTCGGGCTCGGGATGGGCACGGCGTTCATGCCCGCGATGTCGCTCGCCACTCATGGCGTCGAGCCGCGTGACGCGGGGGTCGCCTCCGCGATGGTCAACACCTCGCAGCAGGTGGGCGGCGCCATCGGCACAGCGCTCCTGAACACCATCGCGGCCTCGGCCACGACCGCCTACCTCACGGCGCACGCGGCGGGTGCGACGACTCCGGCCGCACAGAAACTGGTGCAGGCACAGGCCATGGTGGAGGGATACTCCAGCGCGACCTGGTGGGCAGTCGGAATCCTGGTGCTTGCCGCGGGCATCGCACTGACCATGATCAAGGCCGGCCACCAGGGTGGCCCGGCGGCCGCCTCGCACGCCACGGAAGGCACTCAGGAGGAGTTGAAGATCCCCGCCGTCGCGCACTGAGCCGCCGGGCACCCCCGGCAACCGGAAGGCCGCGGTCAGCATGTGACCGCGGCCTTCAGCGTCCCGGTCACCGCTGTGGCACGTGTACGCGAAGGGGGCCACGGCCGAGGCTTCGCCCACCGGATGCGGCTACGCGCGCGGCGGCGGCCGCAGGGCGGAATAGGTTCCCGCACCCGCCGCCAGCAACATGACGCAGCCGGTGAAGATCAGGCCGGCCTCGCGCAGGCCCAACCCCGTGGCCAGGGCGCCGACACCGACGACCGGCACCGAGATGCCGGTGTACGCGACGACGAAGAACGCCGAGATGGTGCCGCCCCGATGCGTGGCGGGAGCGGCGTCGCTGACCAGCGTGAGTGCCGCGCGAAAAGACAGACCCTGGCCGGTTCCGCCGAACAGGGCGCCGAGGACGAGCAGCGGCAGGGATTCCGCGATCAGCGAGGACGCCACCAGCAGCAGTCCGACGACGAGAGCGGCGCATCCGAGCGGCAGGGCGGAGCGCGGGCCGATCCGCCCGCTCAGTGACTGTCCGAGGGTCGAAGCCAGAAATACGGAGAACACGACTGCTCCGGTCACCGCCAGGTTGTCCACGCCCAATGTCTGCGTGGCGAAGCTCGGCGCGACCGCGGTGAACAGCCCGAGCAGGGCGAATCCCGCGAACGCGGCCAGCGAGGCGCGGGCGAATACCCCCTTCACCTCGGGCGGAACCGCCACGCCCTGGGGCGACGGCCGTGGCCAGCGCCGAGGGTGCGTCACGGTCTCCGGCAGACGCCAGGTGATCCCGCATGCGACCACCACCAGGCCCAGGTGAACCCAGAACGGCAACGCCAGCGGCCACGGTGTGTACTCGGCGAGCAGACCGGACAGCAGCGGCCCGCAGCCCAGCCCTCCCATGTTCGCCGCGGTAGCGGCGAATCCGGCCCGCGCCTTCTGCCCCGGGCGGGCAAGTTCCAGAACCGCCGCGGTTGCCGCGCCGCTCAGCAGGCCGGCCGCGCCACCGGACAGCAGGCGTCCCGCGAAGAGCAGCGGCAGCCCGCTCTCCAGCAGGAAGCATCCCGCGCTCGCTGCCGACAGGGCCATGGCACACAGCAGCACGGGCCTGCGGCCGACCGTGTCGGAGTAGTTGCCCACCAGCATCAGCACGGTGATCACCGCCAGGGCGTACACGGCGAACACGACCGTCACCATCAGCTCGGAGAAGCCGATCTCTTGCTGATAGAGGCCGTACAGGGGAGTGGGAAGTGTGGTCCCGGCCATCCCGATGGCGAACACCACAGCCGCGGACAGGTAGCCGGGGCGCCGGCCACTGCCTGTTCTCACCGCACCCTCACGAACGATCACCCGCGTCACCCTACGATCGGCCACCCGCCCGGACCGTGCACGGCGCGAGGCGCGACCGGTGTGCGTCGTGGCCGACGGCGGGGCGCCGGCCGCTACGGGGGCGGGCCCAGGCGTCCGAACCGGCTCACCGGCCGGCCGCCAGGGCGTCGAGCAGCATCGGCAGCGACGCGTGCAACTCACGCTCCCAGTAGGGCCAGCCGTGCGTGCCCGGACCGTAGAAATGGGTGACCACGTGCCGTGCGCCACGGCGTTCCAGCTCGCCCGCAAGGGCCTGGTTCTGCCGGCCGAAGTCGGCCTCCAGAGCGCTGGTGCTGCCGGGCGCGTCCAGGGGGCCGGTCGTGCCGTCCCCGCAGGACAGGTAGACCGGGATCGACCTGAGGCGCTTGGCCAGGTGGAACGGGTCGTGTGCCTCCCACACATCGCGCTGCGCGACCGGGTCGCCCCAGACCCTGAGGGGGTCGTTGTCCTGACCGGCGAAGAACCCCATGATGCGGTTCACCGACTCGTCGTCGAGCAGCGGGTGCACGGAGCCGGAGTACGAGGCGGCAGCCTTGAACATGCCGGGGTGCCGGGCGGCGTACAGCAGGGCGCCCTGGCCACCCATCGAGAGTCCCGCCACGACGCGATTGCTGCTCGCCCCCCAGTCGTGTTCGAGCAGGAGAGGCAACTCCTTGGTGTGGAAGGTCTCCCATGCCGGGTCACCGCCCAGGCCGTAGTTCCACCAGTCGCTGTACCAGCCGTTCCAGCCGGCCTCCGGCATGACCACGAGGACGTCGCGCAGACTCTCGGTCCGGGCGACGTCGGTCCGGGCGGTCCACGACGTGTAATCCCCGCAGCAACCGTGCAGCAGCCACAGGGTCGGCCGGCGCCGGCTCCGGTCGCCCGGATCCCAGCCGTCCGGCGTGAGCAGCCGCACCTTCACCGTCCGGCCGCCGAGCGCCGGTGAACGAACCGACAGGTCGACCTGCCGGTCGGCCACCTGAGTGACGCCGACGACCTCGGCACCCCGGGACGAACCGGGGCCGCTCGTCCTCGCGGCGGCCGGCAGCGGATTGGACACCAGCGCGAACAGCAGTGCGCCAACCATGAGCAGGAGGCGTGCTGTTCGGATCGGAACGACGGTCATGGCGACTCCTGTCATGGACTGTGGACGGTCGCGGGCCGGGGTTTCCCGGTCCCGGCCCGGTCAGTCGCGGTCGGGAAGGATCAGCAGTGCGTCTCCAACGGGACGTTCACCCGCCGCGTCGGACGGATCGTTGATCACGTCGCCGTCGGCCACCATGGTGGTCGACCCTCCGCCGTCGAGATTGACCGCGTCACGCAGGCCGAGCGCCCGCGCCACCGTGGCGCTCTCGGGGATGCTCAGCCCCAGGGCGTCGGTGGCGCGCCCGTCCGCCGTGACCAGAACGGTCCTGCCTGCGGCGTCCACCCCGGCCAGCGTGCGTGGATTGCGCTTGTGCATCCAGCCGTAGTAGAAGCTCGGGTTGCCGGACTGCACCATCCCGTCGGCGGCGGGCGTCACGTGCGGGCGGCCGTCGCGGACCAGTTCGGGGCCGCCGTTGAGGATGCCGGTCGTCGGCGAGGGCACGACCTTGCGGCCGTTGCCGTCCCGCAACGTCTTCTCGACGCGCAGGGGCCGGCCGACCTGAGCGAGGGCGGTCAACTCCGCGACACGGCTGCCGGTCGCCTGAACGGAGCCGCCGCCCTCGGGCAGCGGCCCGCCACGTGGTGACCGCACCTCCAGGACCCGGCCGCGGGTGTCCAGTACGGCCTCGGCGCCCTCGCCACTCGGCGTCAGGCGTCCGTAGTCGGGGGTGAAGGCGACGAGTTCGTCGTGGTCGGAGCAGGTGACGTCGTGCAGGGGCAGCGAGGTCGGGGTGTCGTCCTCCGTGCCGCCGCAGTTCCTGATCAAACCCGGAACGCGGTCGATTCCGTCCAGCGCCTGCGACGCCTCCCGGCCGACGACCCTTCCCTCCCAGGTGAGCCGGGCGACCGTACTGTGCCGGCCGTCGCGGCGTATCACCAGACCGGGGCGCCCGTTCGCCGGTTCGCTCAGCAGCCGGCCGTCGTAGACACCGACACCGGCCGGATCACCCGGTGCGCCCGCTTTCGGATCGAGTACGAAGAAGCCGGCGTTGATCCCCGCGGTCGCGCCGGCCGCGGCCGCCAGCTCACTGGTCCTCTCACGGTTCTCCAGATCGGGACCGTACGACGCCTCGAGTCCGCCGCGGAACCGGGCCGGGTCGATGGTGAGCACGTCGATCCGCCACGGACCGCGGTCCGTGGGATCGCCGTCCCAGCCGGTGTACACGGCGGATCCGGCATACCCGGCTCTTCTCAGCCGGCTGAGTTCGGCCGTTGCGGCGGACTGGGAGTCGAACTGCCCGACCCGGACGCGCCACCCGAGCGACCCGCCGGCATAGTCGGCGACAGCCGGCGTCATGACCTGCTCGGACCGGGCGTCGAAGCCGTCCCCTTCGATGTCTGCGGCCAACTCATCCGCACTCGGCCGGTCCTTGAGCGCCGCGGGCGGCGCGTCGGGGTCCGGCGAGGTGGCGCCGCCGGGTATGGACATCTCGACCGTCCACGGGAGCGCCGGGGCGTCGGCACCGCGCACGATCCGGGTGAGGGTGACGCCGGGCTGCAGCGTCCGCGCGCTGCGCGTCTCGGTCAGCCCGACAGCGCCCAGCGGCAGGGCGCGAACGGGACCCGGCGCCGGACGCGGCTCGGAGGAAGCGGGCGCCGGTGATGCGCCCACCACAGCCAAGAGGGACAGGACCGTGGCCGCGCCGAGGACCTTGCTGTTCATGTACCCCCCTGGGAAAGATCCGCCCAGCAAAGGTGCGGGGGAGAGCGGGCCCCAGTCAAGGCGTGTTCACGTCAATACTCGGTGGAGGAACGCACACCGCGGAAACAGACAGTGGCGAGAAGAACCCTCTCCTCGCCACTCCTAACGTATAGCGCACTGGGGGGCTTGCGGCAAGGCCCGGGTGGTGACGCACAATCGTCGGCCGAGGCCACAACCTGCGGAAATGGGGCACGACGTGCGTGTGTCGTTGGTGTATGGGGGACGCGGTGACACCGGAGGATCGGTGGGTGCGGCAGTACGGCAGAGAGCGCTCGGGGCGGCCGTGCGCGGGTGCGCGCCGCCCTGGACGGCAGAGGAAGGAGAGCCGGTGACGAGGTCGCGGCTGACAAGAGGTTCGACGCGTGTGGAGGCGCCTGTGATTCGATCGGCACATCCGGTGCGGTGCGACGAGGCTGCTTCGGAGGCATGGCAGTGACCGAGCAGTACGTGCGGACACTTCAGGAGGTCGACGAGACGCAGGTCGCGCTCGTCGGCGGCAAGGGTGCCCAACTCGGCGCGTTGTCGCGTATCGAAGGCATCAGCCTGCCGGACGGCTTCTGCGTGACGACGGACGCCTTCCGGCGAATGGTGGCGGAAGCGCCGGAGATCAATGACCGGATCGACCAGCTGTCGCGCCTCGGCGCGGACGACCGGGAGGCGATCCGCACGCTCAGCGCGCAGATCCGCCGGAGCATCGAAGAGGCCGCCGTTCCGGGCGATCTCGCGGCAGTGATCACCCGCACGCTCACCCGGCTCGGCCAGCAGGCCGCGTACGCCGTCCGGTCCAGCGCGACGGCGGAGGACCTGCCGACGGCTTCTTTCGCCGGGCAGCAGGACACCTACCTGAACATCGTCGGTCCGGCGGCGATCCTCCGGCACATCAGCCGGTGCTGGGCCTCCCTGTTCACCGAGCGGGCCGTGATCTACCGCCGACGCAACGGCATCGACCACCGAACGGTTCACATGGCCGTGGTCGTGCAGCAGATGGTCTTCCCCCAGGCGTCCGGCATCCTGTTCACGGCCGACCCCGTCACAGGCAATCGGAAGGTCGCCACCGTTGACGCCGGCTTCGGCCTCGGTGAGGCCCTGGTCTCCGGCCTGGTGAACCCGGACGTCTTCAAGGTGCGGGACGACGAAGTCGTCGACCGGGCGATCGCCGCCAAACGGCGTGCCGTTCTCGCTCTGCCCGCCGGTGGCACGCAGGAGGTGACGATCGACGCGCAGCGGCAGGAGCAGCCCGCGCTGACGGATGCCCAGGTGCTGCACCTCGTGCGGCTCGGACGACGCATCGAAGCCCACTTCGGCTGCCCCCAGGACATTGAATGGTGCCTGGTCGACGACGGCTTCCACATCGTTCAGAGCCGGCCGATCACGACACTGTTCCCCGTCCCCGAGAGCGACGACGAGGAGAACCACCTCTACGTCTCCGTAAGCCATCAGCAGATGATGACCGACCCCATGAAGCCCCTCGGGTTGTCGATCTGGCAGCTGACGGCCATGGTGGCCATGCACGAGGCCGGCGGGAGGCTGTTCGTCGACGTCACCAGGCGCCTGGCCTCACCGGCGAGCCGCGCCGCGCTGCTGGACCTCATGGGGAAGGGTGATCCGCTGGTCAGGGACGCGCTGGAGACCGTGCTCGAACGCGACGACTTCGTCCCGTCGCTCCCGGACACCGTGCCCGGCGGGCCGTCGGCCGGCGGGGCACCCGCCCCGATCGAGACCGATCCGGCCATCGTCACCGAACTCATCGAGCGCAGCCGGGCATCCGTCACCGCCCTGGAGCGCGGCATCCGGACGAAGACCGGACCGGCGCTGTTCGACTTCCTGCTGGAAGCCTTCGACGAGCACAAGCGAGTCCTCGCCGACCCGCTGAGCATTCAGGTGATCATGGCGGGGATGGAGGCCACCTGGTGGCTCAACGACAAGCTGCGGGAGTGGCTGGGCGAGAAGAACGCAGCTGACACGCTCACGCTGTCCGCCCCCGGCAACGTCACGTCGGAGATGGGTCTGGAGCTGCTCGCCGTCGCGGACGCGGTACGCCCCTTCCCGGAGCTGGTGGCGTACTTGCAGGACGTCGAGGACGAGGACTTCCTGGACGGGATGGCGAAACTCGCGGGCGGGGCCGGAGCGCGCGACGCCATCGAGGCCTACCTCGACCGCTACGGCATGCGCTGTGTCGGCGAGATCGACATCACGCGGCCACGCTGGCGCGAGTGCCCGGCCACACTCGTGCCCGTGATCCTCGACAACGTGAGGAACTTCGAGGCGGGCGCCGCCGAGCGGCGCTTCGAGGAGGGGCGGCAGAAGGCCCGGAAGAAGGAGCAGGACGTGCTGTCACGCCTGCGGACCCTGCCGGACGGTGACCGGAAGGCGGCCGAGACCGAGCGGATGATCGACCGGGTCAGAACCTTCATCGGTTACCGGGAGTACCCGAAGTACGGCATCGTCAGCCGGTCCTTCGTCTACAAGCAGGCCCTGCTGGGAGAGGCCGAGCGCCTCGTCCAGGACCACGTGCTCCGTGAGAAGGAGGACGTCTTCTATCTGACGTTCCAGGAGTTCCACGACGTCGTGCGCTCGAACCGGGCGGACGACCAGCTCATCCGGCGACGCAAGGAGGCGTTCCGGTCGTACCACGCGCTCACCCCGCCCCGGGTCCTCACATCGGACGGCGAGGCCCTCACCGGGGCGTACCGGCGCGACGACGTACCGGACGGTGCCCTTGTCGGCGTCCCCGTTTCCGCCGGGACCGTCGAGGGCAGGGCCCGCGTCATCCTGGACATGGCGGAGGCCGACCTCGAAGCGGGCGACATCCTGGTCACGGCCTTCACCGACCCCAGCTGGTCGCCGCTGTTCGTCGGGATCACCGGCCTTGTGACAGAGGTGGGCGGTGTCATGACCCATGGAGCGGTGATCGCCCGGGAGTACGGTCTGCCCGCCGTCGTGGGCGTGGAGCAGGCCACCCGCCTGATCCGGGACGGGCAGCGGATCCGCGTGCACGGAACGGACGGGTACGTCGAGCTGCTGTCCTGAGCCGCGCCCCGGCGCACGGGGCGGCCGGGAAATCGACCGTCACCGCCCCGACACCGGGAGGGTTCGCACCGGGCGACGCCATCGCCCGCGAGCCTTCCCGGCGTACGAACCGGTCTGCGACGAGGTCGTACGCCGCACGCCGGGGGCCTCTTGACGTCGTGGTCGACCTGCGCCGCGCTTCGCCCGAACGGGACGGTGGCGCCGAGCGAGTCCTCTGGCGTCACCGCGCGTCGCGCAGCCGAAGGAGGTAGGCGGCGGTCATCGCGACGGCACGGTCACCGTCACGCGACAGCTCCACGAGGGCACATGACGCCGCCGCCCCCGGCACGCCGGCCAGAGCCTGGGTCAGCCGACCGCGTGCGGGCGCTCCGGTGGCCTCACGAGCGAGGTGGTCGACGAGTCCGGCCGCGATCCGGTCCGCCATCACGGTGTCGCTCGCCAGCACGCTCAGGGCATCGGCCGCGTCGGTGTCGTTCCTTCCTTCCACGATCATGTCGATGAGGGTCGGGACGGCAGCCGTCTCCCCACGTGCCCCGAGGGCCAGAGCCGCATACCCCCGGACCGCGCTGTCGGAGTTCGCGAGGGCGTGCCGCAGCTCCGCGATCGCCTCATCACCCGGCATCTCGGCGAGCGAACGGACGGCACGCTCCCGTACCTCCGCCACCGGCGAGCCGAGGCCCCGCGCCAGCAGCGCGGGACCGCCGTCGCCGGACCGGGCCAGGGCCCAGCGAATGGCTCCGGCCACGTTCGGCTCGGTCTCCCGCAGCGCTGCCTCGACCAGGGCCTCCACCGGCAACGGAACTTCGTCGGCCGAGGCCAGGGCCGCCCGTTGACGCGCGTCGGCGCTCGTCGAACCCAGGGCCTGGAGAAGCGCGACGACCTGGAGGACGCCGTCCCAGCCGACGGGGCCCGCCGCATCGATCCGGCGCAGCCGCGTGAGCAGCTCGGCCTCGGCCGCGATGCGTTCGCGTGTCTGACGCATCAGGTCGCCGACGAGCTCCGACGGTGTGAAACCGGGATCTTCGAGCGCACGTCTGACCTCACGCAACGACAGCCCCAGCGACCGCAGACTCTCGATGTGGAAGACCCGCCGGATGTCCTCCCCGGAGTACTCCCGGTAGCCGGAGCCCGTACGACCGCAGGGCCGTACCAGACCGAGCGACTCGTAATGCCGGAGCATCCGGGCACTGACCCCGGACCTTCTTGCCACTTCACCGATCAGCACGTCCTATTGTCTCTCGCCGTGCTCGCCGAGGACCAGGACGCGCTTCGCCTCCTCGATCGCGAACTCGAATCCGGCGTCCGGATCGCGCAGCAGGCGCTGGGTGGCGAGGGCGTGTACGCGCACCTTCGGGTCGGCATCCGTCGCCCGTGCGTCCAGGACCGGAACGATGACGTCGCCCAGTGCGCCCAGTGCGCGGCTGAGACTCAACTGTGTCTCCCGGTCACCGCGCCCGAGCTGCGTCGCGAGCACCGCGGACACGGCGGATTCCTCACCCTCCGGAACGAGCACGACCGCGGCCCGCCAGGCGGCCCGGGCCACCCCGTCGTCGGCGTCGGACAGCAGTGCACGTGTGAGGGCAGGCCAGGCCTGCCGGTCCCCGATCTTGGACAGGGTGTGCAGCGCCTGACTTCGGGCCTGCGCATGTTCCGAACGGACCTCGCGGACCAGCCTGGGGAGTGTCGTGGACACCGGATGGCGGGTGAGCGCCCAGGTCAGCATGTCGCGGACGAAGAAGTCGGGCTCGATCCCGCATCGCCGGACGAGCGTGTCGACGTACCGTGGGTCGGGCGTGGAGCCGACGGCCATGGCAGCCCGCAGCCGCACGGACGAACGGCCGTGATCCAACTCCTGCAGCGCTTTCGACGTGCCCGCGTCCTGTCTCATGGTCGTCATCCCGACCACCTCCTCGGCATCAGTGAAGGGCCTGCCACCGTGTCAAGGTCAAGCAGCGGAACGGCCGCTTCAGGGAGATGCCTCAGCTCTGCGGGAGCGCCTGTGGGCTTGTCGCCCGCTGTTGAAGCGGTGACGCGTTCTCCGGGATCTCCTGGCTCGCTCCGAAGTCCTGGGCGTCCCGCTCTCGGCGCGTTCGCGCAACGGAATGTGAATAGCGACGAGGTGAGAACAAGAAGAATGGGCGGCCGAGGTGGAACGCCGGTCAAATGATAGGTCGTTCCCGCATTCCCTGTGAACAAACTCGATATCTCGGATACATGGAAGGCGGCGGCCGGGGCACACGATGTTCTGGAGGTTGATAACTATGGTTCCCCTGATTCTCGTTCTTCTGCTCGCGCTCATTCTCTTCGGTGCCGGATTCGCACTGAAGGCCTTGTGGATCGTTGCGGTGATCGTGCTGGCCGTCTGGCTGCTCGGCTTCGTCATGCGTTCTGCCGGAGCGGGTGGCCGCCGTGGCCGTTGGTACCGCTGGTAGTCGTCCGCAACCGTTCCAGCAATGCGGGGTGGCGGCCCCGCGGGGGCCGGGGGGCCCCCCCCAGGGGGGGGTTGTTGGGCGCGCGCCTGGGGGAGGCTCTCTTTTTGTACTATCTATTCTA